>NZ_JBEZZG010000005.1:0-417089 GCF_040639085.1 Nonomuraea sp. NPDC023979
CGCTGTCATCTGGCACAACTGGAACATCGGCGCACCCGTGAAACGATCCCTGATCGCCTACGATCACTAACCCAAATTTCACATCAGCGATCTAGCTAGCCGAGCAGGCCGCGGCGGTAGCCCTCGCCGACGGCGGCGGCGCGGTCGCGGACGCCGAGCTTGTCGTAGATGTGCAGCAGATGGGTCTTGATGCTGGCCTCGCTGATGAAGAGCTTGGCGGCAGCCTGGCGGTTGGTGGCGCCGTCGGCGACGAGGGTGAGGACCTGGAGTTCGCGGTCGGTGAGCGCGGCCTTGGCCGGTCGGCGTACCTGGCCCATCAGGCGGCCGGCGACCGAGGGGGACAGGACCGGCTCGCCCGCGGCGGCGGCGCGGACGGCGCGCAGGAGCTCGTCGGTGGGGGCGTCCTTGAGGAGGTAGCCGGTGGCGCCGGCTTCGATGGCGGGCAGGACGTCGGAGTCGCCGTCGAAGGTGGTCAGGACGAGGGCCTTGATGTGCGGGTGGGAGCGGCGCAGGGCGGTGATGGCGCTGACGCCGTCCATCTCGGGCATGCGCAGGTCCATGAGGACGATGTCCACGTCGAGGGCGGCGGCGCGTTCGAGTCCTTCGCGGCCGTTGGCGGCCTCGCCGGCGACGTCGATGTCCGGTTCGGCGTCGAAGGCCGCGCGCAGGCCGTCGCGGACGATGGGGTGGTCGTCCACGATGAGGAGGCGGATCATCGCCGATCCCCCTGGATGGCGGGGACGGTGGCGCTGACGGCGGTGCCCTCGCCGGGCGTGGTCTCGAATTCGAGGGAGCCGCCGACGCCGCGTACGCGTTGTCTCATGCTGCTGAGTCCGAATCCTTCGCTGTTGGGGTGGTGGATGCCGGTGCCGTTGTCGCGGATGTCGAGGAGCACGACCGGTCCGGTGTAGGAGAGGGTGAGGCCGGCGCGGGTGGCGCCCGAGTGCTTGGCGACGTTGGTGAGGGCTTCCTGCGCGACGCGGAACAGGGTCACCTCGATGGCGGGGCTGAGGGGGACGCGGTCGCCGGTGACCTCGACGTGGAGGTCGACGCCGGTGCTCTCGGACCAGCCGCGGGCCAGGGTGGTCATGGCCTCGGGCAGGTGGGCGTCCTCTAGCTGGTGGGGCTGGAGGGCGGAGACGGAGCGGCGCGCTTCGGTGAGGCTGTCCTGGGCGAGGGTGAGCGCACGGGCGATGTGGGCGTCGGAATCCTCGACGCGCTGGGCGGCGCGGAGCTGGGTGATGATGCCGGTGAGGCCCTGCGCGAGGGTGTCGTGGATCTCGCGCGCCATGCGCTGGCGCTCGTCGAGTATCCCGGCCTGGTGGGCCTGGGCCAGGAGCTGGGCGTGGAGGTCGGCGTTCTCCGCCATGGCGGTCTGCAGGTCGCTGGCGGCCTTCCGGTACTTGCGCTGCCGCTCCTCGATCTTGAGGCCGGCGATGGAGCCGCCGCCGATGGCGATGGTCTGCACGGCGATGATCACCAGGTAGAAGGCGATGAGCTGGAGGGTGGCCTGGCTCCAGTCGAGCGTCGACCCGTACAGGATGCAGGAGGTGGTGGCGACGGCGGCGAAGGTCCACCTGGAGGGCGCGAAGTGGGCGGCGAGGAAGAAGCCGGAGATGCAGTAGATGACGAAGATGGGGTCGTGGAAGGTCAGCAGCGCGGCGGTGGCCAGGACGCCGAGGAAGTGAACGGTGACGTAAATCCGGCGCCGGCGCACGGCGGCGGGGAGAAGGGTGCGGGTCCCGACGATCCAGGCGAGGGCCAGGGCGGCGAGCCCGAGGGTGCGGGCGATCCCGCCTGGAGGCTGGTCGGGGGAGGCCAGGCTGATGACGAGGGAGACGGCGAGGGTGACGTAGGGGACGATCTCGACGGCGTTCTCGAAGCGTCGTTCCCAAGGGGAGAGCGGGAAGGGGTCGTTCATCCGGAGCATGCCCTCCTCTCGGGAAACGTACGGATTTCAGCTGGTAGGGGCCGTTGAGGAAGAGCTTAGGCGCATGGGGATCAGGAAGGCGTAGCCGTACATGAGCAACCCGGTGGCGATCATGGCGATGATCGTGGGCCACTGCCACATCGACGGGAGATGAAGGGCGAGGAACCATGAGGGGCCCTCGACGCCGAAGATCTTCATGAACAGGGGCGCGACCCCCTGGGGGAACAGGGGAAGCCAGGCGATGAGGTGGCAGATCATGACGCCGATGCGGTGCTGGACGGGGAGGTCCGCGGTGGTGGGCTTGTCGGGCGTGGGCGCCGGGCCGTGCTTCATGAGGTTGAGCAACTCGATCCCGCGGGACTCGAGCCTGCGGTAGGCGATCCTGCCGAATCCCCACATGCTGAGGGCGCCGGTCAGCAGACCGGCGGCGATGCCGGCCAGCGGGTGATACAGGATGGCCCCGGCCGCGGGCAGGGCGGTGGTGGGGACCGCGATGAGCACGAGCCAGGCGATGCCGGTCTCGGCGGATTCGTCGGCGCCGGTGCTGAGCGGGTTGCCGCCGCGCTTGTGCGGGTCGGTGCCGGGGACCAGCGAGGTGACGCCGAGCAGGACGATGAGCCCGGCCCCGCCGCCGAGGAGGGCGGGGAGCAGGCCGAGCACCCACGGCCAGGCCCAGCTCTCGCCGCTGACGAGCGTGCCGGCCAGGGAGAGGAGCACCGCGGGCGGCCCGACGGCGAGGAGCCAGGCGAGCTGGCGTCCGCGGACGTCGGAGCGCTCCGCGCCCGGGGTCATGAGGGTGAGCCAGAGGGCGGTCCCGTCGGCGCCGTAGAGGTTGGCCGAGGACGAGGCGGCCATCACGATCGCGATGAGCCCGGTGAACGGGACCATGATCCACGCGTCGATGGCGAGAAGCAGGAGAGGCGTGACGATCGCGTAGGAGAAGGCGGTGGCGAGGAGCTGGATGCGGACGAGGTCGCGCCACCAGGCGCGCAGTTCCTTGGCGGCGGTGATCCGGGCGCCGCTGGTGGTGGCGGGGAGGGGCCGGGGCGTGCCGCGGCGGGACGGCACACCGCCGCGCACGGCTGAGACGACACGCCGCGACAGCAGCCGGGCCCAGACGGCCAGGAGGAGGCCGATCACGCCGGCGCCCGCGACGAGGATGGCGAGGGCGAGGGGCCACGAGGCTTCGACGGCGGCCACGCCCCATCCGGACGGCAGGACGCGGAAGACGGTCTCGAACCACGCGGCGGTGTCGGTGCCGCCCAGCGCCGCCGCGAGCGCCCAGCCGTTGCTGCACAGGGCGATGGCGGTGCCGATCAGCACGCCGACGGTGGTCGCCGTGAGCCGGGACCTGACGAACAGCCCGATGAGCGCCACGAAGACGCGGGAGATCATCACCATGGTGATCAGTGTGCTGACCGCGGCCACCAGGCCGACGAGCACTCCGACCGGGCCGAAGCGCCACCCGTACACGGGCAGGGACATCAGGGCGAGGAGGTTGACGGCGGGCGCGGGGCCGGCGAAGGCCCCGGCGAGCAGCGCCACCGCGACCTGGCGCGGCGTGGCCGGGAGCATGGAGAAGTACTCGGGGCGGAGAGCCTCGCTGCCGCCCCCGAAGAGGAGGGGGCCGAAGATCCAGCCGGAGAGCCAGCCGGCCAGCGTGAGAGGCAGGTAGGGGGGCCACAGGACGGCGACGGCGATCGTTCCGATGGCCAGGAGCACCCCGAGCGAAACGCCGGCGGTGAGGTTGGCGGCGTCGTCACCGCGCAGGGAGTTGCGCATGATCGCCAGCCGCATGCGGACCATGTGCTGGGCGGCCACCGGGGCCGGGGTCAGGAGGTGAGCCATGCCAGCCCCTCCGCTCCTCCGGTGCGGGCGCCGACGAGATCGACGAAGGCGTCGTCCAGGCTCCCGCCGCCGCGTACGTCGGCCAGCGGCCCGGCGGCCACGACGCGGCCGTCGGAGATGACGCCCACGTGGTCGCAGAGCTGTTCGACGAGGGCCATGACGTGGCTGGAGATGATCACCGAGCCGCCGTTGCCCGCGAACCTGCGCAGAATGGTCCTGATCGTGGCCGCGGAGACGGGGTCGACGGCCTCGAAGGGCTCGTCCAGGACGAGTAGGCGGGGCGCGTGCAGGAGGGCGATGGCCAGGCCGATCTTCTTGCGCATGCCGGTGGAGTACTCGATGACCAGCGTCCGCTCCGCGGAGTCCAGCTCCAGGACCCGGAGCAGCTCGTCGGCGCGCTCGGCGACGACGGCCGGCTCCATGCCCCGCAGCAGCCCGAGGTAGGTGAGGACCTCACGGCCGGTGAGCCGTTCCGGCATGGCGTTGCCGTCGGGCAGCACGCCGATCAGCTCCTTGGCGCGCACGGTGTCACGCCAGACGTCGACGCCGAAGATCTCGGCGCTGCCGGCGTCGGGGCGCAGCAGGCCGACGGACATGGCCAGGGTGGTGGTCTTGCCGGAGCCGTTGGGCCCGACCAGACCGTAGAACGATCCGGCGGGCACGGTGAGGTCGACGTCGTCGACGGCCACGTGGTCGCCGAAGACCTTGCGGAGTCCGGTGGTGCGGAGAGCGGGCTCCCGGGTGGTTGGCATGACTCGAGCTTCGCCCGGATGCCGGGGCGGCGGATCGTCCGGGCGGAGAGCGGGGTGGTGGATTCCGGCATCAACCGATCGGTTGATGCCGGGCCCGTTCACGGTGTGGCGCGGCCCCGGGCGACGTAGGCGGTCATGCCGGTGAAGTCGAGGGTGACGTGGTAGGGCTTGAAGAAGCTGTGCGAGAAGCTTGCGTGCACGTCGAAGCCCTCTCGGCCGAGCGCAGGCCGGTCGTCGGCGTAGCAGTAGACGTCGTGGGCGGCGGCGCTGCCGAGGCGGACCTCCTCCGGGTAGCAGGGATGGCTGACAACCGGCTGCCCGCCGGCGAAAGCCTCCACCGGGCGGTCGTGGTCGGTACGGATCCGCAACCGTTCGACCGTGTCCGCGGGCATGCTCACGGCCATCTCGCCGGTCCCGCCGAGGTTCAGGGCCACCACGCGCGGGCCGGAGCCGATGGCGCCGGTGATGCTGCCCCGGGTGAACAGCAGGTGCTCGGGGGCCAGCCACAGCGGCAGCGGCTCGGCGCCGGACCGTGCGGCGGCGGCGCGGGCCGCCCTGGCCGTTTCGGGGGTCCTGCGGCGCAGGATCAGCGACCGGCCGGCGTAGTCGACGGTGGTCAGGAAGTGGTACAGGATCCACGTGCCGATCAGTCCGTCGCCGATGCCCGGGCCGTCGTCGTCCGACCAGCCCACGGGGATGTTGCGCAGCTCGATGCCGCCCAGCCGGAAGGAGTCCAGGATCCCGGACCAGATCGTCATGGTCCTGCCCTCGTACTCCAGCTTGTCCTCGGTCACGGCGCGGATCCCGGCGTCCTCCGCCGCCTTCTGCGACACGCCCAGTTGCGCGACGCGCGTGTAGAACGACAGGTTGATCGGCGGTCCGCCGTTGAGCGACGCCTGCAGCATCGGCGCCGGGTCGAGCTGCCGCCACGGCACCCGGCCGACGTCGCCGTGGATCTGGTACGGCTCGCCGCGGAACGCCGCGAACAACGTGGCGTAGCCTTCCTCACCGGCGGCCCGCCATCGCGGCACGGCGAGAGAGAACTTGTCCTGCCGGGTGTAACAGTCGGCCAGGAAATGGTTGGCCTCCTTGTCGTCGGGCGCCAGCTCGACGGCTCTCCTGAGATATTTCTCCGCGTCTTGGAACTGGTTGGACAGCAGCGCGACATAACCGCGCCGGCGGGCCGCGTGCACATTCACCGGGTCTTTCTTCAGCATTTCCTCGTACGCGCGGCCGGCCCTTTCGAACTCCCCGGCCCGGAACAGCGCATCCGCGTCACCGCCGTCGGCCAGCGCCGGCGCCGCGCCGCCCGCCAGTGGCGCGGTCGCCGCAGCACCGGCCAGTACGGCGGCGCCCCGCAGCAGCGAACGCCGGTCCCATTCTCGGCCATTGCGCAAGGCATTCTCCTTTTTCGATTCAGGCCCCTTCACTATCGACCGGCCTTGTGCGCGCCGGGTCAGCGCCGTGTCATCGTCATGTCACGGCGCACGCGAAGCCGCACCGCTTGTAGCCTTGCGTCGTGACCGGCGAACTGTTGCGCGAACAGAGGGAGCTGCAGGCCGCGGCGGACGCCGCCTATGACGATCTGGGCCTGGCCGCGGCCCTCGGGAAGATCGGCGCGCCGGCGCGGGTGGGCAGCGCGGCGCTGGGCCTGATGGTCACCCGCGACCTCGACATCGACGTGACCTGCGCGGCACTCGACGAGCACACCATCGCGGACATCTCACGCCTCGGCGCAGGCCTCGTCCTGCACCCCCGGGTACGGCAGGTGCAGATCCGCGACGACACGGGCGCGTGGAACGTCGATCCGCTCTATCCCGACGGGGTCTATCTCGGCGTGCACTACCGGGCCCCGGACGGCAACGACTGGAACCTGGACGTGTGGTTCATCGACCAGCCCGACCGCCAGCCCAGCACCGTCCACCTGCGCACGCTGCGACCCCGCCTCACCGACGAGAGCAGGGCCGCGATCCTGCTGATCAAACGTGCCCTGGCGGCTCGGGGCGGGCCGCGTGTCAGCAGCTACGACATCTACACGGCGGTCCTGGACGACGGCGTCCGCACGCCCGACGAGTTCGACAGGCGCGGGACGGGCTCGCCTGGGCCGCGCTCTTAGGTCCGGGGGATGATCCGGAAGGACGGCCGGTCGTCCTCCATCTCCGCGTCGAGGGTCTTGTCGTCCAGGAACGAGGCGGCGCTCGGTTCGAGGTACACCCGTACGCCCTCCGCCTCGAGGATCTGATCCTCCGGGTGCGGGCCGCCCGAGACCGACAGCTCCAGAGATCTGTCGGAGCCGTTGGTGGAGGAGGCCGCGATGCGCAGCCCGGTGTCCGGCGGAGTTTCGGGTTGTGTGGTCAGATCGCGGATCGCCGCGACCGCGTCGGTGGTCAGCGTGAGCACGGCCACTCCTCCCGGGTTGTCCGCTCGCTACTGCTTCTGAAGCCCTGCCCGCACAGGAGAGCCCAATAACCCCAAGTGGGTGCAAATGGTGTCAATTACGACACGCGAGCCTGGGGCGCCCGCAGGTAGCGGGCCATGCGCCAGGGCCGGCACGGCGGGTGGGTGGTGCTGGCGACCGCCTTCCAATGGCGGTTCGCTGTCGCGGAGATGGAGACCACGCTGGCGGTGACAGCCGTCTATCTGGCCTGGATCAGGTGCGAAGGGCGGGCGGACACCCGGGAGATCGCCCTCGCCCTCCTGCTGGGGACGCTCATCGCCGCCGCGGCGGTCGGCTTCCTGTTCCTGTGAGGCCGGTCATCGTGCTGGGCTGACGACGTCGTCGCCGAAGACGGCCGCGAGGGCCCTGCCGATCAGGGCGGGCAGATCGGTCCGCCCGTCGTCCTCGGCCCAGCGCACCATCGCCGTGTGGAGGGCGGCCAGGCAGGCGCTCGCCGCCGCCTGGGCCCGGAACGCCGCGTCGGGGTCGGCGGGATCGTTCGCCAGGGCGCCGATGATGGCCTGCTGGAGGGCGTACTGGTTGTCCAGGTGCCTGGCCCGCAGGGCGGGCGTGGAGATCATGAGCTGGAGGCGGGCGAGCAGGAACTGCCGGTCCGCTGCCATGTCGTCGCCGGTCAGGGCCGTGGCGGCGTCGACGAGCGCGCCGCCGATGCGGCGGACCAGGGGCAGGCCGGCGGGCGACGCGGCGATCCGCTCGGCGATGAGCCTGCCGTGCTCGTCGACGAGCACGAGGTCTTCCTTGGTGGGGAAGTGCCGGTAGACGGTCATGGGCGAGACTCCGGCCGCGTCGGCGACGTCGTTCATGGTCGTGGCGTCGTAGCCGCGTTCGCTGAACAGCCGTATCGCGTGCCCCTGGATCGTGCGCCGCGTCTGGGCCCGTCGTCGTGCTCGCAGGGTTGAGTGCTGCTCCGGCATGTGTTAGACACTACCATCGTGATAGTCACTACCAAATCGGTAGTCGCTAACAGTCAGGAGTGGTGGACATGAGTGATCTCATCGGCAGGACGGCCCTGGTGACCGGCGCCTCGCGCGGCATCGGCCAGGCGATCGCGACCCGGCTGGCGGGCAGGGGAGCGATGGTGATCGTGCACTACGGCACGGACGCGGACGGCGCGACGGCGACGGCCGGCCGGATCGAGCGCGACGGCGGGACCGCTGTCACCGTCCGGGCCGAGCTGGGCGTGGACGGCGACGTCGACGAGCTCTTCGCGGGAGTCGAGGCCGTTCTGGCCGGGCGGCCCCTCGACATCGTGGTCAACAACGCGGCAGCGCAGCCGGCCGGTCCGCTCGGCGCCACGACGCGGGCCGAGTTCGACCACCTGTTCGCCGTGAACGTACGGGCGCCGTACTTCATCATCCAGCGCGCCCTGCCCCTGATGCGCGACGGCGGCCGGATCGTCACGATCTCGTCCGTCGCGACCCGCATGGCCAACCCCGCCCAGACGTCCTTCGCCATGACCAAGGGCGCGATCGAGACCATGAGCCTGACCCTGGCCAACGAGCTCGGCGTCCGGGGCATCACCGTGAACGCCGTCGCCCCCGGCGCCACCCGCACCCCCGCCAACGCGGCCGTCTTCGACGCGCCCGGCCTGGCCGGCTTCATCGCCGGATCCACGGCCCTCGACCGCCTCGGCAGCGCCGACGACGTCGCCGACGTGGTCGCCTTCCTCGCCTCCGACGCCGCCCGATGGATCACCGGCCAGGTCGTCGACGCCAGCGGCGGCCTGTTCCTGGGGCCGCGCGCCTGACCTCGCCGCGCCGGCCTCAGGCGCTTCCGGCCAGCATGAGGTTCATCAGCGGGCCGGCGAGCGCCGCCTTGCCTCGGCCGGGGAGGGCGGCCAGGCGAGCCGTCCGCGCGGGCAGCAGACGCAGGTCCTCCTCCGTCACCGTGCGGGCGACGGCCAGCGCCGCGGCGGGATGGTTGTCCAGGATGCTGTGCGCCAGCCCGTCGAAGGGCACGAGCACGCCGTGGGGAGTCAGCTCGCTGATCCGCTGCGCGACGGCCGGTATGGACCGCAGGTCCCTGGCTCCGGACACCACGGCGACAGGCCAGGTGAAGCTCCGCAGAGCGGCGGGCGCGTCGACGGGCTCACCGGTGAAGGCGGGGAACCGGCCGGCGATGGAGGCGTACGGCAGGGCGGGGTCCAGGGGCAGGCCGTCCGGCTTCAGCGCGTAGGCCTCACGGAAGTTGATCACCCCGGCGAGGTCGAACTCCATCACGTACGGGCGCACCCGGGTCGTCTCGCCGGTGACCAGGGCGGCCAGCCGGTCCCAGAGCCCGCGCCTGCCCTTGTCCACCGCCATGAGCAGCTTGGACAGCAGCGGAACCCCGCCGAGCTCGTAGGCGAGCGGGACCACGACGGCCGTGTCCTCGTCCGTGACCTTGCCCGACTCCACCAGGGCGCGCAGCGCCGCCGCCACGCCCCTGGTCTCGGGCTCGTCGCCGTCCCACAGCAGCCTTCGCAGGTACGCCCGGCAGAGGTCGAAGTCGTCGGCCGAGGCGTAGGTGGAGTCGAGCACCATGCCGGACACGCGCTCCGGGTGGGTGGCGCCGAGCACCTGCGCGAGATAGCCGCCGTAGGAGGTGCCGTAGACGACGGCCCGGTCCACGCCGCACGCGTCGAGCACCGCCACCAGGTCCTCGACCGCCGCCGTGACGGTGAGATCCTCCCACCGCAGATCCATGCCGGTACGGTCACGCCGGGAGAAGCCGACGCCCCGGTGCTCGACCATGATCACGTCGAATCCCCGGTGGGCGGCCAGGCGCCTGAGCCGGCGATACGGGACGACCGAGCCCAGCCCCGGCCCTCCCGGGATCACCAGCAGCGGCGTCGCCCCCCGCCGCCCCGCACGCACGTAGGCCAGATCGAGGCTGCCCCGCGGGACACGCCGGACGCCGTGGCGCCGATCAGAGCGGATCTTCATGGCCTCATGAAAGACCTTGACGTTACGTCAAGGTCAAGAGCCCCGCGCCCCGGGCTCAGGCGGGCGGGTCCGTGGGGCCGGTGAGGCCGTGGAGGAGCAGGTCGGCGACCAGGCGCATCCTCGACCCCGGCGCCCCCGAGCCGGCGTACGCGGGCCTGTACTCGGCCTCCGGCGTGGCCGACGGCCCCGACGTCGAACCCGGGACGTTCAACCTGGTCTCCTGGCCCGCGCGCTCGAGCGCGCCGACGTCCCCGACGCCCTGGCCGACTACGCCCGGCGGCGCCGGGCCCGCATCGCCAAGATGGTCAGGTCCGCCGCCGCCAACCGCGACGCCAAGATCGCCGGTCCCGTCGCCCGCCGGCTGCGCAACCTCCTCATGCCGGTGGCCCTACGGCACTTCTACGAACGCGGCACCTCCTGGCTGAACACCACGACGTCACCGCCTAGGGTCCGGGCGCTACTGCCGCCACTGCTCCGCCGGTGACACGCCGGGCAGGGGCTTGCCGATGAGGGCGAGCGGGAGGAAGAAGCAGACCTGGCCGATGGCCATGATGAGCGTGGCCAGAGCCTGGTCGTCGTAGTGCTCGGACGCCCTCGCGTACAGCTCGTCGGGGACGCGCTCGCCGGCCGGGTTCGGCGTGAGCACGGCTTCGACCAGCTCCAGCGCGACGCGCTCGGCGTCGGTGAAGTAGGGCGCGTCGCGCCAGGAGGCCACGGCGGTGATGCTCTCCTCGGCGGCGCCGGCCTTGCGGAGGTTGCCGGTGTGCAGGACCGTCAGGTACGTGCTGCCGGCGAGCTGACCGGCGCGCAGCTGGACCAGGCTGATGGTCGTCTGCGGGATCGTGCCGTTGCCGGTGGCCTTGTACAGGGCGCCGCCGATGTCCTTGAGCTCGGGGACGAGCACGGCGGGGTTCGGCAGACGCGACTGGGTGGTGGTCACGGGGTTGTCCCTTCTCGGTTCCAATGCTGGATCACTGCTGCACTGACGGAGCGCAGGGGACGAAGGTGACCGCTCGGCCCAAGAATGTGCGCGCCGCGGCCCCCGCCGCCACCCACCGGGCGTCACGAGGACAAGGGCGCTTTCACGATCGCCGGGATTCCCCCCTCGGCACAGCGGAACTAAAGTCGATCCAAAGCGGTCATCCGTAGCTTCATCCGCATGACTCTTCGACGCATCATCAGCATCGCCGCCGCCGGAGCGACCGCCGCCGCTCTGGGCCTCGCGATGGCGCCCGCCGCAAGCGCGGACGACGCCGGCGACTGCAACTACCGCTACGTCTGCTTCTACAGCGGCTCCGGCCAGACCGGCACGCTCAAGCTGGAGAAGGCGGGCAACTGGAGCGGCAACGTCTCGGGCATCCGCTCCTTCTTCAACAACGGCGAGTCCGAGCCGAACGGCGCCGACCACGTCATCGTCACCTACCAGTACTACACCGACAGCGGCAGCGGCCCCGAGCTCAGCAGCAAGCAGCGCAAGTGCCTGCACTACGGCCTCGCCGACGCCGGCTCGATGCCGGGCGGCTGGCGCAACTGGGGCTCGGTGGTCACCAACATCGAGTGGGTGAACCGCTGGCACAGCCTGTGCGGCGGCTGATCAGCCATCTGGGGGATGCAGGCGAGACCCCGCCGGCAGGCGCCGGCGGGGTCTCGCCCAATCGCTCTACCGGCCCTGGTCAGGGGCGGTGAACGAGATCCACACGTCCGGAGGGACGGCCGCGGGCTCCTCCTTCCACGCGTCACCGGCGATCTCCGTGGCGACGCGACGCCAGAACGCCGCGCCCGCCGTGTTGGCCTCCTGGAAGGCGATCCTCCAAGGCCCCGGATGCCGGGAGATCACGTCTCGCACGACTTCCATCCCGACCCCGGAACGGCGCGCGCCGCGTACCACGAAGAAGCTGTTGAGCACGCGCGCCGGGCCGGACAGCGCGCGCACGAACGCGAACCCGACGGGCCGGTCCCCGCTGGTGAACAGGTACGCCGTCCACTCGTCGTCCTCGAGCGCCGTGCGCAGCCGGTCGCTGTGATAGGTGCCGTCGGGGCTGGGCAGCCCGCCCTGGAAGTCCGCCATGTCGTGGCGGAACATGAGCCAGAGGCGTTCGATGATGGGGCGGTCCGCGGCGTTGATGGGCCGCACGGTTGCCTTGATAGTGGTCATACATAGACCTTCCGGCCGGAATCAACATCCGACCGGAAAGCAGACACTAGCAGATTCGATCATGGCCCGCCCACCGCGGCCGGACCATGACGGACGTGCCTTGGGGGAGATCGGGGCTGGTGCTGGTGATCCCGCCCTGCCTGCTCCTCGTCCCCGGCATGAGCCACCTGCGCGGCACCCGTACGCCGAGGAGAACGTCATGACTGCACGCGAAGCGGCCGGACGGCGACAGAATCGGCGGAGAGCGTCACCTCGATGGTGATGCGGGGATTGTCCGGCCGGGGGAGCCGAAGCCCGCGCTCGAACTCCTCTTCGTCGTCCGGCATCGCCTTTGGCTGGATCGTGACCTTGACCTTGCCGGTCTCCTCATCCGTGTGCGAGGTCATCGTGGCCACCTCGGGCCGGGAACGGAGCCAGCTGACGACCGTGTCGTGGGCCTGCTGGAGGTCGGCGGACGAGAATCCCTTGCCGCCGATCAGCGTGACCTCCGTGGGAAGGGTCCTGGCCAGCTCGATCGCGCGAGCCGGGACGCGCCCCTTGAAGCCGATGCGCAGCCCTCGGTGGTCGTCGACGTACCTGATGCCGGAGAGCTCGCCGGGGAACTCCTTGTGGAGCTTGTCGAGCACCCGGTTGTTGGCCGTCTGTGAGCCGAAGCGGTCGATGGCCTCCTCGTAGGAGATGCCCTGCGATCTGGCGACGTTCACGAGGTCGGCCAGTTCGGCGTAGGGGATGCCGTCGATCGTCACGTCCGGCTCGGTCACCGCGGGGTCGTACCCGTCGAAGTCCGTCGGCCTGGGCGACGAGGTGGCGGCCAGCCGGGTCGCGTACCGTTTGACGACCTCCTCCAGGGGCCGGCCCGACGACGCCGCCTCTCGTTCGAGCCGTTCCAGAGTGGGCCGATGCGGTGCGGGCTGATCGGCCCTCGGTAACACGATCGTCTCGGTCCCGGCCGCCGTGGGCGCCGCGCCGGCACCGGGTTGACCGCAGGCGCACAACGCCGCGAGCAACGCGATGACGGTCCAACGTGATCCCTTCATATCTGAGGGACGCGCCGACGGCCTGAAGGGTTCATCCGGTCAGGGGTGCGAGTGGATCTCGTCGTGTGCCTCTTCGAGCGAGGATCCCGACAGGAGCGCCGCGATCCCGCCGGTGAAGTTGGCGCACGCGAAGAGGTCCTCGTGCGGGCAGGCCAGGCCGTGCGCGATGGCGGTGCGCGCCACCTGGGCCTGGGCGATCCGCCGGTCCAGCTCGGCGAGCTTGCGCCGGTAGAGCTCGCGCCATCCGTCGTCGGACGGTGCGCGTGACGCGACGAACGCCCTGATCTCCCGCAGCGTGAAGCCGGCGTCGCGCAGCAGCAGGACCACGCCGACCAGCTCGACCGCCGACGGCGGGTAACGCCGCCGGCCCGAGATCCGGGCCGGCGCCGGCAGGAGGCCGAACTCCTCCCAGTAGCGCAGGGCGGAGGTGGCGACACCCGTGCGGCTCGCCAGCTCGCCGATCGTCAACTGCTCGCCCATTGACTTCAAGCATACTTGAAGCCATTGACTGGCGATCATGCGAACAGCGGATACGTCTTTCAAGCAGCGCGTGATCAGATACCTGGTGGGCCAGGCCCATCGCCCCCGAGGCGTCGTCGGGTGGGCGACGAGCTGGATGTTCGCCCTTCGCCCCTCCAACCGGCAGCGCAACAGGTGGGCGGTGTCGCTGCTGGACGTGCGGCCCACCGACCGGGTGCTGGAGATCGGGTTCGGTCCCGGCATCGCCATCGCCGAGCTCGCCCGCCGGGCCACCCACGGCCAGGTCTTCGGCGTCGACCACTCCCTGACCATGGTCCGGCAGGCCGCCCGCCGCAACGCCGCCGCCGTCCGCGCCCGCCGGGTGCGCCTCACACAGGCCTCCGTGGAGCGGCTGCCGAGCTTCGGCGACCCGCTCGACGCCGTCCTCGCCGTCAACTCCGCGGGGTTCTGGCCGAACCCGGTGGAGCGGCTCGCCGAGCTGCGCCGCCTGCTCCGCCCCGGAGGCCGCATCGCGCTCGTCAGCCAGCCGCGCAGCCCGGGCGCCAACCGGGACACCACGGCCCGGGCCGCCCAGGAGCTCCAGGACCTGCTCACCCAGGCCGGCTTCACCCGCCTCCGGGTCGAGACCCTCGACCTCGACCCGCCCGTCGCCTGCGTGCTCGCCGACAACCCGGCCGGCGCCGGCCGTCACCCATGACGGCCGCGGCCCGCCGTACGAGGTGGACCAGGGGAGGGACGCCGTGCGGGCGGATGGTCCGCCACTCCACGCCCGAGACCGCGCCCAGCTCGTGATCGCCGCCTACCGGTCCGGCCTCGCCACGGTCACCGCGGAGTGAGAAACCCGGAGATTCAGAGAAACGTCCCTGTCGGATCGGGCCGGGGCTGTTCGTTGAAGGTGTGAGAGGGCGCCCACGAGGGATGTCCCCAGGGCCGAGGAAGAGAAGGATGACGAGCATGAAGCTGACGACCATCACGAACGTATCCGTCGACGGCGTGATGCAGGGACTCGGGCAGTCGGACGAGGACCGCAGGGGCGGGTTCGAGCGCGGCGGCTGGGCCCTGCCGTTGTTCGACGGTGAGGCCGAGGCGTTCCTCGGGCAGATCTACCAGCGCGCCGACGCGTTCCTGTTCGGCCGGCGGACGTACGAGATCTTCGCCGGTTCCTGGGGCGTGATGCCGGATCCGGAGAGCAACCCCATCGGCGGCCCCCTGCACGCGCGGCCCAAGTACGTGGCCTCCGCCACGCTCACCGACCCGGGATGGGCGGGCACGACCGTCCTGTCCGGCGACGCCGTGGACGCCGTGCGGGAGCTGAAGGCCGAGCGGGACGGTGAGCTGCAGGTGCACGGCAGCGGTGCGCTGGTCCGCCGGCTGCTCGACGAGGGCCTGGTCGACGAGATCACCCTGTTCACCTATCCCGTGGTCGTCGGCCAGGGCACGCGGCTGTTCCCCGCCACGGGCCCGGACCTGGCGCTGGACCTGGTCGGCTTCCGGGCGTTCGCGAGCGGCATCACGTGCCAGGTCTACCGCCCTGCCGGGCGCCCGCGGTACGCCGGCCCGGACCTCGCGTCATAGCCGCCCCTCGTACGACCGACCGTCACGCAGGAGATGACCTGAGATGCAGTACCTGGTTTCCGTGATCGACGACAGGACCGCCTCGGCCACGCCGGACGAGATGTCCGCCATCAACGCGTTCAACGACCGGCTGGTGGCCGAGGGCCACTGGGTGTTCGCCGGCGGCCTGGCCTCGCCCGGCACGGCCACCGTGATCGACAACCGGGGCGGGGAGGCGATGCTCACCGACGGGCCCTTCCTGGAGTCGAAGGAGTACCTCGCCGGCCTCTGGATCATCAGGGCTCCCGACCTCGACGTGGCGCTCAAGCTCGCCGCCGAGGGGTCCAAGGCGTGCAACCGGAGGGTCGAGGTACGGCCGTTCCTGGGCGGGTGACCGTGGCCGGCGTCCGTGAGGCGATCACCAGGGCCCACCACGAGGAGTGGTCGCGCGTGGTGGCCGCGCTGGCCAGGCGGTTCGGGGACCTCGATGTCGCCGAGGAGGCGGCGGCGGAGGCGTTCGCGGCCGCTGTCGAGCGGTGGCCGGCCGACGGCGTGCCTCCCAGCCCTGGCGCCTGGCTGGCCACCACGGCCGGCCGCAAGGCCATCGACCGGGTCCGGCGCGAGAGCAAGCGCGCGGACAAGCAGAAGGAGGCCCAGCTGTTGTACGACGACGACCCGGCCGAGCCTCTCGGAGCCATCGACGACGACCGGCTCCGGCTGATCTTCACCTGCTGTCATCCGGCGCTCGCGATGGAGTCCCGCGTGGCGCTGACGCTGCGACTGGTCGGCGGCCTGACCGTCGCCCAGATCGCCCGTGCCTTCCTGGTGCGGGAGACCGCGATGGGGCAGCGGATCACCCGGGCCAAGGCCAAGATCAAGGCGGCTCGCATCCCCTACCGGGTGCCGTCCGCCGAGGACCTGCCGGCACGCGTCTCCGGCGTGCTCGCCGTCCTCTTCCTCGTCTTCAACGAGGGCTACCTGGCGACCGGCCCCGACACCGATCCCGTACGCCCCGACCTGACCGCCGAGGCGATCCGGCTCGGCCGCCTGCTCCGCACCTTCATGCCGGAGGACGGCGAGGTGGCCGGGCTGCTGGCGCTGATGCTCCTCACCGAGGCGCGCCGCACCGCCCGGGTCTCGGCGGGCGGCGAGCTGGTCGCCCTCGACGAGCAGGACCGGGGGGCCTGGGACGCGGCGCTGATCGCCGAGGGCCATCAGCTGGTGCGCGAGCGTCTCGCCGCTGCCGCCGCCGGGGCGGCTCCGGGCCGCTACCAGATCCTCGCGGCGATCAACGCCGTGCACACCTCCGCCAGGGACGTGCGCGACACCGACTGGTCGCAGGTCGTCGCCCTGTACGACCAGCTCGTCCGCCTCGACCCCTCGCCGGTCGTCGCCCTCAACCGGGCCATCGCGGTCGCCGAGCTCGACGGCCCGGAGGTGGCGCTGGCGGCCGTCAACCGTCTTGAGCCCGAGCTGGCCGGCTACCACGCCTACCACGCGACCCGCGCCGACCTGCTGCGCCGGCTGGGCCGGGGCCGGGAGTCGCGCGCGGCGTACGACAGGGCCATCGAGCTGGCGGGCAACACCGCCGAGACCGCGGCCCTGACCCGCCGCCGCGACCGGCTCCGGTAGCGCCCGCGGGCGCTGTGCCGGCGCCTGGAGATCCGGCCCGTTTTCTGGCGGACATTCTACGTTAACCATCTGTTGTGACATCCGACGTTGGACGTAGGATGTCTTCTCCCCCAGCTACTCCAGCCAGAAGGGCGAAGACATGCACGATGGCTATCCCCCGGAGAGCCGTACCGGGCGCTTCCTGCGGCGCCGGGCGGGCGCCGTGATGGCGCTCGCAGGCTTACTCGTCGGCGCGTTCGCCGCGCCGGCCGCCGCGACCGGCGACAGCGCGCCGTTCGTGGACGAGCAGGTGATCTACAACCGGGGCGACTCCGGCTACAGCTGCTTCCGGATCCCCGCCGTGGTGCGGGCGGCGAACGGCATGGTCCTGGCGTTCGCCGAGGGGAGGGTGAAGGACTGCGGCGACGACGAGGACATCGACCTCGTGCTGCGCCGTTCCGCCGACGGCGGCCGGACCTGGGGACCGATCCAGGTGATCTCGGAGGGCAACGGCACGACCCACGGCAACCCGGTGCCGATCGTCGACGGGCGCACCGGCCGGGTCGTGCTCGTGAGCACCCGCAACGGCGCCGAGCCGTGCCCGAACGGCTGTGACCGCGACCCGTGGGTCCAGTTCAGCGACGACCACGGGGCCACCTGGTCGGCCGCCAGGGAGATGACCGAGGGCAAGCGCCCGGAGTGGAACTTCTGGTACGCCACCGGCCCGATGCACGGCATCCAGCTCACCTCCGGCCCGCACGCCGGCCGGCTGGTCGTCGGGGCCAGCTTCGAGAGCTGGGACCGCGTCGGCAAGCACGTGTACGGCACCCACCTGCTCTACAGCGACGACAGCGGGGTGACCTGGAACATCGGCGCCGAGACGGCCCGCGACGACGGCACGGTCATCGCCCAGGAGGTCACCGTCGTCGAGCTCGCCGACGGGCGGATCTACGCCTCGGCCCGCGAGCGCGGCACCGACGAGGGCAGCCGGGCGTACGCGACCAGCAGCGACGGCGGCAGGACGTGGGACGCGCCGTTCCGCACCGTGCCGGCGCTGGCGACGACCGACGTCCAGGGGTCGCTGCTGCGCTTCGACGACGAGCGCATCCTCTTCTCCTCGCCGATGCACCCGGGCGCCCGGGAGGCGATGGGCATCAAGTCGTCCTACGACGAGGCCCGCAGCTTCGAGACGTGGGACGAGGGCAAGGTCTTCCACTGGGGACCGTCGGCGTACTCGGACATGGTGCGGCTGGACGGTGACGAGGCGGCCCTGATGTACGAGGCGGGCAGCGTCTCGCCGTACGAGCAGATCCGGTTCGCGCGGTTCAACGAGGCGTACCTGGAGACGCCGAACGGCACCCCGCCCGGCATCCCCGGCCCGCCGGAGCCCGGCCCGACGACGCCGGACACCTCGCCGCACCGCAACGCGGCGTACGTCCGGGGCGGCGCGCAGCCCGCCGACGGGCGCTTCGGCGGCGGGCTGGCCCTGGACCGGGTGGACGACCGGGTGGAGGTGGCCTTCGACGACTCCATCGACCTGGGCGGCAAGGACTTCACGCTGACCACCTGGGTCCGCTACACGGAGAAGACCGGCTCGCACGCGATCCTCTGGTTCCACCGGGTGGACCGGGGCACCAACCCGCCGGGGCTGTGGCTGCGGGCCGAGCCTGCCAGCAACCGCATCCGGGCGGTGCTCTCCGTCGACCGGTACGACGTGACCGTCCAGTCGCCGAGCGCGTACAACGACGGGCAGTGGCACTTCGTGGCGCTCCAGCGGGCCGGCGGCGAGCTGCGGCTCATGGTGGACGGCGTGCAGGTGTCGGCGGCGGCGGCGCCGGCCGGCTCGCTGACTCTCGGCAAGGAGTTCGGGATCGGCGGAATCCACGTCGGCCAGCGGATGGACGGCGCGGACCGCTTCCGCGGGACGCTGGACGAGCTGCGGGTCTACCGCCGCGCCCTCAGCGGCACGGAGCTGGACCTGATCCGCGAGCGGAACCTGCCGATCGGCGGCCGGCTCGGGCTGCGGCTCCCGTTCGACCACGTGAACTGAGAAAACGAGTCATCGCCCCGCGCAGGACATCCCATGTCCTGCGCGGGTGGTGAACGACCGAGGCTCATCCGGTGGCCAGGCCGTGCAGTCGTCGTAAACTTTCCGTACCGCCTGGCCGTCCGGGACCGAGAGGTGGGATGTTCGACCACAACGTCTTCCGAGCCTGGAGGCAGCATGCCTGCGCGTGACGGCGCGTCGCTTCAGGAGCGCATCGTCGCCCTGATCCACGAACGCGGGCTGGCCCCCGGATCGCCGATGCCGACCGAGGTGCAGCTGATGGAGCTGCTCGGCGCGAGCCGCAACAGCGTCCGCGAGGCCGTACGGGCGCTGCGGGCCCTGGGCATCGTCGAGATCCGGCACGGCCACGGGACGTTCGTCGGGCACGCGTCGCTCGACGTGCTGACGCCGTCGCTCGCCTTCCAGGTGCGCTCGGGGCCGGGCGGCGGGATCGACGCGCTGCGCGATCTGGTCGAGGTCCGCGAGCTGCTGGAGACGGGGCTGATCGGCCAGGTGGCCCGCACCGCCAGCGCCGCCCGGCTCGCCGCGCTGGACGCCCTGGTGAACGGCATGGACCGCGACCGGGAGGCCGATCGGGCCTTCCACGCGCTGCTGTACGAGTCGAGCGGCAACGAGCTGGTGCTGCAGCTGATCGGCCTGTTCTGGGACGTCTACCACGAGGTCGAGCCGACGCTCGGCCCGCCGGAGGAGCGGACCGAGGAGATCGTCGTCAACCATCGCCGGATCGTGACGGCGCTCCGGGCGCGGGACGCCGAGGCCGCCCGGGAGGCGATGCGGCTGCACTTCCGCGACGTGAAGGCGCGCATCGCGCGGGCGAAGGCGCCGCCGTCACCCGCGCCGACCTGACCCCCAAGGCCGCCCGCCGCCCCGCCGCCGGGCGATTCAGCGGATAGCTCGACGAAACGCGAGTCGTCTTCCCCTCCCGCCGTCGATCGTGACCGGGCCGCCGGGCGTCCCGACGGTCAGCTCGGAGCCCGAGATCGTGACCTCGGGGGCGGCGGCGCCCGGCACGATCAGGGTCAGGACGTCGGCCGCCTCCGCCGACTCCACGGTGACGGTCCCGGCGGTGCGCAGATAGCCGGGCGAGACCGTCCCGGTGCGCAGCCGCAGGCCATCGGCGGGGAACTGCAGGAGCGTCACCCGCCAGTCCCCGTCGCCCAGCACCACCGCGCCGCCGGTCCGGGAGACGAGCGTGAGCGCGGGATCGAAGTGCCACAGGCTGCGCAGGGACCTGGCGGGCACGCTGTCGTGCACGGCCAGCAGGTCCGGCGCGTGGCTGACCAGGACCCGCCTGGTTCTGGGCACCCCGTAGGCGTCGTCGGACAGCTCGAAGCACTGGCGGGCGGGCCCGATCGACGACTCCAGGAGATGGGTGCGCGTGCCCGGCCGGAAGACACCGGTGACGACGGGCACGTTGTGCGCCTCCGGCGAGCGCGTCCAGTCCACGTACGGAGTCCGCTCGTAGGAGTGGAAACCGGCCTCCACCAGGATCCGGTGCCCCTGGGCGCTGTAGGTGACGCCCAGGTGGTCCTCGTGCCCGTGCAGCGCGCGTCCCGGCCCGAACCGGATCGAGTAGTAGGCCGACTCTGGATCGTTCCAGGCCGTGCGGCCGAAGACGTACCCGGCGTCGAACACCCGCACCACCGGCCCCTCCTGCGCGAACCCGGTCGCGCGGGCGTCGGCCGGGCTGTCCCCGATGGGGACGAGGCGGCCGTCGGGCTGGGTGGCGTGGGCCACGTACGCCTCCAGCGCGGACCTCCTGGCCACCAGCCGCGGGGGCGGTTCGGCGCCGCTCTCCCTGATGGCCCGCAGCGCCACGCCGAGCCGCCGGTGCACGTACAGGCCGTAGCGGGGAGCCTGCTCGTGCAGCGCGCCCTGGTCGTCGACGGCGAGCTCGGCGGAGGCGGTCATCCTG
This sequence comes from Nonomuraea sp. NPDC023979, assembly GCF_040639085.1. Taxonomy (NCBI): domain Bacteria; kingdom Bacillati; phylum Actinomycetota; class Actinomycetes; order Streptosporangiales; family Streptosporangiaceae; genus Nonomuraea; species Nonomuraea sp. NPDC023979. Next base: position 20,733 of record NZ_JBEZZG010000005.1, read on the forward strand.
TGTATGGCGAGGTCCCGCCACTTCGCCCGGCCGAGGCGGCAGCCGACGACCAGGAGCGCGATGTCCTGGTCGAGGCCGTGGTTGTGGCCCGCGCGGTAGAGCGCCGGATCGGCCAGGACCTCGCCGTGCTCGGCCAGGCAGTCCAGGAGCCACCGGGCCCGGACGTGCTCGCTCAGGCAGACGAGCACCGGGGCGCGCAACGCCACCGGATGCTCGGCCCAGGCCCACGGGCTGACCCCGCGGCCGCCGCGCGGGTTCGCCCGCGCCCACTGCCCGGCCAGGTCGGTGGCCCGTCGCAGGTACGCCGCTTCCCCCGAACGCTCGTACTCGGCGATCAGGCGGCCCGCCCAGCGCAACGCGTGCAGGTTCAGCGCCCAAGAGCGGTTGCCGTGCGGGTTCGCCGTCCAGTCGACGACCGCGCCGAGATCGACCGGCGGCTGCCCGGCGAACGTGACGCGCCCGAGCATCACCTCCTCCACGTTGCTCAGCGGGAACTGGTCGCTCAGGCAGATGGCCTTGCCTGAGGTCGTGCGGGCATGCCAGAACACGTCATGGCTCCTGATTTCGGGCACGCGGCAGCCACGCGCCGCGCGGGGATGAGTCAGCGGGGGCCTTGGTCCGTCCAGCCGGCCACCAGGACGATCTCGGAACGTCCCGCCCGGTCGTCCGTGCTCGACAGCACCTGCGAGGTGGCCGGGTCGATGATCAGCGTGCGCCGGGCGCCCGACGGCAGCCCGAAGGAGAACGCCGCACCGCGACGCCCGCGCGCGTCCGCACGCTCGCCCAGGTAGCGGACGCCGGGCAGGTCGGCGAGCGCGCGGTAGGCGGCGGCGCGGACCTGCGGCGGCGACGGCTTGGTCCAGAGCAGCCCGCCGAGCGCGTCGGCGAGCAGCCCCGCGTCCGGCAGCATCGCGGCCACCCGCTCCCGCAGCGCCGCCGGGTCGGCCGGCAGGTCCCGGATCTGCGCGTACGTCATGGCCCGCCCCGCCATGCTGAACGGTGACCCGCCCTCGACCCGGGTCACCCGGCCGCCCTCCGAGATCCACGCCCGGCCGTCCCTGGTCGCCCAGAGCTCGGTCTCCCTCGTGCCGTCGCGCAGCTTCCTGACGTGCCAGTACGTGCCCTCCGCCGACGTGGACGCCGCCGTGGTGGCCGCCGCGAGCAGGATCGACCGGCCGGGCAGCGGCTGCTCGGGCGCGCCAGGGACGATCAGGAACAGCGCGAGCGCCGCCGCCACGACCGGGACCGCCAGCCACGGCAGCCGCCTGCGCCTGCGCCGGGCCGCCAGCTGCCGCCACACCCTGGCCTGGGCCTGCGGGTCCGGGCGAGGCTCGCCGTACAGATCGCGTACGAGGTCATCCACGGTCGGCCACCCCGCCCAGCCGGGCCCGCAGCTTCTTCCTCGCCCGGTTCAGGCGGGAACCGACGGTGCCGTACGGGATGCCGAGCGCGTTGGCGACCTCCTCGTGGCTCAGCCCGGCCAGGGCGACCAGCAGCAGCGCGTCGCGGTCACGCAGAGCCAGCTCGGCCAGGGCGGCGGCCAGCTCCGGGCGCAGGCTCTGGGCGCTGACGCGGACGGCCACGGAGTCCTCGTGCCCCGGGGAGTCGGCCTCGGGACCGAGCCGGCCCAGGGCGCGCAGGGTGCGGGCCTCCAGGCGGCGGTGCTTGCCGATGAGGTTCGTGGCGATGCCGTACAGCCAGGCCCGGACGCTCGCGCGGTCCGGGTCGTACTGCGCCCGCTTGCGGTACGCCGTGAAGAACGTCTCCGCGACGATGTCCTCGGCGTGGTCCTGGCCGAGCCGCTGGGCGACGTACGTGTGGATCTCCCCGTAGTACGTGCCGAACACCTCCTCGAACCGTTCAGCGTCGAGCGCCCCTCGCGCGCGGGCCGCCCAGGGCACAGGGGTCAGGATGGCCTCCGCCGTCATGTGCTGCCTTCCGATGCATCAATGGTCATCGTTTATCACCCGATGCCCCGGGTTCCTTTCACGCGGGTCGCTTCATGTGCCGATCACCGGGACTCGGGAGGACGGGCGGGATAGCCTGCCGGGATGACGGCAGAGCGACCGATGCCCACACAGGACGACGTACTCGGCTACTTCGACACGCTGTCGAACTGGGGCCGGTGGGGCGACGACGACGAGCTCGGCACCCTGAACCACATCACCGACGACGTCCGGCTGGCGGCGGCCCGGGCCGTGCGCCACGGCAGGAGCGTGTCATGCGCATGGGACGTCGCCGTGCCCGAGGACATGGAGCGGGCGACGACCGCGTGCCCGTGCGCCGCCGACATGCCGGGCGCCGAGAACATGCCGGCGCCCGGATTCCGCAACGACCGGCGCTGGGGCTTCTCCACCGAGCGGCTCGGCCTCATGTTCCACGGCAACACCATCACCCACGTCGACTCGCCGTGCCACATCCTCTGGGACGGCACGATGTACAACGGGCGCCCGCACGCGCTGGTCGACGCCGCGACCGGATCGGCGTGGGCGTCCGTCACCGCGGCGGCGAACGGGATCGTCACCCGCGGCGTCCTGCTGGACGTCGCCGCCGTCCGCGACGTGCCCTGGCTCGAACCCGGCCAGGGCGTCTTCCCCGACGACCTCGAGGCGGCCGAGCGTCGCCAGGGCGTGCGCGTACGAGCCGGCGACGCGGTGCTCCTGCGGACCGGCTACGGCCGCCTCCGCCACGAGAGCGGCGTGGCCGGAGGCTTCACGCAGGCCGGATGGCACGCCGCCAGCCTGCCGTGGCTGCACGAACGGGAGGTCGCGCTGATCGGCGCCGACACCCCCCAGGACGTGCAGCCGTCGGGGTACGACGACGTGCTGATGCCGGTTCACGCCGTGAGCCTGGTCGCGATGGGGCTGTGGATGCTCGACAACTGCGACCTGGAGGCGTGCGCGGCCACGGCCGCCGAACTCGGCCAGTGGGACTTCCACCTCGCCGTCGCCCCGGTCCGCTTCGCCGGCACCTCCGGCAGCCCGGTCAACCCGATCGCCACCTTCTGACGCCGCCCTCCCACAGCCCGACGACCACACCACTTCTGCGGGGATGAGCCGTGGGCGGCTACGTCGTCAGCCTCCTGGAACACCCGGTCTACTTCGACGTGCACACCGAGACTTCGGGGACGGGGGATGGTCGCCGCGCGGGGTTCTCGTGCGGGGACGTTCGGCTGTCGCCGGGGTTAGGCGCAGGTCTTCTTTTCCGGGGTGCAGAACGTGACCTCGGGGTAGCTCGCCGAGGGCTTGTCCAGCAAGGGCTGCGGCTTCTTGCGCAGGTGCTGGTCGAAGAAGGCCGCCACGTACTGACGGGTGATGGCCAGGGCGCGGACGCCGGAGATGTCGGAGCCGTCGTCGAAGCCGATCTGGTCCGCCAGCACGCCGAGGTCGGTGAAGGACGTGTGGGCGGCGCCGGTCACGAGCAGCCAGCGCTTCCAGCCGTGCAGCCCCGCCCAGACGCGCTCCCAGCTGGCGGCGGAGCCGGGCTGTCCGGGCGTGAACGTGGCGGGCTTGCCCAGTAGGAGGAACGGCCGGGACAGTCCCGCCTTGGGGAGCACGGTCTCCACGCTGCCGTCGACGTCGATGCCGGCGCGCAGCCGGCGGTCGGCGGCCAGGGCCGCGAGTGCGCTCGCGCCGCCCACGGACTGGCCGGACATGGCGATCCTGGAGGTGTCGATCAGGCGCGCCCTTTTCCACTTCGGGCGTGCCCCGGTCAGCTCGTCGAGGACGAAGGAGACGTCGGCGGCCCGTCCCTTCCCCAGCTTCTGCCAGACGGCCGGGTCCTTCTTCATCTCGCAGGTGACGCAGGTGGTGACCCGCCCGTCGGGGAAGGTCTGGGCGACGTTCTCGTACGTGTGGTCGACGGCGGCCACCACGTACCCCCGGCTGGCCAGGTCCTCGGCCAGGGCCGTCAGCTCGGACCTGGGCTTGCTGTGCCCGGGGGACAGCACGACGAGGGGCAGGCTGCGGGCGCGTCCCGCGGGGCGGGCGTCGGTGAAGGCGTTGGTGCGCACCTTGCTCAGCGTGTCGGCGGGGATGCTGGTGAGGCCCCCGTCCTTGAGAAGCAGTTCGGACTCCTTGGGCGTCATGTACCGCGCGCGATGGCGGCCCGGCGCCTTGGCCGGGTACCACAGCGAGACCATGAGCTCGCGGGCCTTGGCGCTGGGGACCCAGGGGTCGGCGCGCGAGGTGTCCTTGAGGTGCAGGGACGTGGTGCCGACCGGCCGGGAGCCGGTGGGCGCTGGCAGGTGCGGCTCGGCGGCGCTCGCGGCCCTGCCGGCGAAGGCGCTGCCGGCGAAGGCGGGGCCGGTTAGGGCGAAGGCGGGGGCGGGGGCGGCCGGGCCGACTCCGAGACCGGTGGCGGTGATGGCGAGGACGAGCCCGGCGGCAGCGGTGAGCCGCCAGGGCCGGCGCGCCGCGCGGGGGGTGGCCCGGGTCTGGCGGTGGATCATCTGACTCATGCCGAGCGACTATACCTCAGGGTTATACACTCAATGTATAGACCCGCTAGTTGGGCCAGCGGCCGGTGGCCTTGGCGGCCTCGATCGCGGCGCGGCCCGCCGGGCGCATCCGGCCGGCGGCCGTCAGCGCCTCGGCCTTGGCGACGTTGATGCGGGACCACGGGCTGTGGCGGGCGCGCGGCGAGTAGCGCTGCAGGTAGTAGTCGCCGTCGTAGGCCCGGCGGTGGCTGTCGATCCAGCCGTGGCACAGCGCCTCGTCCAGCGCCTCGTCGAGGGTGACGGTCCTGGCGCGGCTGTTCTTCTTGGCGATCAGCAGCCAGACGTCGCGGGCGCTGTCGTGGTGCTCGGCGAGCCAGGCCCGCCAGGCGGCGGCGTCGTCCAGGATCAGGGCGTTCAGCGTCGGGGCGTTCAGCGTCTGGGCGGTGTCGGTCATCGTGGTCAGCCCTTCCATCCCGTGAGGACGTCCGTTCGGCGGCTTGTGAGATCCATGCTTCCAGGCAAAGTGCTCAACGAGTGAGCACTTTGCCTGGGCGAATCTCAGGAGCAGCGCCAGACGGCCGCGGCCGGCAGGTGGTTCGGGCCGGTCGTCGCGCCGCCGATGGTGTCGTCGTCCCCGACCGTCGTGACGGAGGCCGCGCCGGGCAGCTCGCCCACCGGCGTCCCGAACCGCCAGACCTGGTACGGCGTGGCCGTCAGCGCGCTGACGACGAGCCCGTTCCTGTTGATCTGCTCGGCCCGCGCGCCCTCGGGCATCAGGTGCGGCTGCCCGTCCCGGTCCCAGTACGCCGGGCGGTTCGGCTCGGAGCCCACCCGGAGCGACCCGGCCACGAGCCCGTCGGAGATCGTCAGGGCGTACCCGAACTGCAGGTCCGGCGGCTCCGACAGGCGGATGAGCCGGCCGTCACGCCACAGGTGCGGCCACGGATCGGCCGAGCTGCGCTCCATCAGCAGCGTGCCGTCGTGGTCCACGCCGACCACCCTCATGTCCTCGGGCAGGCCCGTCACCTCCTCGACGACGCCGGGCCGGTCGTACGGCCAGCGCACCACCACGTGGGTCATGGTCCTGCCCTCCCAGACCACGGCGCGGCCGTACACGTCGCCGTTGCCGGTGATCCCGAAGGCCCGGCTGTTCAGCTCCGCGCCGGGCAGCGGGGTCAGCCGCTCCCGCCGGCCGTCGCGGATGCGGAAGGAGATCGCCGAGGCCTGCCACAGGCCCGTCACGGACAGTCCCGCGATGGTGCCGTCGCCGTTCTGGGCCACGACCCGGTCGGCGCCGTGGCCTGACGACCCGTAGTCGATGACCTGGCCGTTCTTCCAGGAGATGATGTGCCAGCCGGAGTCGGGGAAGTAGGCGCTGCCGGAGTAGCCGCCGTGGTGGTCGGTGGCCTGGACCTGGTGCTGCGTCGAGCCCGCGGGCGCCGGAAGGGCCTGCATCCGCCAGGTGCACGCCGATCCGGCCGCCGCCGCTGCCTGGGGCGTGGCGACGAACGCGGCGACGACCAGCATCGCCGCCATCACGATTCTGCCTGTCATGACACCAGTCGATCGCGATCGGCGGGGGCGGGCATCTCCCTGAATGCGCCGATCTCGTGGCCGGATGTCGAGAACCCGGCGGCGGCTCCGTCCCTGAGCCGGACGTGGCCGCGGCATCCCGGACGAGGCGCGGGCCCGCGACGCCCGATGGACGTGGCGCACATCACATTCTGACCGAATGAGCGAAATGGTCAGTCGGTCGTACCGTGGAATCATGGACATCACGAAGCAAGATCGCCGGGTCCTGGTCGTCGGGCTGGGCATCAGCGGGATCGCGACCGCGCTGCGGCTGCGGCAGATCGGCTGGAAGCCGGTCATCGTCGAGCGCGCCCGGGAAAGGCGGCAGGGCGGGCACTTCATCGCGCTGTTCGGCGCGGGCCGGGCCGCCGCCGGCCGCCTGGGCGTCCTGGACGCGATGACCGATCGCGGCGCCGACGGCGCCAGCTACGACATCGACCGCTCCGGCAGGCGGCGGCCCGGGCTGAGCTTCAAGGACTTCCCCGGCCGGCCGTGGGTGATGACGCGCGGCGACGTGGAGGAGGCCGCGTTCGCCGCGCTGCCGCCGGACGTGGAGATCCGCTACTCCACCGTCCCAGCGCGGATCGAGCAGGACGCCGGCGGGGTGGACGTGACGCTGACCGACACCGTCACGGACACCTCGACCGTCGAGCGCTTCGACCTGGTCGTCGGCGCGGACGGGCTGCGCTCCACCGTGCGCCGGCTGGTGTTCGGGCCGCACGAGGCGTATCTGCGCCGGATGAACTACATGGCCGTCGCCTTCCAGCTGACCGGCCCGCTCCCGGGGTTCGGCCAGGGCGACTCCGTGGTCCTGACCGAGCCGGGGCGGTCCATGTGGATCTTCCCGTTCCGGCACCGGCCGCCGATGGTGCTGCTGAGCTACCGTACCGACGACGTGGACGCCGAGTTCACCTCGACGGTCGCCGAGCGCGTACGCGCGGCGTTCGGCCCGGAGCCCGCCGGCCCCGCGCTGGGAGCGGCCCTCGACAGGCTGGAGTCGGCCGATCAGGTGCTGTTCGACTCGGTCGAGCAGGTGCGGATGGACCGCTGGCACCGCGGCCGGGTGGTGCTCGTCGGCGACGCGGCCTGGTGCGTGAGCCTGTACGCAGGGATGGGGGCGTCGGCCGGGATGGCGGGGGCCGACCTGCTGGGCACCATGCTGTCCCGCCACCCCGGCAGCGTCACCGAGGCGCTGACCCGCTGGGAACGGCGGCTGCGTCCCACGATCGAGTACTTCCAGGGCAACGGGATGCAGATGCGCAGCCTGTTCGTCCCCGCCACCCGGTACGAGCTGGCGCTGCGCCGCGTGATGCTGCGGGCGAGCAAGCTGCCGGTGACCTCCTCGCTGTTCGTCCTGTGGCAGTCCAGGGGCAAGGCCGCCCGGACGAAGGAGACGGACTTCGCCCACCCCGGCCTCGTCCGGCAGCCCCTCGGCGGGCGACGACCCGCGCGGGTGTGACGCCGATGGCGTGCGAGCGCGTGCCGGCACGGCACAATCGTTCGCACACCCCTTCGGCAGCGGCAACGGGAGCGAACGATGAAACGCCCGGCGGACCACGACTCGGACAAGGCCGCCCGGATCCTGGCCGTCACCCGGGACCTGGTGCTCCGGCGCGGCGTCAAGGGCGTGACCGTGGCCGAGATCGCGGAGAAGGCGCACGTCGGCAAGGGCACCGCGTACCTGTACTGGGCGACCAAGGAAGACCTGCTCATCGACCTGTTCGCCCGGGAGTTCCTGGAGGTGCTGGAGGCCGACATCGCGGCCCTGAGCGCCGATCCGGACCTGGCCCGGCCGCAGCGCTTCTGTCCCCGCCTGATCCGCAACGCCGTCGAACGCCCGTTCATGCGCGCCCTCCAGGCGAACGACGGCGACCTGCTCGGCGTGCTGGCCGGGCATCCGCGTACCAAGGAACTGCTCGTCCACGTGGGCCCGGCCGCGCTGATGTTCACGGTGCTGCCGGTGTGGCGCGAGCACCGCCTGGCCCGCGCCGACTGGGCGCTGGACGCGCAGGCGTACGCGCTGCGGGCGGTCATGGCCGGGTTCCTGGACTCGGCCACCAGCGGGGGCGCCCCGGGCGGCATCACCGTCGCCGACGCCGACGCCGTCATGGCCGCGACGGTGACGGCCCTGCTGGGAGGCGAGCGGGCGAGCGCGGCCGACGTCCACGCGACCGCCGCGGAAGGGCTGCGGCTGCTGCGCGAGAAGCGCGAGATCCTGCTCTCCCTGCTCGCCGTCAAGCGCGAGTAGGCGCGTCCCGGTCCGGCGCCACGCCCAGGGCCAGCAGCGCGGTGTCGTCGTCGACGCCCTCGCCCAGCTCCTCCAGCAGCCCCGTCATGGCCGCGATGGCCGCAGCGGGCGTGGCCGGGGCGATGCGCCCGGCGAAGGCGAGCAGGGCCTGGTCGCCGTAGCGGCCGTCGTCGCCGGAGCCGTCGGCGGTGCGCGCCTCGATCAGCCCGTCGGTGTAGAACAGCAGCGTGTCGCCCGGCCGCAGCTCGGCGTGCACGGTGACCGAGGGCGCCTCGGGCAGCAGGCCGATGAGCACCCCGCCGGTCGTCGGCAGGTAGTCGGCCCCGCCCCCGGCACGCAGCAGGATCGGCGACGGGTGACCGCCGCCCGCGAAGGTCACCGCGAACCCGTCGCCGGTGCGCGTGAGCATGCCCGCGATGACCGTGCAGTAGTACGTCTCCTCGTCGACCTGGCGGTCGTACATGGCGGTGTTGAGGATGGCCAGGAGGCTCGTGGGGTCGGGGTCGTGCATGGCGGAGGCCCGCAGCGTGTAGCGGGCCAGCGACGCGACGGCCGCGGCGCCGGGGCCGTGACCGCTCACGTCGCCGAGGAAGAACCCCCAGCGCCCGTCCCCCAGCGGGTAGAGGTCGTAGAAGTCGCCGCCCAGGTCGTCGGGCGAGGCCGTGTGGTAGTGGGCGACGGCCTCCAGCCCCGGCACGTCCGGCAGCGCCGGCGGCACCAGGCTGCGCCGGAGCGTGGCGAGCACGTCCTGCAGCCGCCGCCGCTCGGCCTGGGCGGCCTCGCGCGCCCGGTCGGCGAGGGCGCGGGCGGTCTCGGCCTCCTCGCGGGCGCGCAACAGCTCGATCTCGTACGCACGCCGGTCGCCCCCGTCGAAGACGGTGCTGCGGATCAGCAGCGGCCTGCCGTCGGGGCCCACCCTGACCTTGGAGGTCACCAGGACCGGCAGCCGCTCCCCGGCCGCGGTCCTGAGCTCCAGCGCGATGCCGCCGATCTCCCCCTGCATGCGCAGCAGCGGGGCGAAATGGGTCTCGTGGTAGAGCTTGCCGCCGACGGTGAGCAGGTCGGCGAAGCGCATCCGGCCGACGACCTCGTCACGGGCGCGGCCGAGCCAGGTCAGCAGCGTTTGGTTGATCTTGACGATCCGGCCGTCCATCAGCGTGGACACGTAGCCGCAGGGGGCGTTCTCGTACAGGTCCACGGGGCTGTCCTCCAGCAGCGCCGCGAACTCCGGTTCTTCCGGATGGTCTTTCGCCGTCACACCGCGTCACATGCTTTCACGGGTGAAGGCGGCGATGGCGGCAGCGGTGGCGTCGGGGGCGCTGAGCTGCGGGCAGTGGCCGGTGGCCGCCAGCGTGACGAGCCGGCTGCCGGTGATCGCCTGGTGCACGTACGCGCCCACCTCGCGCGGGGCGATCATGTCCTCGGCGCAGTCCAGGATCAGCGTCGGCACCTGGACGCCGGCCAGGTCGGCGCGGCTGTCGCTGAGGAACGTGGCGCGCGCGAACGCCCGGGCGATGTTCGGGTCGGTGCGGCAGAAGCTGTTGGTCAGCTCTTCCCCCAGCTCCGGCCGGTCCGGGTTGCCCATGATCAGCGGCGCCATGGTGGCCGACCAGCCCAGGTAGTTGGCCTCCAGGGAGGCGAGCAGCTCGTCGATGTCCTCGGCGCTGAACCCGCCCCGGTAGCCCTCGTCGTCGACGTAGCGGGGTGAAGGGACGAGCAGCACCAGGCCCGCGAACCGGCCGGGCTCACGCGCCGCGCTCATCACGCCGACCATGGCGCTGACCGAGTGGCCGACGAACACCAGGTCGCGCAGGTCGAGATCGCGGCAGATGTCGAGCACGTCGGCGGCGTAGCCGTGGAGGGTGGCGTACCGCTCCTCGCTCCAGGCGGACAGGTCGGAGCGGCCGGAGCCCACGTAGTCGAACAGCACCACCCGGAACTCCTGGGCGAGGACGGGCGCGACCAGCCGCCACAGGTTCTGGTCGCAGCCGAATCCGTGGGCGAGCATGACGACCCGCCCGTCCTGCGGTCCGATGATCCGGACGTTGTTCCTGCTCCGCACGTCCATAACCCGAATTATCACATCCGCGCACGTCAGAGCCCGCGGAAGGAGCGCCGGTAGGCGGCCGGGGTGGTGCGGACCAGGGCGTGGAAGCGCCTGCGGAGGTTGGCGGCCGAGGAGAGGCCGACGCGGGCGGCGATCGTCTCCACGGGCAGGTCGGTCTCCTCCAGCAGCGTCCGGGCGGCCGTGACGCGCTGCTGGAGCAGCCAGCGGCCGGGGCTGACGCCGAGCTGGCCGGCGAACCTGCGGGCCAGCGTCCGGGGCGCGATCCCGGCCTGTCCGGCCAGGTCGTCGAGGGTGAGGGGCTCGTGCAGGCGTTCGGCGGCCCAGTCGAGGACGGGGGCCAGCGACTGCGACGGGGGAGCGGCGGGCGGCACGGTGCTGTACTGGAGCTGCCCGCCTTCGCGGTGCGGGGGCATGACCATGTGCCGGGCGAGGTGCGTCGCGTAGGCGGCGCCGTGGTCGGTCCGCGCCAGGTGCAGGCACAGGTCGATGCCCGCCGCGGTGCCGGCGCTGGTGGCGACGTCGCCCAGGTCGACGTAGAGCGTGTCGGGCTCGACCCGCACGTCGGGGAAGCGGGCGGCGAGCGCGCCGGCGAGCCTCCAGTGCGTGGTCGCCCTGCGGTGGTCCAGCAGCCCGGCCTCGGCCAGGAGGAAGGCGCCCGAGCAGATCGCCACGATCCGGGCGCCACGCCGGTGCGCGCCGCGCAGCGCGTCGAGCACGGCGGGCGGGGCGGGCTCCCGGTGGCGGTGCCAGCCCGGGACCACCACCGTGTCCGCCGCGCCGAGTGCCGACAGGTCCTGGCCGACGACCATGTCGTAGCCCGCCAGGGTCGGCACCGCCCCGGGCCGTTCGGCGCACACGGTGAACGCGTACCGCCCCGGCAGGCCGGGGCGCGACAGGCCGAACACCTCCGCCGCGCACGCCAGCTCGAACGTGGACTGCGGCGGCAGGACCAGCGCCACCACCCGATGCATCCGCATGGCAAGAAAATACCTGTAGGAGACAATCGTGACACTGGCCCCGTACGGTTGCCTTCACCACGATGGGGACATGACGCACGACTCCCCTGACATGCAGGTCCTGAACGTCGACGAGGTCGAACCCGTCGAGGTCGTCCCCGGCATCATCCGGCGGCGGCTCCCGGCGACCGCCTGGGCCCGCGGCTGGATGTACGACTTCGCCCCCGGCGCCGAGTGGCCCGAGGTCGACGTCCACGAGAGCGAGGAACGCTACTACGTGATCTCGGGAGAGTTCGTCGACCGAGGCCGGCGGCTCGGGCCGGGCAGCTACGTGGTGTTCGCGCCGGGCAGCACGCACCGCCCCCGCACCGAGACGGGCGCCCGCATGCTGGGCATCAGCATCCTCGCCGGCCCCCTGGATCAGGCGGGCGTGAGCGGCCTCGACTCCGGCGCCAGCCGGCCTCCGGCGTAGCGGGCGGGCAGGATCAGCAGCGGGTTGTCGTCGAGAAGCACGTCCGGCGGGCCGAACCGGGCGGCGACCTCCCGCAGGTCCGGATCGTCGAGGAGGAGCAGGCGTCCCCGGTCCACGAACGGCTCGCCGTCGAGGTGGACCGTCGGCCGGTCGATCTGGCAGTCGCAGTGCGCGAACCCCGGAGCGGTGGTCTCCGCCACCCCGCCGGTCAGGGCGTCGAGGCCGCAGTAGAACGCGCCCGCGTGCTTCTCGCGCTCGAACTGGGTGCCGCCGGCGATCCGCACCTTCGGGTTGAGGCCGATGAGCGCGTGCCGCATGTAGTAGCCGCCCGGCGCGCGGCGGCGGATCTGCTCGGCCGCCGCCCCGCCCTCGATCGCGCTGACCCGGTTGTCCCGCAGCGTCACCCGTACGGGCTCGTCCGGGACCCCGGTGAAGGTGGAGTCCTCGACGACGAGCACGCCCTCGGTGTGGGTCGGCCAGAAGTTGGCGCCGCCGTACGGGAAGGGCTGCCAGGTGCCCGTCTGGATCGGGCCGCCGTCGGGGGCGAAGGTGAGCCCCGACATGGTCAGGTCCGTGCCCGAGGCGGAGGTCACCCGGATCGTCCCCGCCTCGGTGAGTCGGCTCAGCGCGCGCTGCTTGAGCGCGTAGAAGAGCTCGTTGGGGAACCGGGCCCCGGTGAGGAACGCCCCCGCGGTGGCGGCCATGTGCAGCGACGCGAAGCGCACGGGCATGGCCATGACCTGGTCGAAGAAGAGCGGCGCTGTGTGCACCTCGGCCCACCAGGTGGCGCTGATGACCACGTCGGCCTGGCCGACCGCGGCCACCTCGACCTGCAGCGAGGGCTCGGCGTCCCACCCGCCGGGGCTGAACGGCGGCACCGACAGGATGCGCACGTCCGCGCCCTCGTAGGCGGCGCCGGCGGCGACGGCCTGGATCACGACCGGGTCGGCGGTGTGCTCGGTCAGGATCAGGACCCGGTCGTCCGGCCGGAGCTGGACGTGCCGCAGCAGGTTGCGGACCCCCGGCATCAGCTCCGCGATCGCGTTGGGGGCGGCGGGCGGCTCGGAGACATAGCTGAACGGCGACGATGCGTACGGAGTCGTGGTCACCCGGGTTTCCCCTCTTCGCGGCCGGTCCGGTGGTGGCGGGGGAAGCCCGGCGAAACTACTCTTCGTGGTTGTCATCTTACGGTACGCGTTAGGGAGCCGGGGTGCCGAAGACCTCGGTGACCAGGCGCTGGGTCGCCTGCTGGAAGGCCGGGCCGAGCGACAGGGCGGCGTCGTCCACGTAGTTGAGGGCGGCGGTGAGGGTCGTGCCGCCGTCGGGGGTGCTGTACATCAGCGCCGCGTGCCCGGCCATGCCGCCGTTGTGGGTGATGACGGTGCCGCCGCCCGGCACCTCCTGGACGAACACGCCCAGGCCGTAGCCGGCCTTGGACTCCGGCGTCAGCATCTCGGCCAGCAGCTCGGCGGGCAGGAGCCTGCCGCCGACCAGCGCGGAGATGAACGTGTGCAGGTCGGCGGTGGTGGAGATCATGTCGCCGCCGCTGGAGATCCACGACGGGTTCTGCGCGGTGACGTCGACGGTCCGGGCCTGGCCGTCCTCCTCGTAGCGGTAGTAGGCGTGGGCGTGCGGGGCGGGGACGCCGGTCTCGGCGGTCGGCTGGAGGGTGCCGGTCAGGCCGAGCGGGTCCAGGATCAGCCGCCGCATCTCCTCGGCCACCGGGCGGCCGGTGACCTGCTCGATCAGCAGCCTGGCCAGCACGTAGTTGGTGTTGGAGTAACTCCAGCCGGCGCCCGGCTCGAACCGGGCCGGCTTGGCCAGCGCCACCCGTACCAGCTCCTCGGGCGCGTAGGTGGTGAACCGGCCCTCCACCCACTCCTGGCCTGCGGTGGTGGCGGGGATCCCGGGCACGTACGTGCCGTCGGGGTCGAAGTCGCCGGTGAAGTTGAAGATCCCGCTGGTGTGCTGGAGCAGCATCCGCACCGTGATGCGCCGGTCGAGCCCGAACTCCGGCAGGTGGTCGTCGACCGGGGTGTCGAGGGCGATGCGGCCCTCGGCCACCAGTCCCAGCACCACGGTGGCGGTGAAGGTCTTGGTGTTGCTGCCGATCCGCACGTGTCCGCCGGCGGGCGGCCGGGCGGTGCCGCCCAGCTCGCTCGCTCCGGCGCTGCCGGTCCACGTGCCCCGCTCGTCGTGTACGCGCAGCGACACTCCGACGAATCCGGAATCGACCATCTCCTGGATGACCTTCCGCAGCTCCGGGCGGTCCTGCTGGATGGGGGAAGACATGGCGGTGTGGCTCCTTCGCGTGGGGTGAAGTCAGGCGGCGTCGAGGGCTTGGGTGATCTTGCGGGCCATGTCCGCCAGGGCGGGGCTGGGCGTGCCCTTGTGGATCTGGGCCGCCGCGTCCACGGCGACGAGGACGGTGCCGCGGAAGTTGGCCGCCTCGGCCGGGTCCTGCCGGTCGAGCAGGCGCATCGACTCCGTCAGCGCGGGCAGCACCTGGTCGGCCAGCTCGGCGACGGTCCTGCCGTACTTGACGCCCTTGGGGGCCTTGGCGAGCACGTGCCCGACCGGGCCGGTCGCCGAGGTCAGCGCGATGGAGCCCTCGGTGGCGACCCTGTGGGCCGAACCGGCGGCGCCGGCGGCGGACATCAGCGAGACGGCGCCCCAGGCGGCGACGCGGAGGGTGAGCTGGTCCTGGTCGGTGAGGGTGATCGACATGGTGGCGGGTTCCTTTTCCTGGAGTGGTTCCGGGTGATGGCTCAACCATCGCGGGCCGCCCTGATAGCGGGCCGCCTTCGCGCTGACACGGCCGCTGACACCCGGGATCGCTGCCATGCTGTCGGTGTGGTGCCGATGGACACGGGCCCGGGGCCCAGGCTGATCCTGCTGTGCGGGCTGCCCGGCGCGGGGAAGACGACGCTGGCCAGGCGGCTGGCGCGGGAGATCCCGGCGGTGCGGCTGTGCCCGGACGAATGGCTGGCCGATCTGGGAGTGGACCTGTTCGACGAGGCCGTGCGCGAACGGCTGGAGCGGCGGTTCTCGCGGCACGCCGAGGAGTTGCTGAGGCACGGGCAGACCGTGGTGCTGGAGTTCGGCTTCTGGACGCGGGCCGAACGCGAGGAGAAGCGGCTGCGCGCGCGTGCGCTCGGCGTCCCCGTCGAGCTGCGCTACCTCGCCGCGCCGCTCGACGAGCTGTGCCGCCGCCTGGAGGCCCGCGTCAGGGAGGGCGCGCCGGCGACGGTCCCGATCGGCCGCGAGCTGCTGGAGGCGTACGCGAAGCTCTTCCAGGCCCCCGACGCTGACGAGCTCGCCCTTTACGACCCGGCCGCCTGACGCTTCATGCGGGCTGCAGGCGGCGCGCAAGCGACGGCTGGTCCACTGCCGGTGTCGGATCGGACAGGGCCGGCCCCCGGGCCCCGCCCTTCAACGTGAGGGATGGACGATGGCGTCGACCGTCTTCGGGATGTTCGCCGTGATCGCGGTGATCGTCGCGGTGGTGATGTTCCTCGTGCTGAGGCGGCGTCCGCAGACCCGGGTCGGCGCGTACGTCACGGCCCTGTTCTCGCTGCTGGCCGCGGGGATCCTGGCCCTGGGGCACTTCTCGTTCGCGAGCCTGGAGTCGGCCGCGCTGAGCGCCTTCACGGCGGAGGAGCGCGTGGCGGCGCTGCCGTGCGAGGCGGCGGTGCTGCGGGCCGACCAGACCGACAACAAGCTCAACGGGCGCTACATCTGGTGGCTGCGGCTGCGGGTCACCCCTCGGAACGGCAGCCCGTACGAGATCGACCGGACGGCCCGGCTCACCTCGTCGACGGGGGAGCGCCTGGAACGGGGGAACGTCGTGCTGCCGTGCCTGACGGCGCCCGCCGACCGCACCCGGATCGAGATCGCCGCCCTCGCCTGAACCCCGTCAGGCGGCGCCGGGGGAGAGCGGGCCGGCGACCTGGTGCAGCTCGGAGCGCATCGTCCGCTGGTGGTCGTCGCGCATCGTCCGCTGGTCGTCGTCGCGCTGGGTGAACATGTCGATCAGCGCCTGGACGGGCATGCCTGCCTCGGTGGGGTGCCGGAACTGCCGCTCGGGCCTGAGCCGGTAGTGGTTGCGGCGGCCGACCCGGATGCGCTCCAGGTAGCCGCCGTCCTCCAGGTCGCTCACGATGCCCTGCGCGGCCCGTTCGGTGATGCCGATCCGGGCGGCGATGTCGCGCATGCGAAGCTCTGGGTCCGCCGCTATCGCCAACAGCACGCGGGCGTGGTTGGTGAGGAACGTCCAGGAGGAACGCCTGCCAGCATCGTGGTCCATCGCCAGAACATGGTACAGGAGGAAGCTCCAACGACAGAAGGATGTCTACGGAAAATTTTTTCCGGTAAACTTCTCCCTATGACGGTGAACGGAATCGGCGAGCCAACGCGGTCTGGCGAGTGCGTTGCCGTCCGTTCCCTGGTCCCGCCCGAGCAGGTGCTGTACGTCGACCACCAGCTGCGCATCACGTGCAGCCTGACGCCCGAGTCGACGGTGATCCGGCTCGCCGGCGAGATCGACGTCACCAACAGGCGCGAGGCGATGTCCACGCTGACCCAGGCCCGGCGCATCGACGACCAGCTCATCGTCGACCTCGGCCGGGTGACGTTCGCCGACATCTCGGTCGTCAGGGCCCTGACCGCTTTCGCCGCCGACGGCGCGGCCCACATCCGCAACGTCCCCGCCCAGATAGCCAGGCTGCTGGACCTGCTCAACCTCCCCGCCTTCGACTGACCCCCTCCGGGGCGCTGCGGAGCAGGAGGAGGGCGGTGTCGTCCGTGCGGGGTCTCGTGACCTGGCCGATGAGCGATTCGGCCAGGCTGTGCAGGGGCCGGCCGGGCGCCGGGGTGAAGCGGGCGGCCAGGGCGGCGATGGCGTCGCCGAGGTCCTGGCCGGGCTCCTCGACGAGGCCGTCGGTGTAGAGGGTCAGCGTGGAGCCCGGCGGCACGTGCAGGTCCAGGGTCGTGTACTCGGCGTCGGGGTCGATGCCGAGCAGAAGGCCGGGTGGGGCGTCGATCACCTGGGTGGGGGCGCCGGGGCGGCTGATCAGGGGCGGCGGGTGCCCGGCGCTGGCCAGGCAGGCGATGTGGCGGTCGAGGTCGAGCGTGAGGTAGAGGCAGCTGGTGAAGCGGTCGGGGGCGAGCTCGGTCATCATGCGGTTGGTGTAGGCGAGCACGTCGCCGCAGGTGGCGCCGGCGGTGCCATGGGTGCGGATGGCGGTGCGCACCTGGCCCATGAGGGCGGCGGCGGTCATGTCGTGGCCCTGGACGTCGCCGATGACGGCGGCGGCCTGGGAGTCGCCGAGCCGGATGAGGTCGTAGAAGTCGCCGCCGATGTCCATGCCGGGGGTGGCGGGCACGTACCGGGCGGCCACGTCCAGCCCGGGGATCCTGGGCAGCGCGTGCGGCAGCAGGCTGGCCTGCATCGACTGGGCGAGCTGATGCTTGTTGTCGTAGAGCCAGGCGCGCTCGAACGCCTGGGCGATCAGCCCGCCGAGCGCGGTGAACGCCGCCCGCTCCTCCTCGCTGAACCGGTGCGGACGGTCGAAGGCCAGCACGCAGGTGCCGATGGGGCGGCCCGAGGTGACCAGCGGGAGCACCGCCCAGGCTTCCATGACGGCGGACTCGGGCAGGTCCGGGTACGCCTGGAAGAGCTCGTCCCTGGTCGCGTAGAAGGACGGCCTGCCCGGGTCGGAGCCGCCTGGCGGGCTGACACGGCGCAGCGCCGGGCGGCCGTCGAACTCCTCGATGAGCTGCCGGGTGTAGCCGCGCGCGGCGACCACGCGCATGCGGCCGCTCTCCCAGGTGATGATGGCCAGGCCCTGCGCCCCGTAGACGGGCACGACGTGGTCGGCGACGAGGTCGATCACGTCCTGGGCGCTCGTCGCCTGGGCCAGGCTGGTCGCCAGGTGCAGCAGCTCGTGCAGCCCGGCCGTGCGCAGCGGCTGCCCGCCGCCGGCGGCCGGGGGCAGCGCGGCCGCCGCGGTCGGCGTGATGCGCAGGGTCATGCCCGGCACGCTCGGGAACCACTGCAGCAGCAGTTGCCTGCCGTCGGGGCGGCGGGCGGTGACCCGGGTGGGCTGGTGGCTGACGACCGCGAGGCGGTACTGCTCCTCGTAGACCGGGTCGCCCAGCCAGGGCACGGCCACGCCCAGCCGCCGGCCCACCAGCTCCGACGGGGTCGCGTCGAGCAGTTGCGCGCCCTGCGCGGTGACGAACGCCACGCGCGCCTGGGCGTCGAGGTGGCAGTAGCCCTCGGGCAGGGCGTCGAAGGCCCGCAACGCGGCCTGCGCGGCACGCGGTTCGCGCTGGTGGGCGCGTACCGGGTCGAGGATCCGGGGATGGTCCCCAGCGGTGATCGGACGGCCGCGCTCGCTCGCCCGGCGCAGCAGGTCGCCCATCGCGCCGCAGCAGTCGTCGATGACCTTGAGCTGGCGCACGGTGAGGTCGGCCGGGTGACCGGCGGGCCAGGCGAGGACGATCCCGCCCCACACGGCGCCCCCCGAGCCGAGCGGCGCGGTCGCCATCGCGAACGGGTACGGCAGCGTCAGCGCCACCCCGGGGAACCCCCTGGCCAGCGCCTCCCGGTCGCCGAACCACAGCAGCCGCCGGTCGCGCACCGACACCGAGACCGGCGCCGCGTCGTTGAGCCTGATGCTCGCCCACACGCGGGCGATGGAGACCGGCAGCCCCATGGCCGACACCATCCGCAGGACCTGGCCGTCCTCGTCGAGGACGTACGCGATGCCGATGTGGGCTCCCGCGCCGAAGACCGTCTCGATCAGCACCTCGTCCAGGCGGGACGCCTCGGTCGCCGCACCCGGAGCCGGGCCGTCGCCATCGTGCCGCGTCACGGCCAGCCGGGTTCATTCCACCGCATACCGCCAGGTTAGGAGGATGTGGGCATTGGGCTCTTTAACGCCGGGTTCGGATTCCCCCACGAGCCGGACGGCGAGCACCAACCACACGTCCGCTATCCCCGAAATCGTATCTATGCCCGATGCCGGAAATGCCGCAGAATCACCGCGGGGGGACACGATGCGATAGGGGAAGTCATGCGCACCGGAAGCCGGTCTGCGGGAGCGGTCCTCCTCACCCTCGGGTTCGTCACGCTGGCGCTGCTCGTCGCCTTCCTGGCGATCGGCCCGGCAGGCCAGGCCGCCGCCGCCCCGCCCCACCTGGCCGCTGCCGCACCGGCGCCCACCGGCGCGCAGCCCGGCCCGGCCGCCGGGGAAGCCGCTGACGGGGAGGCCGCCGACGGGGAGGCCACTGGCGGGGGAGCCGCTGACGGGGAGGCCGTCGACACGACGCCGCCGACCCGGCCGGCCGGGGAGCGGCCGTGCCCGGTGCCGCTCGCGCCGTCCCCCACCGGCTACGCCTCCATCTGCTGGAACGCCTCCTCCGACGACGCCGGCGTCGTCGCGTACGACCTCTACCGGCTGGACCCCGACGGGTTCACCCGCGCCGCCACCACGACCGGCACGGTCGGCGGCTTCTCCGGCGAGCTCGGCCGCGCCTACACGATGTACGTCGTCGCCAGGGACGCCGCGGGCAACGTCAGCCGCCCCTCCGGCCTGATCACGGTGACCGCGGTGACCGGCATGTCGCCCACCTCGACGCCCACCCCGCCGCCCGGCGACCGCCTGCCGCCGAGCAAGCCGACCGGCCTGCGTGACGCCTGCCTCCAGGACTACCACGGCGTCACCTTCTGCTGGCAGCCGTCGACCGACAACGTGGCGGTGACCGCGTACGACGTCTACCGCGAGAGCGCCACCGGGTACGTCAAGGCCGGCACGCTCGCCGCCTCGACGTTCCCGAACTTCGCCGAATCCGGCCTCGTCACCGGGCAGCGCTACACGTACGTGGTGGTGGCGAGGGACGCGGCCGGCAACCTCAGCGCGCCGTCCGACCCGCTGTCGGCGCTGGCCAGGCCGGGCCTGCCCTCGCCCACCTCGTCACCCGGCCTGGAGTGCGCGGTGTCCTACCGGGCGGCGACGTGGGGTCCGACGCTGAGCGCCGAGATCACCGTGCGCAACACCGGCACTGCGGTGATCGACGGCTGGACGCTGACCCTGGACTACCCGGAGCCGGCCCCGCGCCTGGTCGCCGGCTGGTCGGCCGACTGGACCCAGAGCGGGGCGCGCTTCTCCGGCGCCGCGCGGTCGTGGAACAAGGTGCTGCGCCCGGGCTCGTCCACCCAGGTCGGCTTCACCGCCTCCCACACCGCCCCGGCCCCGGCCCCGGTGAGCTTCACCCTCAACGGCAGGCCCTGCGCCACGGCCTGACCGCGGCCGCCCGGTCAGGCGGCCGCGGTCAGGCCGCGGGAGGGCTGGTCAGCGCAGGGTGAAGGCGCGGAGGGTGGTCTGCTTGACGCGATTGCCCGCCGCGTCCCACGCCTCCGCCTTCAGGCTCACCGCGCCCTTGGTGGCGTGGTGGGCCGGGTACTTCACCCGGGCGGTGTGGACGCCGTCCCGGCCTCGCTTGAGGTCGGCCGGCTGCCAGGTGGCGCCGTCGTCGGTGCTGGTCCACAGCCGCACGCCCGCGATCGCCGGCATCTTCGCCGCCGACGGCCCGTGGTAGGCCTCCACCTCGAACGTGTGCCTGCGCCCGGCCGCCACCGTGTTGTCAGCGGACAGGCTGTCGCCGAGGTCGTAGCTGACGTAGACCGCCGGGGTGGTGCGGCACTGCTCGAGCGGCCCGTCGACGAACCAGGCGTAGCAGTTGGAGCCCGGCAGCACCTGGTCCCTGGCCGGCGGGGCGGTGAACGTCCACTCGATGTCCTGCAGCTCGTTCTTGGCCGTCAGCCGGTAGCCGCCCTGCCCCTCGGGCAGCGGGTAGCGCGGCAGCTTGTCGAACCCGGCCACCGGGGCGTTCGGGATCTCCTTGCCGTCGCGGTAGAGGTGCAGGTCGTACCGGGGTGCCAGGTCGCCGAACGCGACGCCGTCGTCACGCCGCTCCCCGACCCCGTTGACCATGGACGGGGTCACCCACAGGTTGCCGTCGTGCACGCAGATCGCGCACGGCAGCCCGATCACGAGCTTCTCCAGCGGGACGTCGTCCGGGCCGCCGCCGAGCGCGTACAGCTTGCCGGAGGCGGTCGCGGCCCCGGGCGTGCTCGGGGTGGCGAACCACTGCTGGCGGGTGCTGCCCGGCCGGTCGAACACGTCGGTGCGGTAGCGGGTCTCCTCCACCTCCGCGCCCGGCTCGGACGGCAGGAGCGCGGAGATCCCGGCCTGGCTCACGATCGTGGGGTCCAGCGGCCAGACCCACTGCGGCCTGCGCTCGGGCATCGGGGACGACCAGTGCAGCATGTTGGTGCCGGTGCCCGTGTAGGTGATGTCGTCGGTCCGCCACGTGCTGCGCCAGTTCATGTACTTCGTGTACGGCCCGGCGTGCACGTCGAGGTCGACCCGGTGGAGCTGGCGCTCGGTCACCTTGTAGCGCATCGACGCCGGGATGCGCCCGTCGGCGTACGGCTTGAAGACGTACGAGTACGGGGTGTTCGGCGTGCCCTCGGCCCGTACGGTCACCTCGCCGCGGCCGGCCGCCTCGCGGATCTTCTGGCCTTCGGCGTTGGAGACGTAGGCGACGGGGATGTTGACCGGCTTGAACGGGCCGCTGAACGGCTTCTGCGTGATCGGCAACGGGATCGGGCAGATGGACGCCCGCTCGTTGAAGGCGAGGACGCCGGCGGCGCCCGCGTCCCTGATCGGGCCCACGCGCTCGATCTGGAGGCCGCACGCCGTGCCGAAGATGCCCTCGGCGGGCTCCGCGTCGATCAGCACGAGCGCGCCGCGCAGGTCCTTGCCCGCGAGGTCCTCGGGTCGGCCCTTGCCGGCGTCGACCACCCGCAGGTCCTTGACGCCGTCGAACGGGACGTACCCTCCGTGCACCTCGCCCGCGTCGATCATGTGGACCCGGGAGACCGGGTGCAGGGTCGTGCGCTTCGCCGCCCGCCCGGAGGCGCGCATGGTCATGGTGACCTCGGGGACGCCGAGCTCCCACTGGCCGGTGAACCGGAAGCCGCCCTTGGTGACCTTCTTCGTGGGCAGCGCCCACACCTTCTCCCATCCGCCGAGCGGGCGGCTCGACAGGAGTGAGCCGCCGAAGACCTCGCCGTTCGGCAGCGTGCGCTGGAAGAAGAGGTCGTAGGTGTTGTTCAGCGGCTGCGCGGTCTTGGGAGCGCTGAAGCTGATCTCGGTGGCCTTGCGGGCGTCGAGGGTGACCTCGGTGTCGCCGGTGATGGTCAGCTCGGGCTCGAACAGCCAGGCCCGGTTGGCGCGGTCGTCGCCGTCCACCCAGTCGAGGACCTGCAGCAGGCTGACGGTGCCCGCCGGGACGCGGGTGACGACCAGTCCGACGTCGTCGATGCGGTGCGGGCCGAGCTCGCCCTTGGCGCCGTCGACGTCCACGACGCTCATGGCCGTCGGCGTGCGCGGCTTGCCGTCCCGGTCGAGCGTGCGGATGGCCAGGTCGTACTTGGGAACGTCGCGGACCGCGCCGAGCGGCGTGGTGAGCCGGACGCCGTCGGCCTCGGCCGTCACCGCGCCGCTGTAGGTTCCGATGGGGAGCTCGGCCGGGTCGAGTGTGACGGTGGTGCCGGCCGTGCCTCCGGCGGGGACGGTCAGCGTCGTGTCGGCGAGCACCGGCTCGGCGTCGCCGCTCATCGCCGCCTTGAGCGTGAGCGTGACGGGCGCGTCGCCCAGGTTGCGGTAGGAGATCTGGCCGGTCTTCGGCGCGCTGCCGGTCTCCAGCAGGCCGAAGTCCACGCCGCCGCTGTCGGCGAACACCTGCTGCCGGGTCGCGCGGTCCAGGTCCACCCGGCCGGCGCCCTGCTCGTAGACGGTGAAGCCGTCGTCCTTGGCGGTGGACATCAGCGCGGCCTTGAGCTGCCGCGCCGTCCAGTCCGGGTGCCGCTGCGCCATGATCGCGACGGCGCCGGCGACGTGCGGCGTGGCCATCGAGGTGCCGGAGGAGCCGGTGTAGTGCTCGTCCACCGGGGTGCCCATGGCGGTGCCTGCCGCCCGCGCGGCCACGATGTCCACGCCCGGCGCGGCGATGTCGGGCTTGAGCCCGCCGCCGGGGCGCGGGCCGCGGCTGGAGAACCCGGCGAGCTGGTCCTGCTTGTCCACCGCGCCCACGGTCAGCGCGGCGTCGGCGGCGCCGGGCGTGCTGATCGTCTCGGCCTCGTACAGGTTGCCCGCGGCGATCACGAACAGCGCGCCGGTCTCGGCCGTCAGGTCGTTCACGGCCTGGCTGAGGGGGTCGGTGCCGTCGCTGGGCGCGCCGCCGAGGCTCATGCTGACGGCCTTGGCGCCGCTGCGCGCCGCCCACTCCATGCCTTCGATGATCCACGACTCCTGGCCGGAGCCGCTGTCGTCGAGGACCTTGCCGACGACGAGCTGCGCGCCGGGGGCGACGCCCTTGTGCTTGCCGCCCGAGGCCGCGCCGGTGCCGGCGATGGTCGAGGCGACGTGCGTGCCGTGCCCGTGCCCGTCCTGCACGGCCTGGCCGGGGACGAACGACCGGCTGTCGGCGATCTTCCCGGCCAGGTCGGGGTGGCCGGTGTCGGCGCCGGTGTCGAGAACGGCGATCTTCACGCCGGTCCCGTCCTGGCCGCGCTCCCACGCCTGGTGGGCGCCGATCATCGGGACGCTCACGTCCAGGTCGGCCTTGACCTTGGCGTCCAGCCAGAGCTTGGCGATGCCGCCGCCCAGTGTGGCGGGCGCCTTGGCCAGGCCCTGCCCGGAGTCCTGCCCGGCGCGTACGGCCTGCCAGAACGTGCCCGCCTCGGCCTTGGCGACGTCGAGGGCGGAGGCGTGGATGCTCTCCAGCGTGCGGGTCGGCTCGGCGGCGGGGACGGCGGCGGCCGAGCGCTTGACCTCGGCCTCGGCCTGGGTGCCGGGGTACTGCACGATCACGGGCAGCCGCTTGGCCACGTCGTCGGCGTAGCCGTTCTCGGCCAGGTACTTGACGTCGAACAGCCGCCGGTCGACCAGCCCCGCCTGGACGGCGGCGACCGCGTCGTCCGGCAGCACGAAGACGCCGTCCGGGGTGAACTGGGTGAACAGGTTGATCCGGCGGCCGTCCTGGCGGGTGCCGGGGGCAGGCTCGACGCGGTAGCGGCCGGCGGGGGAGCGGGTGAGCTGGACCTTGTCGCCGGTGATCAGCGTGACGACGAGCTTCCGGGCGCGCACCCCGGACAGGGCGACGTCCTTGGCGGGCTGCGCTTCAGAGGCCGGCGAGCCGGTGGGGGATGCGGCGGGGGTGTCCGGCGGCGTGGCGGTCGCCGGGCCGGCGGTCAGCACGCCGGCGAGCGTGGTGACCGCGGTCAGCAGGACCGCTGTCCGGCGCGCCAGCGGGGGGCGGGGCAGTGCCATGGTGGCCTTTCTGGCGGGGGGAGTGAGGGATCAGACGGGTTCGAAGCCGTCCGGCGGGCGGGGCGGCTCCTGGGGCTCGCCGGTGTCGGAGGGGTCGTCCGGATCCGGCTGCCCGGGTTCGTCGATGGTTTCGGACATGCCGAAAGTGTCGTGCAGCGGGATGGGGTGGGGTATGGGGTGCCCTATGGGGAAAAATCCCCAATTCGTGGGTCAGTCGCTGGGGAGGAGGTGGCGGGCCAGCTCGGTACGCGACCGCGCCCCGACCTTCCGCATGGCCGCGCTCACGTGCTTGTCCACCGTCTTCGGCGACAGGAAGAGCTGCCTGGCGATCTGCTGGTTCGTCAGCCCCTCGGCCGCCAGCCGGGCCACCTGCTCCTGCCTGGCCGACAGCGCGTGGTCGCCGCCGCCCGGCGCGGGCGCGCCCTGCGCCGCCGCCCGGACGCCCCACCTGCGGCCCAGCCCGGTCGCGCGGTCCAGGTCCCAGCGCGCCCCGAGATCCGCGTACGCCGCGACGGCCCGGCCGAGCCGGACGGCGGCCTCGGGGTCGTCGAGGGCGAACAGGCAGGCGGCCGCCTTCTCGTGGGCCTGCGCGGCCTCGTAGCGGGCCGGGACCAGCTCGAAGGCGTCGGCGGCGGCGGCGAACTCCGCGGCGGCCCGCCCCCACTCCTCGCCCGCCTCGGCCAGCAGCCCGCGGGCGTGCGCGAGCGCGGGCGCGGCCAGCGGCGCGTCGAGCCCGGCCAGCCGGGCGGCGTGCCGGGCGACGACGCCGGCCGCCTCGTCCGGACGGCCCGCCGCCAGCAGCGCCTCGGTCAGCGCGGGCAGCGCCCGGACCGCCACCGGCCACAGCTCGCTCGCCTCCCAGTGGTGGCCCGCCTCGACGGCCGCCTCGATCGCCGGCTCCGGCTCGCCCCGTGCGGCGGCCAGCCTGAGCAGCATCGCCAGCGGCACCACGAGGTCGTCGAACTGCCCCCGGGCCCGGGCCTCGGCGGCGGCGTCGAGCAGCGGCGCCAGCGCGGCCTCCTGGCGGCCCTGCACCGCGGCCAGGCAGGCGGTCACGATGTCGACGAGGATGCGCTCGTGCGGCTCGTCGCCGAACTGGTCGCGCAGCTCCTGCATCCGGTCCGGCAGCCCGCGCCAGGAGCCCTCGAAGTAGTCGGCCGCGGCCAGGTTGACCAGGCAGCGCAGTTCGAGCCGCCCGCGCAGGTCGGGCTCGGCGCCCTCCTCGACCGCCGCGGTCAGCAGCCGGCGGCCCTCCCGGTGGTGCCCGCTGAACAGGGCGGCGCCGCCGATCGAGCGGTACGCGTTCACCTCGCGGCGCAGCAGCCGCCGCCCGCCGGTCTCCCGCAGCAGGTCACCGGCCAGCGCGGCCCAGCGCGGGTCGCCCATCACCACGAAGATCATCGCGATCTTGCCGAGCACCAGCATGCGCATGGCCGGATCGGCCACGGCGGGCAGGGTCGCGAGCGCCCGCTCCAGCCACGACCGGCTCTCCTCGGGCGGCAGGCCGCTCGGCGGGCGGCCCACCCCGGCCATCGCCCACGCGGCCAGCCCCGGCTCCCCGGCCAGGTCCTCGGCGGCCCGGGCGAACGCCTCGCCGATGCGGGCGCCGTCGGTGCGGGTCCGCTCCAGGTGCAGCGCCAGCAGCATGCGCAACTGGCCGCGCAGCGGGGGCGGCACGTCCTGCTCCAGCGCGCCGGTGACCAGGTCGGCGACCGGCGGCGGGCGCAACAGCTCCAGGGCGGCCCAGCCGAGCTTCACCGTCAGCTCCGCCCGCCGCGCCGCCGGCAGGTCGGCGTCGCGCAGCACCTCCTCCAGCAGGCGCGCGGCCTCCGCGTCGTCGCCCAGCCGCGATGCCTGCTCGGCCGCCTCGATGGCGGCCTCGACCCACTGCCCGGCCCGGCCCGCCCGGCGCAGGTGGTGGGCCAGCCGGCCCAGCGGCACCGGCCGCAGCCCCCGTACGGTGTCGGCGGCGGCGGCGTGCAGCGCCTGACGGCGGCCCAGCGGGATCGCCTCGTAGACCGCCTGCGCCGCCAGCACGTGACGGAACCCGACCAGCCCGCCGGTGTCGGCGAACAGCCCCGAGCCGAGCACCTCGTCGATCGCCCCGACGTCGTCCGGCCCCGACAGCAGCGCGAGCGGCACCGGGAGCTGCAGCACGGCGGCGCGCTCGGCCACCTCCTTGGCGCCGGGGGACAGCCGGGCCACCCGCTCGCGCACCGAGGCGCGCACGCCGCTCGGCACGTCCAGCTCCTCCAGCGCCCGCCGCGCCCAGCCGCCCTCCCAGCGGATGAGCGTGCCGCGGTCGCGCAGCAGCGCCAGCAACTCCTGCACGGCCAGCGGCAGGCCGGAGGCCCGCAGGCACAGATGCTCGGCGAACTCGGCCGTCACCTCCTCGGCCCCGAGGATCGCCGAGGCCATCACCCGCGTCTGGGCGGCGTCGAGCGGCGGCAGCACCAGATGCTCGGCCCTGATCGTGTCGGGGGCGCGCGCCGTGATCGCCCGCACCGCCTCCGACGCCTCCTCGCCCCGGTACGTCAGCACCACCCGCAACGTGCCGGGCAGCACGGACATCAGGTACGTCAGGAACTCCACCGTCTGCCCGTCGGCCCAGTGCAGGTCCTCCACCACCAGGACGGCCGGACCCAGCGCGGTCAGCACCTCGGCCAGCCCCCGGAACACCCGGTGCCGCTCGGCCGCCCGGTCGTCGAGCGGCGGCGGCGTCGGCGGCAGCTCGGCGGCCAGCTCCGGCAGCAGCTCGCGCAGCGCCCCGGTGACCGGCGACAGCGCCGCCCCGGCCAGCTCGGACGCGCGCCCGCGCAGCGCCTCGACGACGGGGCCCAGCGGGAACGGCTCCCTGATCTGCACGCAGGCCCCGGCCAGCACCCGCAGGCCCGCCACCGCGGGACCGCCCAGCAGCTCGGCCGTCAGCCGCGACTTCCCGATGCCGGCCTCGCCCTCGACGACGGCGACGGCGGGAGCCCCCTCGACCAGCGCGACGAGCCGGGCGAGCTCCTTCTCCCGCGCCACCAGAACAGGGGAGACCACCCGCCCACCACGCACCCGCTCATTCAACTGCACGCCCAGTCATAGATCAACGTCACCCCCGGCCGCTTCCACGTCGGCCGGGCGGGGGCGTGGACTACTGGAGGCCGCCGCGCACGGAGGTGATGCGCCGGGTGTTGAAGCCGAGCCAGTGCATCCGGCCCGCGTAACGCGCGTGCTCGACCTTGAGGCAGCGGTCCATGATCACGGTGACGCCGCCGTCCTCGGCGATCCGCGCGGCCTCCTCGTTGACGACGCCGAACTGGCCCCAGAGGGCCGCGGCGCCGATCTCCACCGTGTCGCGGGCGATCTCCGGCAGGGCGTCCGGCGCGCGGAAGACGTTGACCAGGTCGACCGGGACGGGCACGTCGAGCAGGCTCGGGTAGCTGGGCTCGCCGAGGACCTCCGTCTCGCGCGGGTTCACCGGGACGATCCGGTAGCCGTGCCGCTTGAGGTAGTAGCCGACGAAGTGGCTGGCCCGCAGCTCGTTGCCCGACAGGCCGACGATCGCGATCGTCCGGGTGGCGTGCAGGACACGCTGGATCGTCAGGGCGTCCTGGTAGCGGCCGGGCGCGGTCATGCCGAGGCCGCCTTCACGCCGATCGTGGCCGCCACCTGGGCCAGGCCCTGTTCCAGGTCCCAGATCAGGTCGTCGGCCGACTCGGTGCCGACCGACAGCCGCACGGTGCCTGGGCCGACCCCGGCCGCCCGCAGCTCCTCGTCGCCGAGCTGGCGGTGTGTCGTGCTGGCGGGGTGGATGACGAGGCTCTTGGCGTCGCCGACGTTCGCCAGGTGGGACCAGAGCGTCAGGCCGCGGATGAGGCCCTGCCCGCCCTCCCGGCCGCCGGCGCAGTCGAACGAGAACACCGCGCCGGCGCCGCGCGGCAGGTACTTGTCCGCCAGCGGACGGTAGCGGCTCTCCGGCAGGCCGGGGTAGGTCACGCCGGAGGCCAGCTCGTGCGACTGCAGGAACGCCGCGACCGCCCGCGCGTTGCCGACGTGGCGGTCCATCCGCAGCGACAGCGTCTCCAGGCCTTGCAGCAGCAGGAAGGCGTTGAACGGCGACAGCGCCGCGCCCAGGTCGCGCAGGGTCTCGGCGCGCAGTTTCATCAGGAAGCCGTACTCGCCGAACGTCTCGTGGAAGCGCAGCCCGTGGTAGGCGGGCGACGGCTCCGCGATCACCGGGAAGCGCCCGTTCGACCAGTCGAACGTGCCCGCCTCGACGACGACGCCGCCCATGCTGGTGCCGTGGCCGCCGATGAACTTGGTCGCCGAGTGGATGACGACGTCGGCGCCCCACTCGATCGGCCGGCACAGGTACGGGGTGGCGAACGTGTTGTCCACGATCAGCGGCAGCCCGTGCTCGTGCGCGATGCCGGCCAGCGTCTCGATGTCGAGCACGTTCCCGGCGGGGTTGCCGATCGTCTCGCCGAAGAACGCCTTCGTCCCCGGCCGCACCGCCCGCCGCCAGGCGTCCGGGTCGTCTGGGTCGACCCAGGTCAGGTCCACGTTCATCTTGCGCAGCAGGTGCTTGAGCTGGTTCACCGTCCCGCCGTAGAGGGCCGAGGACGACACGACGTGGTCGCCCGGCTGGAGCAGCGTGAACAGCGTCGCCGCCTGCGCGGCGATCCCGCTGGCGAACGCCACCGCGCCGGACCCGCCCTCCAGGTTCGCCACTCGCTCCTCGAACACGGCGACGGTCGGGTTCATGATGCGCGAGTACGTGTTGCCGTACTCCTGGAGGTTGAAGTACGCCGCCGCGGACTCGGGGTCCTCGAAGACGTAGCTGGTCGTCTGGAAGATCGGCACCGCGCGGGCGCCGGTGTTGGGGTCCGGCCGCTGCCCGGCGTGCAGCTGCCGGGTCTCGAAGCCGAACTCGCGGTCGTGTTCCGTACGGGGGATCCGGTCGTTCACCTGGGCCTCTTCCTAGACATCAAGCGGCCCCTCCGGGGGCCAGGAACCGGCGGATGACGGGCGTCTGCCGCGCCTCCTCCAGCAGGAAGCAGTCGTGGCCGTACGGCGCGTCGATGACCTCGAGCTCGACCGGCTTGCCGAGCGCGCGCAGCGCCTGCTCGATCTCCTGCGACGCCGACGGCGGGTAGAGCCAGTCGGAGCTGAAGGCGATCAGCAGCGTGCGCGCCGACACCCCGTCGAGCGCCCGCGTGAGCTGCCCGCCGTGCTGCCTGGCCAGGTCGAAGTACGTCAGCGCGCGCGAGGTGTAGAGGTAGGTGTTGGCGTCGAAGCGCTTGACGAACGCGTCGGCCTGGTGGCGCAGGTAGCTCTCCACCTCGAACTCCGGCTCGCTGATCGTGTAGCGCAGGTCGTCGGCGAACTGCAGCCGCCGGCCGAACTTGGTCTCCAGCGCGGGCGCGGACAGGTAGGTGACGTGGCCGACCATCCGCGCCACGCCCATGCCGGCGTCGGGCGCGCGGCCGGTGCCGTAGTAGCGGCCGCCCTGCCAGGCCGGGTCGCGCATGATCGAGTCGCGGGCGATCGCGTTCCAGGCGACGCCCTGCGGGTGCAGGGCGTGTGTGCTGGCGATCACCACGACCGCGTCTACCTGGCCGGGGTAGCGGACGGCCCACTCCAGCGCCTGCATGCCGCCGAGCGAGCCCCCGGCCACCGCCGCGAGCCGTTCGACGCCCAGGGCGTCGAGGAACGCGCGCTGCGTGCGCACCATGTCCGCGACCGTGATCACGGGGAAGTCCGGTCCGTACGGCCGCCCGGTCGCCGGGTCGATCGACGACGGCCCGGTCGTCCCCCGGCAGCCGCCGAGCAGGTTGGTGCACACGACGAAGAAGCGGTCGGTGTCGAACGCCTTGCCGGGGCCGATCATGCCGTCCCACCAGCCGAGCCCCTTGCCACCCGCGCTGTCGCGGTCCTGGGCGCCGAACCCGTCGCGCGTGCTCTCCGGCGGCGGCGCCTTGGCCAGGCCCGCCGCGTGGGCGTCACCGCTGAGGGCGTGGCACACGAGGATCACGTTGTCACGCCGGGGCGACAGCACGCCATAGGTCTCGTACGCGACCCGTACGGGATGCAGCTCCCGGCCGCAGTCGAGGGGCACCGGTCGCGGCAGGTCGAGGTACCGGGTCTCCACGGTGCCGACGCTGCCGGCCTGGTCGGCCGCGAACGTCGTGGCTGGCTGCGACATGGGGCTTATCCAACCGCCACCGGGGGTGTATGGTCAAATCCCTACCGGTAATACAGGGAGTGAGGGCGGGACATGACGACCACGGTCGCCAACGGAGTGAACGTGCAGGCACTGCTGGACGCGCGCGAGGCGCTGAAGGACGCGCCCGAGGCCGCGCAGTTCGTCTGGCGGGCCTCGTCCACCTGGCGCAACGGCGTCCACAGCACCACGACTGTCAAGGAGTTCTACGGTCTCGGGCAGGAGCGCGCCCACAAGAGCGAGGCCGTCTTCGACGCCGATCACCCCGAGGTCTTCGCCGCCGAGGACAACGGCGTCACGCCCATCGAATACCTCCTCGTCGGCCTGGCGAGCTGCCTGACGGCCGGCGTCGCGTCCGTCGCTCAGAACCGCGGCATCCAGCTCCGCTCGGTCGAGGCGACGCTCGAAGGCGCGCACGACATCCGCGGCATCCTCGGCGTCGACCCCGACGTCCGCAACGGCTTCAACGACATCAAGGTGACGTTCCACATCGACGCGGACGCCTCGAAGCAGGACATCGAGGCGCTGGTGGCCCAGTCCCAGAAGCGCTCGGCCGTGTTCGACGCCCTGACGAACCCGACGAACGTCACCGTCGACGTCGCCTGAGAGGGCCGAGCCATCGAGCACGTCACCACCGTCGTCATCGGCGCGGGGCACGCGGGCCTCGCGGCGAGCCACTTCCTCGGCGCGCGGTCGATCGACCATCTGGTGATCGAGCGCGGCGAGGTGGCCAACTCCTGGCGGCGCGAACGCTGGGACTCCTTCCGGCTGCTCACCCCCAACTGGCAGAGCCGCCTGCCCGGCCTCGCCTACGAAGGCCCGGACCCCGACGGCTACATGACCGCGAAGGAGGTGACGCAGTTCGTCGAGGGCTTCGCCGCGCTCACCCGGGCTCCCGTGCGGACCGGGACGGACGTCACGTCCGTACGGCAGTCCGATGACGGCTACCGGGTGACGACCAGCCACGGCGAGATCGCCTGCCGGACGGTGGTCATCGCCAGCGGCGCGTGCAACCTGCCGTCGGTGCCGCCGTTCGCCGAGGCGGTGCCGCCGTCCGTCGAGCAGCTCACGCCGTACGACTACCGCGAGCCCGGCCGGCTCCCCGACGGCGGCGTGCTCGTCGTGGGCGCGTCGGCGACCGGCGTGCAACTCGCCGCCGAGCTGCGCCGGTCCGGCCGGCCGGTGATCCTCTCGGTGGGCGAGCACGTACGGCTGCCCCGCACCTACCGGGGGCGCGACGTGCTGTGGTGGATGGACGCCTCGGGAGTGTGGGACCAGCGGCACGACGAGGTGCCGGACCTCGCGCGGGCCAGGCGGCTGCCCTCGCCCCAGCTCGTCGGCGGCCCCGGCCGCACGACGCTCGACCTCAACGCGCTCACCTCGATGGGCGTCGAGCTGGTGGGCCGCTGGGCCGCCGTCCGCGACGGCCACGCGCTGTTCTCCGGCGGGCTGCGGAACGTGTTCTCGCTCGCCGACCTCAAGATGGAACGCCTGCTCGACACGTTCGACGCCTGGGCCGGCGCCCACGGGCCCGACGTCGGCCCGCCCGAACGGTTCGAGCCGACGCGGGTGCCCGAGTCGGCTCGCCTGCGGCTGGACCTGCGCGGCGGCGAGATCGGCGCCATCGTGTGGGCGACCGGCTTCCGCCCCGACTACCGGTGGCTCGACGTCCCGGTGCTCGACGGGAAGGGGCGGCTGCGGCACGACGGCGGCGTCGCCGACAGCCCCGGGCTGTACGCGCTCGGGCTGCCGCTGCTGCGGCGGCGCAGGTCCACGTTCATCCACGGGATCGAGGCCGACGCCCGCGAGGTGATCGACCACCTGGCCGGTCACCTGGCCGGACGGGAGGCGGGCGGCTGAACCCCGGCCCTGGCGGGGCGGACCGATAGGGCCCAGGCATTGGATCTCCGGTGCCGGGCCGCCATACTTGCCTGGCGTGACTCTACGGATGGCGATCCTCGGACCCCTCGTCGCCTCGAGAGCGGGGGTCCCCGTCGATCTGGGCTCCACCCGGCAGCGCTGCGTGCTCGCCAGCCTCGTCCTCGCCGAGGGCAGGCCGGTGCGGATCCAGGAGCTGGCGGGCACCCTGTGGGGCGAGGAGGTCCCGGCGAGCGCCGTCAACGTCGTCCAGACCTACGTCAAACGATTACGCCACGCGCTGGAGCCCGATCGGGCCAGCCGGGCGTCCAGCCCGCTGCTGCCCCGGGTCGGCGACGGCTACGCCCTGGACCCGGGCCTGGTCGAGGTCGACGTGGCGCGGTTCCGTGAGCTCGCCGCGCACCCGGCCGGCTACGACCAGGTGGCGCGGGCGCTGGCGCTCTGGCGGGGCGAACCCCTGGCCGAGCTGCCCCTGCTGGCCGGGCATCCCCGGCTGACCAGCCTGGCGGGGGAGCTGGTCGACGCGCTCGGCCGCTTCGCCGGCGTGGCCGTGCGCGAGGGCAGAGCGGCCGACCTCCTGCCGTTCGCCGAGGACATCGCCCGCATGCTCCCGCTGGACGAGCGCGTCCACAGCGTCCTCATCCGGCTCTGCCTCGAAGGCGGCCGGCGCACCGACGCCCTGCTGCACTACCGGGAGATCAGCCGGCGCCTGGAGCGGGAGCTCGGCGTCCGCCCCGGCCCCGAGCTGACCGCGGTCCACGCCACGGCGCTCCACGACGAGCCGGCCGCCCCGCCCGGCCCCGCCCGGCTCCCCGCGCCCGCCCAGCTCCCTCCCGACATCAGCGACTTCAGCGGCCGGCTGGAACAGGTGTCGGCGCTGACCCGCATGCTCGGCCCGGGGGAGCGGACCGCGATGCCGCTGGTCGTCATCACCGGCATGGGCGGGGTCGGCAAGACCACGCTGGCCGTGCACGCCGGTCACCGGCTGCGCGAGAGCCACCCCGACGGCCAGCTGTACGTGGACCTGCACGGGACCGACGGCAACGCGGTGGACCCCGCGTCCGTGCTGAACCGCATGCTGCTCGCGCTGGGCGTGGACGGCTCGGTGATCCCCGCCGAGCTGGACGAGCGCGCGACGCTCTACCGCAGCCGCCTGGCGGGCCGCCGGGTGCTCGTCGTGCTGGACAACGCCCTCGACGAGGCGCAGGTGCGCCCGCTCCTGCCCGGCGCGCCCACCTGCGCGACCATCGTCACCAGCAGGTCCAGGCTGCGCGGCCTGAGCGGCGGCCACCACGTCGACCTGGACGTCTTCCACCCTCAGGAGGCGCTTGACCTGCTCATCCACCTGGTCGGCGAGTCCAGGGTCCGGACCGACCAGGCGACCGCCCGGGCGATCGTGGAGGCGTGCGGCCACATCCCGCTCGCGGTCCGGGTGACCGGCGCCCGGATCGCCGCCCAGCCCCGGCTCAGCCTGGGCCGGTTCCACCGGGAGCTGGGCGACGAGCGGCGCCGGCTCGACCAGCTCGCCGCAGGAGACCTGGCCGTGCGCGCGTCCTTCCGGCTCAGCTACGCCTCGCTGCCGGCCGCCGCGCGGCGCGGGTTCCGGCTGCTCGGGCTGCTGGACGTGCCCGACTTCGCCGACTGGGTGCTCGCGACCCTCCTCGACGCGCCGCCGGGCGAGACGGCGAAGATCCTCGACCTGCTCGTGGACGCCCACCTGGTGACCGTGGCCGGTGAGGACGAGACGGGCGAGTCGCGCTACCGCATGCACGACCTGATCCGGCTGTACGCCAGGGAGCGCACCGAGGCGGAGGACAGCGCCGAGGACCGCCGGGCCGCGCGGCGGCGCGCCTTCGCCACCTGGCTCGCGCTCGCCGAGGACGCCGACCGGCTGCTCGCCTACCGGACGCTGCTCCCGCTCCAGGGCGAGGCGCCGCGCAGGCGGCTGCCGGGAGGCAGGGCGGAGGCCATGCTCGCCGACCCCGTGCGCTGGTTCCAGAGCGAACGCGCCAACCTGGCGGCGGCGATCGCGCAGTGCGCCGACGACGGCCACCCCGACCTCTGCTGGAACCTCGCCGAAGCCTGCGTCGGCTTCTACGAGATGCGTGACCTGCTCACCGAGTGGCGCGCCGTGCACACCGTGGCGCTGTCCGCGTGCGAGCCGGAGCCGCGCGGGCGGGCGGTCCTGGCCCGCAGCCTCGCCTACCTGTCGTGCCTGCCCGTGGTGCGACCGCAGGTCATGCGCGAGCACGCCGAGCTGTCCTTGCGGCTGTTCAGGGAGGTGGGCGACCGGCACGGGGAGGTCGACGCGCAGGTGCTGCTGGGCACCGCCCTGGTCGCCGGCGGGCTGGGCGAGGAGGGGCTGGAGCAGCTCCGGCGGGCCGAGGCGCTGGCCGTGACCCTCGGGCACGACGCCGAACTGGACTTCCTCCACTCCGCGCTCGGCTTCATCTACCGCGAGCAGGGCAAGCTGGAGCTCGCCTCCCACCACCTGGAGCGCGTGCTGGAGCGGACCGAGGGCCGCCGGCTCAGCCGGTTGCGGCTGATGGCGCTGCGCTCGCTCGGGATGGTCCGCTTCTACCAGGGCCGGACCGAGGAGTCCCGGCACCTGCTGCTGGAGATGCTGAGGCTCGCCCGGCTGCTCGGCGTGCGGGTGAAGGAGCTGCTGGCCCTGCTCGTGCTCGGCGAGAGCGGGGTGCTGCTCGGCAGGCCCGACGCCGCGGGCTACCTCGACCAGGCGGAGGCGCTCGCCACGGACATGGGCGGCGAGTTCGCGCTCGCCCTGGTGCGGCGCGGCAAGGCCACCCGCGACCTGCTGGAGGGGCACGCCGGGCAGGCACGGGACGCGCTGCTGGTCGCGCTGGAGGTCTTCCGCGGCCACGGGGTGCTGCACCTTCAGGCGATGGTGCTGAAGGCGCTCGGGCACGCGCACGCCCTGCTCGGGGAGTCCGGCGCGGCCCTGGCGGCCTGGCGGGAGGCGGAGAGCCTGTTCCGGCGCATGGGCAACCTCAGCGAGGCGGGCGAGCTGGCGAAGCTCGGCGAGAGCGTGTCCGGGCCGGGGTGATCCATTCGCCGTCCAGTCCCCGTCCAATCCGGGCTCCTACCGTGTGACAAGGATTTGTCAGGACACGTATGGAGCTTCGTATGATCTCGGTGTCTCTTGTGATCGACGATCCCGGCACGCTCGTCGCGGCCATGACCTCGCTGGCGGCCGATCCCGGCCTGTGCCTGCTGACCCGCGCCGGCTCCCTGGAGGAGCTGCGCCGCGCCGAGAGCGTCCCGGCCCACGTTGTCGTGGTCCACGCCGCGGCCAGCGGCCCGCCCGGTGGCGCGGAGACCGTACGCCTGCTCCGGGAGGAGGGACGGCTGGTCCTGCCCCTGGGCGACGGCGGGCCGCCGGGGGGCCGGCTCGCCGCCGCCATCCGCGCGATGGCGTCCGCCGGGCCGAGGCTGTCCGGCCAGGAGCGGGCGGTCCTGCTCGGCTACGCCTCCGGGCTGACCCTCGCCGCCGCCGCCCGGCGGGCCGGCATCCGGCCCGCGACGGCCAAGAAGTACCTGGAGAGGATCAAGCAGAAGTACGCCGACTGCGGCCGGAACGCCTACACCAAGCTGGACCTCGCCACCCGGGCCAGGGAGGACGGGCTCATCGGCTGACCTCGTCCGGGACGCCCAGCGGGAGCAGGTAGAGCGCGACCTCGGTGACCCCGTCCACCGCGAACAGCTCGTGCGCCAGATCGTCGTAGAAGCCGCCGACGGGGATCGTGCCCAGCCCGAGGCCGGTCGCGGCCAGGGCCAGGTTCTGGGCGACGTGCCCGGCCTCCAGCAGCGCGAAGCGCAGGGCGCGCAGCCCGTACTTCGCCCGGAGCGCGTCGGTGTGCACGGTGAGCGCCAGCAGGGCGGGCACCCGGGTCAGGTCGACCAGCAGCGGGTGCCGCTCGGGGTGGCCGGTGGTGAACCACATGGAGGTGGCCGCCGCCTCCGCCTGGCCGGGCGCGTCCGCGTACCGGTGCAGGCGGTCCCCCTGCCCGCCCACGCCGTACGCGCCCGGCGCCAGGCCGTCGACGGACCAGGCGATGAGCCGCAGCCGCACGGCGTACTTGCTGCCCGCGCTGGGGAAGTTGCGCGTGGCCCAGCCGCCGGTGCCGGGCCGCGCCGGCCCGCCGAACGCCTCGCGCAGGAGGGCGCCCAGCGTGGCGGCGGCGACCGGGCCGGTGTAGTGGCGGCAGGAGCGGCGCTCCCGCAACGCCCGGCCGAGCGGCATGTCCAGGGCGGGACCCGGGGGCAGCGCCACCGTGGTGGCCCGCCAGCCCGGATGGTCGGCGGCCGGCTCGCCACGCTCGTCGTCGCCCAGCTCGGGCAGTTGCCCGGGCGGGTACTTCGAGGCTTCCAGGTAGCGCTGGTCCAGCCCGGCCTCGGGGGCCAGCGCGCCGGCGACCACCCAGCACAGCGCCCGTTCCTCGTCCGGTTGCACGCCCAGCCGGTTGCACAGCATGTGCAGTTGCGAGGCCCACACCGCCAGGCGGCGCCCGGCCGCGACGCCCCGGTCCGCCAGCTCGGCGTCCGCCCGCGCGACCACCTGAGCCCAGCGGGCGGCGAGCCCGTCGCCGTCGCGCACCGCGGCGCGGGTGCCGGTCAGCACGCTCAGCACCTTGTCCCGCTGCCGGGCGAGCATGGCCTCGGCGCGGGCCAGCGGGACGGCCGGGGGCAGCTTGGGCGTGTCGACGGCCAGCCGCCAGGCCGCGGCGTGCCTTCTCAGCCATGCCGCGCAGGCGCGCTCGTCCAGGCCCAGGCCGAGCGCGGTCGCGTACATCAGCGGGAGCGCGGTGTTCATCCGCGAGGGCGGGGAGCCTCGCAGCGCCTCCAGGACGATCTCGCTGGAGCGGCAGAAGACCTCCTCGGCCACGGAGATCGCCTCCGCCCCGCCGTAGCGCTCGGTCTCGGGCTCGTAGGCGATCTCGGCCACCGTCCCGTGCGGGGTCCAGCCCTCAGCACCCGGGAACTCGGCGCCCGGGAAGCCGGCGTCGCCGACGAGCGAGGCGAGCGCCTGCCGCAGCCCCTCGGGGTCGGCGACGGCGCGGGCGCGCACGCGCAGGTGCGGGCCGCCCTCCCCGTACCTGATGAAGAACCAGTCCTCCAGCAGGCCGTCGGCGCGCAGGCTGTCGAGCAGCGGGCCGGCCGAGCCGGTGAGGAAGGCGTCGTTGCGCTCCGCGTCCCAGTGCAGGAAGCAGTGCAGGCTCGTCCAGAGGTCGACAGCGGGCGTGGTCATCGGCGGGTCCACCTCGGCTCAGGGGAAGGGGTGCGGATGGAACGGCAGGTCCTCGTAACGGGCGGGCGCGGGCAGCCGGCCCAGCCGGGCGGGCACCTCCAGGAGCCGGGGCAGGTTCCTGGTGCGCCGGTAGACGTGACCGAACGTCATGGGCAGGGAGCCCGGCACGATCACCTTGGCGGCGTGCAGCCCGAGCCGTTCGCGCGTGACCGGCTCCGACTGGTCCGCGGCGATCACCTCCAGGCCCGCCGAGGCCAGCCGGTCCACCCACTCCTCCAGGTAGGCGCCCAGATCGCGGCAGGGCGGGGGCTCGGGCCACAGCTCGCGCCACGGCGCGGCCGAGTCGCCGCCGAGCAGGAACTCGTACCGGTCGCGCGCCTCGTCGAGCGCGTTCATGAAGACGTGGTCGTCGAGGGTGCGCACGAGGAACGGATCGTCGATCATGGGCAGCAGCCGGTCCCGGTCGAACGCGGCGATCCGGCTGTCGGCCTTGTTCCGGACGTTGATGTACACCTCGGTCGCGGCCGAGCGCATGGCCTGGACCGGGTGCCGGTTCGCCCCGGCCGCGAACAGTGCGTCGGGCAGGCGCGGGTCGGGGACGCGGCGGCGCGTCATGCTGAGCACCACGGGCACGCCGAAGTCGTTGGAGGCGTCGAACAGCAGCAGGTCGTGGCCCATGCTGCCCAGCCGGTCGATGAGACGGCCGAGCTCCGGGTCGTCCGCGGGCGGCGCGATGCGGCGCAGCGGCGTGCGCGCGTGCCACGCCATCAGGAAGGCGTCGCGCTCGGCCACCTCGAACAGGCCGTGCAGCACGGCCTCGGCCTGGCTGGAGCCGAGCCCGCAGCCGTTGGAGGAGTCGTAGAGCATCCGCTGCCTGCGGCCGTCGAACCAGCCGCGTGAGTCCCAGTAGACGAGCTGCTCGGGGATGAGCCTGTCGCGGGAGTGCGTCAGCGACCAGCCGTACACCCAGTGCACCGGGTTGTCCGGCGAGTACGGCTCCAGGAGGAAGTCCGGGTGGCGTTCCAGCTCGGGCTCGTGCAGGCCCAGCAGGGCCGGGTCCAGCGCTACGGCCGGGTCGAGCTCGGCGCGGGTCGCGTACACGTGGGGGCGGACGCCGCGCGGGCGCATGCCGGTCAGGCGCTCGACCGCCTCGAACAGCGCCACCCGCTCGGCCTCGGCGAAGTCCTCCGCCCTGCCGTAGCCGGTGCCGATCAGGCCCGCGCTGCCCGGTAGCTGGGCGCTGGCCAGCGGCAGGGTGCGGGCCTCCCAGCGATACAGCCGCAGGACGGGGCCGAGCCGCCAGTCCACCAGGGCGTCACGGAGCTGGGCGGCCGTCTCGGTGCGCGGATTGTCCTCACGCAGCGAGGACCCGGAGACCGGATGGCGCCCGGCGCCGACCGGCCTGGGGGCGTCCGCCGGCAGCGGGGCGCACACCGCGCAGCCGCCGAACGGCAGCACCCGATGCGCCGAGACCTCCAGGTCCTCCCCGCGCAGCGCCCACAGCACGCCGGTCGTCCCCGCCGTGACGACGTCGGAGGCCAGCGCCGCCACCAGCCCGGCGGCCTGCGGGGGCACCGTGCCGCCCATCGTCTGCGGCGCGCCCGCCGGGACGCGGCCCGGCAGCGCGTCCAGCCGCGCGCGTTCCGCGCAGGCCAGGCAGCCCGTGGCGGCCGGCCCGGCCAGCGGCCCGACGAGCACCAGGCCGCCGTCGCAGCGCACCGGCAGCACGGTCGCGCCCGCCGCCCTGGCCCGCGCCGCCAGCTCCGTGACGGAAGCGAGGGTCCAGGAGTCCAGCACCACGACGGCGGTCTCCCCGGCGGACAGGCCGTCGCCGTCGCGGACGGTCAGCGCGGCCCCGGCCAGCGCCTCCCGGAGCAGCCGCGCCGCTTCGTTCACGTTCATCACTCTCCTCGCCAGATCTGGAACCCCGCCGCCGCCAGGTCGGTGTCGGAGTCGTCGAGGCGGGGGCGGCAGCCGGTCACCCGGCTCAGCACCTCCTGCAGCGCCTCCTCGTCCCGGGAGATCGGGGCCGGCCACAGCCAGCGGCCCAGGTCCTCGTCCATCTCCTCGCCGGTGATGTCGGGCGGGGGCAGGGCGCCGCAGACGGCCGCCGCCCGCATCGACGGGCCCGCGTACGACGCGCCGGCCGCGGCGAGCGCCGCCATCGCCACCGCGCTGTCGCGCTCCAGCTCCACCGCCCACGCCAGGCGGTCGCCGCCGGTGTCGTGGATCTCCGCGTGCCAGGCGCCGCCGAGGTCGCGGACCTGGAGCCGGACGGGCTCGCGCAGCCGTTCCGCCAGCGTCCGCCACCAGTGCGCGGCGATCGGGTCGTGCGTCACGCAGTCACCCGGCCGCACGCGCCCGGCCGCCCGGTCCGCGCGGTGCCTGAGCAGGACGCCCCGGGCGTGCAGCTCGTCGGCGCCCACCGCCGCCACGGCCGGGTCGGCGCCGAGACGCGCCTGCGCCGCCGCCCGGACCGCCTCCAGGCGCGCGGCCTCCACGGTCGGGCCGATCCCGGCGACCGGCAGCCCGGGCACGTCGCAGACGGCCATCGAGACCGGCAACTGCGCCAGGCCGTCGACGCGGACCTCCGGGAGCAGGCCGAGCTCCGGGTCCGTGACCAGCCCGGCGCGGCGCAGCGCCTCCTCCAGCGTGATCCGCCGGGCGCGGGGCGCGGGATCGGCGGGCGGCCAGGGGCGGTACGCGGCGGTGAGCTGCCCGGGACGTACCAGGAGGATCTCCCCGGGCCTGCCGGGCAGGCCCGCGCAGGCACGCAGCAGCCGGTCGACGGCCGCCGCCGCGAGCAGCTCCGCCGCCGCGGGCGTCCAGGCTCGCGCCGGCAGCCGCCCCAGCCGCTCGGCCACCACCCCCACCAGCGCACCGACCGTCCCTGTGGCGCCGTCCGTCTGTGCGGGCTCGCCGGATTCGATCGGGTACGTGATGAAGCCGGCGCCGGGCAGGTGACCGGCGTGGACCGCGAGACCGGCGGCCCGCAGCCGCAGGTGGCCCGGTGGGACGCCGGGGCGGGTGGTCCGGTGCGCCGACATACGGCAGCGGGCGAGCGCGGCCAGGGCGGCGTCGGCGACGGGGCCCTCGCCGTCCACGCTCACCCACAGGTCGCGCAGGGCGGCCCAGGCGGCGTCGGGATCGGGCGCCGCCGACTCCAGCCAGGACCGCACGGCAGGGGGCGCCGGCTCGCCGGGCGCGACCCGTACCAGCAGGTCGTTCTCCTGGAGCTGACCGACGAGCACGCCCGCGGCGCGGCGGGTGCCCGGGTCCGGGCAGAGGGCGTCCAGGCCCGCATCCGTCACCCCCGCCTCCAAGAGCGGGCGCAGGTGCTCCCACAGTGGCCACAGGCCCGCCGCGCCCTCCAGGCTCACCGACGTGCCCCAGGCCCGCAGGTGGATGCCGTCCGGCAGGCGGCTGGCCCGCACGACCGGCCTGAGCCGCAGCACGGCGGCGTCCGGCGAGCCGTTCACCGGGACCTCACCACGGGCTCCAGGAGCTCACGCCAGCTCATCCCGTTGATCTCCTCCACGGCCCGGCTGAACAGGTAGGCCGCCAGGTAGCGCTCCACGGGCCGCAGATCGCACAGGGCGAGCAGCCGGTAGAGCACGTTCGTGGCGAACCGGTATAGGCCGAACTCCCGGCTGACCGCGATCCGGGGGAAGTTCGACCGGTTGAGCAGCTCGTGGTAGTCGCTGAAGCGGCGGCGGGAGAAGTCCCAGCGGATCTCCGTCTCGCCGCCGAACCCGGCCGCGACCGCCGCGTGGCCGTTGCGGCTGCCGATCAGCGCCCCGGTGTCCAGCGTGGCGTCCGCGTGCCGCCAGGCGGCCGCCGACCAGTCCCGCCAGCTCGCCGCCAGCGCCCGCAGGTCATCGGGCACGGGCTCGGCGGGGCCGGGGGCGGGGTCAGCGTGGTCAAGGGCGGCCACTGCGGGGTCGGGGGCGGCGGCGGCGCGGACGATGGCGCTCACGCCGGGCCCGTGCGCCGACCAGTGCCGGTCGAAGGCGGCCCGCAGCGTCCCGTCCGGGTCGTCGTGGGCGAGGAAGTCCTCGACGTGCGACAGGAACGACTGGTAGCCCCGGCCGAGCCCGGCCGGGTAGTTCGCGCTGTGGGCGGTCATCGCGGCCAGGGCGACCGCGATCCTGGCGCCGGCGGTGTCATCCCGGTCGGCGAGGTAGCTCAGGGAGCCGGCCACGGCGTCGAGCCCCAGCGCGAGCAGCGCACAGCGTCCGGCCACCGCCTGCGGGGAGCCCAGCAGCGCCGTCAGCGCGCCGAGATCGGCCTCGCGCACCAGGACGGTGTTGTCCGGCCGGATCGGCGTGTAGGGCCCGGGGACGAGCTCGGCCCGACCGGCCGCCTCCGCCTCCGCGAGCAGCGCCGCCTCGTCCACGGCCACGGTGGAGGGATGCTCCGCCAGGTGGCGGCGGCACGCGTCGGCCGCCCGCTCCGCCGCCGCCTCGGCCCCCGCCCCGGGCTCGAACCGCAGCAGGACGTGCGGCCCGTTCAGCCAGTGGCGGTCGAGGTGGACGGCGAATCCCCCGGCGGACAGCGAACGCGCCAGCGGAATGAAATGGCGGCGCAGCAACGGCGCCTTTTCCGGGTCGAAATAATGGCACACGACGTCGATCATGTGTGCGCTCCACTGAGTCGTTGCGAACAATGGCGCCCGTGCGGCCAGGCGCCAATGGAAAAGCGCCCGGCCGCAGGACGATGCGGAAAACTACTGCTGCTCGACGGACGAGCAGCACGACGACGACCCGCAGGTCGAGCTGGAGTCGCTGCTCGACGAGCCGGACGTGGCCCCGCCCTCGGGCACGGCCACGGCGTCACGCATCACCGTCACCTGGAGCCCGCTCAGGTCCAGGTCAGCGAGGTCGAACCGGGTGGTCACGGACATGTTCTTCACCTCCTCCGCGTCACGGTGGGCCGAAACGACATCCGCAGTATGGGTGGGCCCGGCCGGCCGCCGCCTGACAGGAGAAAGGCGGTATTGACACGACCCGGCCGCGCGAAGTAAAGGCCGATAAATCGCCGGAATTGCCGTCTTGACGCTGCGAATTGACCATGAATACGCTGCAGCCGTTTTCATCGGGAACCTGACTGGCATGGGCGGGCACATGAATGCCGTAGAGGTCGAGAATCTCACCAAGAAATACCCGGGCGCGCCGCAGCCCGCGGTCGACTCGCTCAGCTTCCGCGTGAATTCCGGCGAGGTGTTCGGCGTGCTCGGGCCCAACGGCGCGGGCAAGACCACGACCGTCGGCGTGCTGACCACCCGGATGCGCCCGACGGGCGGCCTGGCGAGAGTCGGCGGCGTGGACGTGGCGAAGGAGCCCACCCGGGTCCGGCGGCTGCTCGGCGTCGTCCCCCAGCGCAACAACCTGGACCGGTCGCTCAGCATCCGCCAGAACCTGCTCTTCCACGCCGCCTACCACGGCGTGCGGCGGGCCGAGCGGCGGCGGCGCGCCGGCGAGCTGCTGGAGCGCATGGGGCTCGCGGAGCGCGGCGACGACCGGCTCGACAACGTGTCGGGCGGCCAGGCCCAGCGCGTCATGATCGCGCGGGCGCTGATGCACGAGCCGCGGGTGCTCTTCCTGGACGAGCCGTCCACCGGGCTGGACCCGCAGTCGCGCATCTTCGTCCACGCCTGCGTACGGGAGCTCAAGGAGCGGGGCGTCACCGTCGTCCTCACCACCCACCAGATGGAGGAGGCGGCCAAGCTCTGCGACCGGGTCGCCATCGTGGACCGGGGCCGGCTGCTGGCCCTGGACGCCCCCGCCGCCCTGGTCCGCGAGCTGCCGGGCAGCACCACGCTCACGCTCTCGTTCGAGCCCGGCCGGGCCCCGGCCCAGGACGTGGACGCGGCGCTGACGGCCGTCGAGACCGTCGAACGGGTCGAGGCGATGCCCGGCGGGCGCGTCAGGCTCTACACCTCCCGCGAGCCGGGCGAGGTCCTGCCCGCCGTGCTCAAGGCGCTCGCCGGGCACGGCATCGCGCTGACCGGCCTGGACGTGGCCCGGCTCGGCCTGGAGGACGTCTTCCTCCGCCTAACCGGACGGGAGCTGCGATGAGCGTCCTCGACGAGCGCCCGCCCACCGCGCGCGCCTTCGCCGCCGTGCTCGGCCGCGACCTCGTGGTCACCGGCCGGGAGCTGCCGGCCTTCCTGGCGCAGGTCCTGCTCCAGCCGCTGTTCATCCTGTTCGTCTTCGGCAAGGTGCTGGCCGACCTCGGCTACGTCGGCGGCGGGTTCGGCGACGTCCTGCTGCCTGGCGTCATCGCCCTGAACGCCTTCGTCGGCGGGCTGCAGAACACCGCCCTGCCGCTCACCCTCGACTTCTCCTTCAGCAGGGAGATCGAGGACCGGCTCCTGTCGCCCCTGCCGACCCGGCTGGTGGCGATGGAGAAGATCGTGTTCGGCACGATCCGCGGTGTCGTGGCCGGCGCCGTGATGATCCCGCTCGGCCTGCTGATCCTGCCGGACGCCACACTGGCGCCCGCGTCCCTCCTGCCCGCGCTCGCCGTGATGGCGCTCGGCGCCTTCGTCGGCTCGGCCGTCGGCATGGTCGTGGGCACGGCGGTCTCCCCGCGCGGGATCAACGTCGTCTTCACGGTGGTGCTCACACCGCTGATGTTCACCGGCGCCACCCAGTTCCCGTGGCCCGGCCTGGACCGCGTGCCGTGGTTCCAGATCGTGTGCGCGGTCAATCCGCTCACGTACGTCAGCGAGGGGATGCGCGCGGTGATGGTGCCGCGGATCCCGCACATCCCGCTGTGGCTCTGCCTTCTGGTCCTGGCCGTCGCCGGCGCGGTGGCGGCCGAGGCGGGCATGCGCGGCTTCGGCCGCCGTGCCGTCGATTGAGAAGGGAGGCCCGTCCCACTCCGCAGAACCGCATCCGAACAGCACGGAACCATTGATGAAAAGGGAGAAACCCCCCCATGAACGCACTGGCCTTCGATGTCGAAGACCTGGCCCTGGACGAGCTCTCGGTGACGACCGTGCGTGACGGCGTCGCGCTGCCCGACACCGGCGCGTCCTCGTCGAGCTGCATCTCCTGGATGTCCTCGTCCTCGTGCTGCTGCTGCACCGAGCCTCAGTGACCGCCCAGAAGGGAACCCCGCCCATGTCCAGCCTCTCCTTCC
Organism: Nonomuraea sp. NPDC023979; assembly: GCF_040639085.1. NCBI lineage: Bacteria > Bacillati > Actinomycetota > Actinomycetes > Streptosporangiales > Streptosporangiaceae > Nonomuraea > Nonomuraea sp. NPDC023979. The sequence goes on from NZ_JBEZZG010000005.1 coordinate 65,392, forward strand.
AGGTCGAGGACCTCGACCTGAACGAGCTGTCCGTCACCACCATGCGCGACGGCTTCGCGGTGCCCGACACCGGCGCATCGGCCGTGAGCTGCTCCTACCTGACGGACTCGTGCAGCTCCTGCTGCTCGATCAACCCGAGGTAGGTCATCCTCCCGGCCGTCTCACGGCGGCCGGGAGGTCACCCGCGAACGAGGAAACATCGATGACCAGCACTGTCGAGAACCCCGTAGCAGTGGGCGCGGGACAGTTCGAGGCCGCGCCCTTCGCCGTGGTCAGGCGCGCCGCCCTGCCCTACCCCGAACGGCCCGCGGCGGCCGAGCCCTTCCGCGCCGCGGTGCGCGCGCTGACCGAGGCGCTGCGCAGCGCCGCCTCCGCCGCGCCCGCCCTGGCCGACGCGCTGGCCGCCAGCCTGCCCGGCCACCCGGCCGCCTTCCACCGCGGCGTCGTCCTGCCGCTGCGCCGCGACGTGCACAACGGCCGCGTCCCGCGCGAGTCGCTGCTGCGTGAGCTCGGCGACCTGCCCGGCCGGGTCGCCGGGCTGGCGGCCTGGCTGGACGCCGTCCGCGACCGCAAGACCCTGAGCGGCCTGCTCGCCGCGCCGGACGGCCCCTGGGAGGACGCGCTGGCCGCCGAACGCGCCGTGCTCTCGGACCTGTGCCGGGCCGAGCCGCTCCGCCTGGCCGTCACGCTCACCGGCCGTGACCTGCTCCACGGCGTGGACAGGACGGCCGCCCGCCAAGGCCGGCCCGACAAGCGGGCGCGCAAGGCCGAGCCGACCGTCCTGCGGTACGCCCTCCGCGCCACCTCCAAGACCAGCCCGCTCTCCTGGTACACGCTGGTCGGCCTGGGCTGGTGGGACACGGCCCCGGACCCGCGCCCCGCTGTGCCCGCCGTTGGGCCCGCTGCCGCCGTGCAGGCCAACCGGGTGCTCGTCACCCGGCTGATGGCCGCCCTGCTCGGCCAGGCGCAGTGCCCGCACCGCCTCGCGCCCGGCCTGCGGGAGGACGGCGACCGGGTGCTCTTCCACCGCGACGTGCCGCTCCCCGACTCCAGCCACCTCTACGGCACCACGGAAGAGCTCGTCGACGTCGGCCTGACCGGGCCCATCCGCTTCCTGATCGAACGGCTGCGCGACACGCCGGACGGCCTGACCCCCCGGGAGCTGGCCGCCGCGCTGGCCGTCCACATCCAGAGCGCCGACGCCGACGCGATCGCCACCCGCTACGTGCGGAAGATGGCCGAGATGGGACTCCTCGTCCCGGTCTGGCCCGTACACGTCCAGGATCCCGACATCCTGCGCTCCCTTGCCCGCTGGTGCCGCGAGCAGGACCTGACGGACGTGGCCGCGCGCCTCACCGCCATCCGGGACGCCACCCGCTCCTTCACCGGCCTGCCCCCCGCGAGCAGGCGCGACAGGCTAGAAGCCCTCGCCGACGACTGGCGGCTCCTCGGGGAGCGGGCCGGCGCCGACCTGACCGGTGCGCCCGTGCTCACCGAGGACGTCACGCTGCCCGGCCCGCTGAGCCTGCGCGCCCGCCACGGGCGCGACCAGGTCCCGGCCCTCACCCGGCTCACCCCGCTCGTCATGCTGTACGACCACCACCTGGCCATCCGGCGGCTGGTCGCCGACACGTTCACCGCCCGCCACGGCGCCGGCGGACGCGCCCCGATGACCGCCGGCGCGGCCATGATGTCGGAGGTCTGGCGCGACCTCCTCCAAGGCGACCCCCGCGAGCGGCGCGTGCCGGAGGACCTGCGGAGCGCCCGCGAGATCGTGGCCGAGATCATCGCCGCCGCCAACGGCCCGGACGCGGCCGACGTCGTCATCCCCGAGGAAGCCGTCACGGCCGCGCGCGACCTGCTGCCCGGCTGGGCGCGGGCCCGCCCCGCCTCCTACTCCTTCTTCGCCCAGCCCCTCCCCGGCGGCCTGGCGATCAACCACGTCTACGCGGGATTCGCCCGCTTCACCAGCCGGTTCCTGCCCCACCTGGACCCCTCCGCGGCCACCGCCGTGGCCGGCTGGCTGCGCCACCTCCTCGGCGAGGACGTCGCCCAGTTCCGGCCGCTGATGGGGTTCAACGCCAACCTGCACCCGATGGTGCTGCCCGAGGAGGTGGGCGAGGACCCGCGCTGGGCCGGCCTCACCCTCGACGACCTGGAGATGGTCCACGACGAGCACACCGGCCTGGTCCGCATCCGGCATCGCGGCTCCGGCCGCGAGGTCAGCGTGCTCTACCTGGGCTTCCTCGTCCCGTTCGTGCTCCCGTACCGGACTGCTCCGCTGACCGGCGACCTGAGCTGCGGGTTCCCCTCGCTGACCAGGTTCGTCACCAAACGCACCGTGGACGGCGTGACCGCGAGCGGACGCCTCACCTACGACGGCATCGTGCTCAACCGCCGCCGCTGGGCCTTCGACGACGACGCGGCGGCGCGGCTGCGCGAGCAGTGGACGGCCGAGCACCCCGCCGTCGCCGCCGCGCACCTGCGAGCCCGGCACGACCTGCCCGAGCACGTCTTCCTCGAAGCCGGGGGGAGCGCCGCCTCCCTGGAGGGCTTCCTGCGCAGGCTGCGCGCCGCCAAGCCGCAGTACGTCGACCTCGGCAACGCCCTGCACCTGCGGTGCCTGCCCACCTACCTGGCCCGATACCCCCAGGAGCCGGCCTTCGTCGAGGCGCTGCCCGTCCCGGGCGCGGCGGGCGACGGCGAGCCGGTGACCGAGCTCATCATCGAGACCTGCTGGAGACCACAGTGACCGAGCTCGACGTCGTCTGCTACTACCACGACCCGGTCAAGGCGCCGCTGGTCAGGGCGGCGGTCATCCCCGGGCTCCGCGCCGCCCTCGCCGCCCGCCCCGGCGTGCGCGGCCACCTGGAACGCCACTGGCTGCACGGCCCCCACGTACGGGTCCGGCTGCGCGGCCCCGACGGGCCCGTCGCCGCCGCGGCGGACCAGCTCGCCGCACGGCTGCGCGAACACCTGCGCCTGCACCCCTCCACCGGCTCGCCCGGCGCCCCCGAACTCCTCTCCCACGCGCGCAAGGCGGGGCTCCTGGAGCTGGTCCCCCCGCCGTACGAGCCCATCCACGCCGACAACACCGTCACCGTCGGCCCCGCCGAGACCGGCCGCGTCGCCGCCCTGCTCGGCTCGGCCGCATCGGTACGGCTGCGCGCCGACTCCCTCGAAGCCGGGCTCCCGGCGCTGGAACACTCCCTCGACCGGCTGGCCGGAACCGGCGACAGCGCGGCGGGACGCATCGAGCTCGCGGTGACCGCCATGGCCGTCCACGCCGCCCGCTACCCCCGCGGCCAGGCGCTCGGCTACCACTCCTTCCTCTCCCACGTCGAGGACTTCCTGTTCCACCACGACCCCGACGGGCGGCTGCGCCGCGCGTTCGAGGCGGGCTGGACGCGCAACCGTACCCAGGTGCTCGAACTCGTCGGCCGCGTGGCCGACGGTCACCCGACCGACCAGGTGGAAGCCGCCTGGCAGCACTGGACCATCACCGCCCGCCTCCTGGCCGAACCCGCCTTCGACGGCGGCAGCCTGGCCGTGGAGCTCAGCCGCGGCTACACCGAGCAGGCGGCCAGGCTCGGCGACCCCGACACCGCGCGGCGCTGGAACCCCGCCGAACGCACCGCCCTCAGCGACTACCACCGCGCCCTGCGGGTCGTCGACTTCTCCCGGCCGGAGCTCGCCCGCGCGTTCGCCGTCTACCGGTTCGGCACCAACGTGCTGTACCAGCTCCTGGCCGTGTGCGACGTCACGCCCGTCGAGCGCTACCTGGCGGCGAGCATGGTCGCCGCCGCCGTGCAGGAGCTCAACGGCACCACGTGGCGCGCCCAGCTCGGCGAGACGGGATGAGGCCGATGCTGCTCCGCCTGCGCCCCGTCGTCCACGCCACCCCCACCCCCACCGGCCTGCACGTACGCGGCTGGACCTCCAGCTTCACCGCCGAAGGCGGCGCCGGGCTGTGGCGGCTGTGGGAACGCCTGTCCGTCCTGCTCGCCGACGGGGTGCCCGCCGCCGAGCTGACCGCTCCCGCCGGGCTGCCCGAGCCGGTCGCCAAGGCGCTGGAGCTCATCATCGCCCAGCTCCGCGAGCACGACATGCTCGTCGAGGTGCCGCCCGGCTGGGGGAGCCCGGGGCCCGGGCTGCCGCCCGCCCGGGTGGCCGCCTGGCTGGAGTCCGCCGCCGCCGACCCGGCGCGCGCCTGGGAGCGCCTGTCGGGGGCCGCCTACGCGGTCCGCGGCGGCGGCCCCCTGGCCGAGGCGGCCGCCCGCGCCCTCGCCGCCGCCGGCTGCCACCCGGCCACCCTCCCGGGCGCGACCCCCGCCGACCTCGAACTGACCGCCACCCCACCCTCCGGCCCCCCGGTGACGGTAAGGGCCGGCTGCCTCCCGGAAGCCGGTTACGCCCTGCCGCCGACCAGCCCTGGCACCCCGGCTCCCGACCCCGCCGCCATCCGCCACCGCCTCCTCCACGGCCCCACCTCCCTCCTAACCACCCAAACCCCACCGCCCCCAACCACGCCGACCCCGGGTGCGTCGGCCCCGGGCGGGGCGACCGCGCCCCCACCGACCCCGAGCACCCCGGCTCCAGCGGCCACGCCGGCTGCGGGGTCCGGTGGGGCGCGGGTGCCGGAGGTTTTGTGGGCGCTGGTGGGCGGGGCGGCGGCGCATCGGCTGCTGTGTGCCGTGGCGGGTATGCCGGATCCGGTGGAGGAGGCGGCGGCCCGTTCGCCCGAGGGCGTGGGGCGGGGGCTTTCGGTCATGGTGGCGAAAGCCGAGCCGCTGGCGGTCACGCATCACCGGTGGCCCGTCGGCGAGCCTGCCGGTGCGGACCCGTGGGAGCGGGCGGCGGCGATGCTCGAAGTGCTGGGCGATCCGGAGCTGGGCATGGTGGCCCCTCCCGAGGCGGGGGAGCTGCCGCAGGTGCCGGTGAGCCTGGCGGCGTGCGGCGAGGCGGTGGGGTTCGGCACCGGCCTGGAGTCGGCGCGGCTGCACGCGGCGCTGTCCGCCGTGCGGTCCGCGCTTCCGGCCGGGACCGTCGTGGGCGCCGACCGGCTGCACGCGCGCGGCCTCGGCCTGCGCGAGGCCGTGCACCGCGATCTCGCCGATCTCCCGGGCACCGCGGTGGGCGAGGGCGAGTGGGCGGCGGACCCGGCCGCGCGGCGCTGGTGGAAGGCGCTCACGCTGCGGTTCGCCGTACCGGCCGAGGTCGAGGTGGTACGCGTCGCCGAGGGGGTCGCGCACGCCCGGGTCAGCGCGGCGGGCCGTACCCTCGCCTGGGCGGTGGAGCCGGAGGCGGGCACGGCGGCGGCGTTCGCGCTGCTGGCGGCCACGGCGGCGGCGCAGGCGCGGGCGGCGGGCCGGGAGTTCGGCGATCCGGTGGTGCCCTGCGGGGCGGCTCCGGTCTGGGCGCCGCCGGAGGAGCCGCCGGTGCCGTGGGAGACGCGCTCCTGGTTCTGGCCCGCCGGGACGCGGGACGGCGAGGAGCGGTTCCAGGCGGCGATGGAGGCGCTGGTGCCGGGCCCGGAGCCGGCGCCGCTGGGCCCGCTGCTCGCGGCAACCGGCCTGGCCGCAGTGACGGTGCCGCCCGCAGCGAGGGCGCCGGCCGCCGTAGCAGTGCCGGCCGCCGCGAAGGTGCCCGCCGCCGTCCGGGCCGGGAGCGTCGCATGAGGAACGGCATCGGCGAGCTGCGCGACGACCGGGCCGAGGCCGTGCTGATCAGCGGGTACGGGCTCGCGGACCTGGAAGAGGTCGCCCGCCTCGCGCGCGGCCGCCGCCACCCGCTGCTTCCCGTGCTCCTCGACGGCGCGCTCGCCCTGGCCGGCCCGGTGCAGGGGCCGGGGGAGGGCGTCTGCGTGGCCTGCGCGGAGTCGCAGCGGCTGGCGGCGTTCGGCGCGGCGGTGCCCGTGCGGCTGCCGGAGCTGCGGGTGGGCGGGCTCGCGGCTCCGGCCTTCCACGACACGCTGTCCGCGCTGGCCGCGCTGCTGCTGGCCGAGCCGGAGCGGCACGGGGACGTCGTCCTCGCGCTCCGTACCGACCACGGCTCGCTCACCCGGCACCGCGTGATGCCGCGGCCGGAGGGCTGCCGGGTGTGCGGGCCTGGCGAGCCGTACGCGCCGGCCGCCCGGGAGCCCGTGGCCGTGCCGCCCGGGTCGCTGCGCTCGCCGAACCCGCGCACCGACGGCGCCCGGCTGCGCGAGGCCCTGGTGGACGCGCGCTACGGCCCGGTGACCACGGTGCGCCGGAGCGGTCACCTGCCGCTGGCCACCGTCGCCGCCGTCCTGGCGGGCGACCCGGACGGGAACGCGGCAGGCTACGGCCGCACCCCAGCCTTCGCCCAGTCCGAACGCGTCGCGCTCTTCGAGGCGGTGGAGCGGCTCGGCGGGATCGCGGCGAGCGGCCGGCCGGTGACCGAGGCCGCGTTCGAGGCGCTGGGCCCGGACCGGGCACTCGATCCGGCACGACTGGGCCCGCACGAGCCGGACTGCTACGCCGATCCGGGCAGCGGCCTCACCGCCTACGCCCCGGGCGTGCCCACCACCTGGGTGGACGGCTGGTCCTGCACGCGCACGGCCCCGATCCTGGTGCCGGAGCACGTCGCGTACTGGGGGGTCCGCAAGCCGGGCACGCCCCGGTTCGTGGCGGAGACCTCCAGCGGGTGCGGTCTGGGCAACAGCCTGGCCGAGGCGGTGCTGCACGGCCTGTTCGAGGTGGCCGAGCGGGACGCGTTCCTGATGGCCTGGTACGCGGGCACGCCGCTGCGCCGCGTCGCCGTGCCGCCGGACGATCCCGTGCTGCCCCACCTGTCCGACCGGCTGGAGTGCCTGGGCTACGAGCTGCTGTTCTTCGACGCGACCAACGACCTGGGCATCCCGGTCGTGCTCACGCTCGCGTGGCGGGACGACGGTGCGGCCCCGGCGGCCTTCTTCGCGGCGGGGGCGCACCCGGACCCGGTCGCCGCGATGCGGTCGGCCGCCGCCGAGCTGGCCGTGGACGTCGAGTCGTCGGCCGACCGCGCCCGCCGCTCTCCCGCCGGCCACCGCCGCGAACGCCTCCTGCGCCTGCTGGCGGACCCGGATTCGGTACGGGCCATGCACGATCACGTCGCCCTGTACAGCCTGCCCGAGGCCGCGGCGGGCTACCGATTCCTGCTGTCGGGGCAGGCGGGGACCGTGGACCCGGCGGATCTCGGCGGCGACCTCCCGGGGACGGCCACGGACCTGTGGACCGTCCTCGACCACCACGTGGACCGCCTGCGCGGGCTGGGGCTGGAGGTGATCGCGGTCGACCAGAGTGATCGGCGGATCCGCGACCGTCTCGGCCTGCACGCGGCGAAGGTCGTCGTGCCCGGCACGCTCCCCATGACGTTCGGGCACCGCAACCGCCGCGTCCGCGGCCTGCCCCGGCTGTGGGAGGTGCCGCACCGCCTGGGCCGGAGCCCCACGCGTTCCGCCGGCGATCCCGTGCTTCCCCATCCCTTCCCGTGACTGGAGTCGCCGTGGCGCATCACGACGAGGTTGCCCTGGCGCTGGCCGCCGCCTACGCGCACGGGCCGGGCAAGGCCCCGGTCCCGGGCGCGGCCGTGCACCGTGAGCCCGCCCGTGCCGGGGAGGGGACGCGCACCCCGCTGCGCGACCTGGCGGCGTGGGGGGAGTTCGGCGCGGCCGTGGCGGAGCTGCTGATCTCCGCCCTGACCCCGCAGCGCTGGGAGCCGTACAACCCGTACAACGACCACCGCGCCTACCCGTCCCCGCGCGCCGCGTACCTGGTGGACGTGGGGGTGCGGACGGAGCGGGGGCGGTGGCGTCTCGACCCGGTCCGGCGCGAGCTGGTGGGGGCGGCGCCGCCGGCGCCGGCCGGGACCGTGTGGCTGGACCTGGCGCAGCGGCCGGAACGGCTCCGTCCCGGTTACGGCGAGCTCGCCGACGCGCTGGCGGAGCTGGAGACCGGCCACCTGGCCGCCGCGGTGGCCGAGCACGCCGCGGCGCTGCCGCTCACCGTGGCGTACGGGCCGGCCGGCGTCACCCTGGCTCCCGGCGTGCCGGCCAGGCCGGGACAGGCGGTCGCGGGCGGGGCACGGCGCAGCGCCGGGCTCGGTCCCCGGGGTCTTTCCGCCGATCCGCGCCCCCTGCCCGAGGAGGCGGCGCGGGCGTTCGCCGCCGCGGTCGCCGATCCGCCGCCGGGCTCCCCGGCGGCCGGTGGCGGGGTGTGGTGCCGCCTGGCGGTCCGCAACGTGACGGGGCTGGCGGACGGCTGGTACGTGCCGGCCCCGCTGAGCCCCGTGACCGGGCGGGCCGGGGCGGCGATGGCCGCCGTGCAGGCCGCCTACAGCTACCCCCGCACCCAGTTCGACGTCGGCGGGACCAACCTCGCGCTGCTCATCGCCGCCGACGTCGGCTCGGCGGTGCGGGCGAGCGGGCCGGCCGGCTACCGCGCCCTCCTGCGGACGGCCGGCGCGGTCGCCCAGCACGTGTGCTCGGCCGCGGCGGGGGCCGGCCTGTTCTGCCGCCCGGTCCGGGCCATCAGGGAGGGGCTGCTGGAGGCCGCCGCCGGGGCTCCCGCCTCGCACGACGCCCTCTACCTGGTCCTGGCCGGACGCCCCCGCTTCACCTGGTTCGACTACGACCTGACCCCCGTCACAGCAGACCCAGCAGAAGAGGAACGGCGTTGAGCGCGCCGGCGCGACCTGCCCGCACCCCCTCATGCCCGGGAGCTCAGCTGAGTTGCTGGGCCAGGCCGACGATGATGCCCTCGGGGCCGCGGACATAGCAGAGCCGGTAGCTGTCCTCGAACTGCGCCATCTCGCCGACGAGCTCGGCGCCGCGGGCGCGCAGCCGGGACAGGACGTCCTCGATGTCGTCGACGGCGAACATGATGCGGCGGATGCCCAGCGTGTTCGCCGGCGCGATCTTCGGCTCGGCGCTGATCGCCTTCGGCGTGAAGAACATCCCCAGCTCGATCCGCCCGTGACCGTCCGGCGTGCGGAGCATCGCGATCTCCTGCTGGACGTCGTCGAGGCCGAGCACGTTCTCCACCCACGCGCCCCCGATCGGCCCCCTGCCCTCCAGTTCCATGCCGAGTTCGACGAAGAACGCGACGGCGGCGTCGAGATCGTCGACGATGATGAGGACGTTGTCCATCCGCTGGATCGTCATGCTGGGTCTCCTTGGTGGGATACGGGCCGCGGTGGCCGTATGCGCCCCTGGGACGGAGCTGCCAGGCCGTTCTCGACATCGTCTGCGAGCTTGTGACCTGGGAGTGCCCCGTCACGCGCCGGTCGTAACGCTTCCCGCGCAGGTGGGCGCTCCTCCGGCCCAGGTCAGGCGGCCTGTGGGCAGTTCGCGGCGGCGGCCCAGCGTGAGGAGCAGGATCACGCCGCTGGCCACGAACACGGCCAGCATCGCCCACAGCGCGGCCCGTACGCCCGCCAGTTCCGCCAGTGCGCCGGCCAGCAGCGCGCCGAGCGGGATGGCGCCGTAGTTGACGACCTGGACGCTGGTCGTGACCCGGCCCATCAGCTCGCCGGGCACGTAGCTCTGGACGAAACCGGAGAAGATCACGTTGCCGGCCACGATGCCGCCGACGATGACGATGCTGCCGGTGACGAACAGCGCCATCCCGAGCTCCTGGTCGGCGAGCGGGATGAGCAGCCCGAAGGGTGCGAGCCCGGCCTTGGCCGCCAGCACTGCTCTGGCGCTGCCCAGCCTGGCGGCCAGGGGTCTGGCCAGTGCCGCTCCGGCGATCCCGCCCGCGCTGGTGGCGGCGATCAGGACGCCGGTCTGTGCCGGGGCGAGCCCGAGGTCGGTGACGAGGAAGACGACGATCAGCGACTGGTAGCCGGTCAGCGCCAGGTTGGCGGCGCAGCCGTACAGGGTGTTGCCGCGCAGCAGCCGGTCGCGGGCGACCAGGCGCAGGCCCTGGCGGATGTCGTTGCGCAGCCGCCGCCGAGGCGGGCGGGTCACGGTCTCGGCGCGTCTGATCCGCATGAGGCAGATCGCGGAGACGGCGAAGCTGGCCGCGTCCACGAGCAGGCCGCCGATCGCGGAGAACGCCTGGGCGAGCAGTCCGGCGACGCCGGGGCCGGCCAGGTTCGCCACCTGCTCGCTGCCCTGGAGCTTGGCGTTGGCCTCCAGCAGGTCGGGGGCGTCGACCAGGGTGGGCAGGTAGGCGCGGTAGGCGGTGGCGAAGAACACCTTGGCGGTGCCGGCGGCCAGTGCCACGGCGATCAGGTGGCCGACTGTCAGCACGCCGAGCAGTGCCGCGGCCGGGATGCTGAGGAAGGCGGCCAGCGACGCCCAGTCGGCGGCCAGCATGATCCGGCGGCGGGGGAGCCGGTCCACCCAGACCCCGGCGGGCAGGCCGATGAGCAGCCACGGCAGCCAGGCGGCGGCGGCCAGCAGGCTGACCGCGAGCGGGGAGGCGTCCAGGACGGTGACCGCGACCAGCGGCAGCGCGACGGAGGTGACGGAGCTGCCCAGGCTGCTGGCGCTCTCCCCGATCCACAGCAGCCGGAAGTCGCGCTGCGCCAGCAACCCGAGACGGGGACGGCGCGGGATGCTCACGGGCGGGCGGGGACGGCGCGGGCGAAGGTGAACACGGTGGCGCGCTCGCGGCCGTCGTCGGGCACGCTCCGCTCGGACCACCGGGTGATCACCTCGGTGATCTCGGCCGCGAACTCGGCCAGCTCCTCGTCCGTCACCCGCAGCCATCCCTCGGCCGAGAAGGGGCCGAGCGGCCAGCGGGCCTGCACGTCCTGCGGCTGGTCGGCCCAGCGCCGGACGTGGCCGGTCTGGCGGTCGAGGTTGAGCGAGTCGGCGGCCCGCGCGATCGCCTCGCCCGACGCGTCGCCGTCGAAGTCGGCCGAGGACCAGGACAGGGTGGGCACGATGCGGCGCCACCAGCGTTCGCGGCGGTCCCGGGCGAGCTCGGGGGCCTCCTCGATGAGGCCGGCGGCGGCCAGGGCGCGCAGGTGGTGGCTGACGTTGCCGACGGCCTCCCCGGTCTGTTCGGCCAGCACGCTGGCGGTGCTGGGGCCGTCGAGCTTGAGCAGGTCGAGGAGGCGGCGGCGGACGGGGTGCGTCATGGCGGCGAGCACCCGGGCATCCGTGATCGCACGCTGGAATTCGGACATGCCGGTCAAGCTACATGTACAAGAGGTGTTGTGCAACAGTTCTTGTGAATCTTGCCCGTGCTGGTCAGTGGGGCTGGGGGGTGGTGCGCATGCGCAGGTGCAGCCGGGCGCTGCCCGCCTCGTGCTCCACGCGGACCTCGTCGCACAGGGTGCGCACCAGCAGCAACCCGACGCCGCCGCCCCGGTCGGGGTCGGGCCTGGCGTTCCTCAGGTGGGCCTCGGTCAGGGTGCCGGCCGCGTCGACCACGTCCAGGCTGACTCCGTGGGCGTCGCGCCACGCGATCAGGAAGCCACGGCCGCCGCCGTGCCGTAGCACGTTGACGGCGGCCTCGTGGGCGGCGATCACCAGGTCCTGCAGGCGCTGCCCGTACAGCCCGGCGCTCGTCCCGAAGGCGTGCACCCGTTCGCGCAGCACAGCCAGCTCTGAGGTGATCGGCCACTGCATCCGGAATCCGGGAATCATGTCGGGCCTGCCTTTCACCGCGTGATCTTCCCATGCCCGAAACGGTGGCCGGCATGCCCGGTGGCGTGCCGGCCCGCCCTCTTCAGCACGATTCAGCACGGAAGAAGGCGTCATCAGACGGCGAACAGCAGGCCCGCGCAGAGCAGTACGAGCACGGCGGTGGCGAAGTGGATGCCGAACGCGACCGCCTTGGTGCCGCCGTTGCGCAGCACGACGAGGGTGTCGCCGAGCGGCACCAGGGCGACGACCAGCATGAACCAGGCCTCGGCCTGGGGCCCGGCGAAGGCCAGCAGGGCCAGGCCGACCAGTCCGTACGTGCCGTCGCGCAGGCCCTTGATCGTCAGGTAGGCGCGGTCGGTCGTGGCGGGCACCCCGTAGCCCGTGGCGGCGGCGTGCGGCGTGAGCAGGAACCGGGCCCCGATGAGCAGGCACAGCAGGTTGAGAACGATGGCCAGGCCGTACGCGACGGTGGTGAGCATGTCGTGACTCCAGAAAAACTAGCAGCGCTAGGAACGAGGACGACGCTAGCAGAGCATCGACACAAGCGCTAGCGGTGCTAGATTCGGGAGCATGTCCATCCAGAGCCGCAAGGAACGCGAACGCGCCCACCGGGAGCAACTCATCGTCACCGCAGCCCGGGAGCTGGCCGAGGCCGAGGGCTGGGAGGCCGTCACCACCCGGCGGCTCGCCGAGCAGGTCGAATACAGCCAGCCGGTCCTCTACAGCCACTTCAAGGGCAAGGACGCGATCGTGACCGCCGTCGCCCTCGAAGGCATCACCGAGATGGCCGCCGACCTGCGCGCCGCCCGCCTCGCCGCCTCCGGCCCCGAGGCCGCCGTCGCCGCGCTCGCCGCCGCGTACGTGACCTTCGCCGAGGAGCGGCCGGCCCTCTACGACGCCATGTTCAGCCAGCGCGTCGACCTGCCCTTCGCCACCCCCGAGGCCCCGCCCGCCCTGCACGCCGCGTTCGGCGAGTTCGCCGAGGCCGTCCGCCCGTACGCGCACGGCGACGAACCCGCGCTGCTGGCGGAGACACTCTGGGCGGCACTCCACGGCCTGGTGACGCTGATGCGCGGCGGCCGCATCCCCCGCGAGTTCCACGAGCACCGTCTCGCCCTCCTCCTGGCCCGGTTCATGGCGAGCCCGTGACGCCGTCCTTGACGGCCATGAGGCACCGGCGATCCTGGCTGTGTGACAGCGGGGTCCTGTGACGTACGCCACCGGGCCGGGGTGTCACACGGCCGGGAGGACCGGTGTCCTGTGCGCGGAGCAGGACGAGAGACGAACCGGCGGGAGCGAGCGATGAACGAGCACGACGAGGCGACGACGGACCCGGTGGATGCCGCCACCGCGGCCTTCGTCGCCCACCGCAACCTGCTGTTCACGGTCGCGTACGAGATGCTCGGGTCGGCGGCCGACGCCGAGGACGTCCTCCAGGAGACCTGGCTGCGCTGGATCAAGGTGGACCTCGGGCAGGTGTCGGACCGGCGCGCCTACCTCGTCCGGATCGTCACCCGGCAGTCGCTCAACCGGTTGCGCACGATGAAACGCCGCAAGGAGACGTACATCGGCTCGTGGCTGCCCGAGCCGCTGCTCACCACGCCGGACGTGGCCGAGGACGCCGACCTCGCCGAGAGCCTGTCGATGGCGCTGATGCTCGTCCTGGAGAGCCTCTCGCCGACCGAGCGCGCCGTCTTCGTGCTGCGCGAGGTCTTCGACGTCGGCTACGACGAGATCGCCGCCGCCGTCGGCAAGAGCGCCGCGGCCGTCCGCCAGATCGCGCACCGGGCCCGCAAGCACGTCGAGGCCCGCCGCCCGCGCGAGACCGTCTCCCCGGGCCAGGCCCAGGCGGTCCTGGAGACGTTCAAGCGGGCGCTCGAGACCAGGGACCTGCGGATCCTCCTGGACGTGCTCGCCCCCGACGTTGTCCTGGTCAGCGACGGCGGCGGCGTGAAACTGGCCGCGCCCCGGCCGGTCGTCGGCGCGGAGAAGGTGGTCCGCTTCTACCTGGGCGAGGCCGCCGTGGTGCGCGCGGCGATCACCTGCGAGGCCACCGTGGTCAACGGCAACCCGGCGCTGCTCGTCCACCTGGACGGCGCGTTCGACGGCGTGCTCGCGACCCGCGTCGAGGACGGCCGCATCACCGGCCTCTACTACGTCCGCAACCCGCACAAGCTGACCCGGGTCGCCTCCGAGACCTCGCTCACCCTCCGATGAAAGGCCCCGGCATGACCGTGCACGGCCCCGCCATCCTCAAGATCGCAGTCGCGCTGCAGACCCTGAGCATCTTCTTCCAGGCGGCCACCGCCGGGATCCTCATGTCCTCCCGCGGCTCGGAGCTGCACCACATCGGATCACCCGTGATGTACGGCGCGACCGTGCTGTACGTGATCGCCGCGATCCTGGCCTGGCGTCCGGGCGGCGGCACGCCACGCCCCATCCTGTACGCGGCCGGCTTCCTCGTCCTCGCGTCGGCGCAGGTCGCGCTGGGCATCGCGGGCATGACCCCGCTCCACGTCCCGCTGGGCGTCCTGATGTTCGGGCTCAGCCTGCTGACCCTGGCCCGGATGCGTACCGAAAGCAGGGGAGAAAGTACCTAAGCACGTCAGATTCCGCGTCGTCGCCGTCTCCCTAACGTGGTGGTCACAAGAGAGCACGACCACTGAGGAGACGAACATGAGCGACACGAACGAGCTGGTCCAGCGCTACCTGGCCGCCTGGAACGAGACCGACGCCGCCGCCCGCCGGGCCGCCCTGGAGGAGGTCTTCGCCGAGGACGCCGGCTACACCGACCCGCTGGTCTCCGTGCGCGGCATCGACGGGCTGGACGCCACCATCGCCGCGGTGCAGGCGCAGTTCGGCGGGCTCGTCTTCAGCCTCGGCGGCGCCGTGGACGCCCACCACGACATCGCCCGGTTCACCTGGCACCTGGGCCCGGAGGGCGCCGAGCCGGTCGCCGTCGGCTTCGACGTCGCGGTGTTCGGCGCGGACGGGCGGATCAGCCAGGTGCTCGGCTTCCTGGACAAGGTGCCGGCCCAGGCCTGACCCGCTCCCGTCTGAACCGGACAACACAGGAGGAATCATGACCGCGTACGTCATCGCCCACCTTCAGGACGCCGCCCCGCACCCGGAGATCGCCGAGTACATGGAGCGCCTGCCCGGCACCTTCGAGCCGTACGGCGGCCGCTACCTGGTGCACGCAACCGAGCACGAGGTGCTGGACGGCCGGTGGCCGGGAGCGGTCGTGATGCTCGCCTTCCCCGACGCGGCCCGGGCGCGGGCGTGGTGGGACTCGCCCGAGTACCGGGAGATCGCGCCGATGCGCTCGCGGCACATCGAGGGCGACATCATCGTGGTTGAGGGCGTCCCCGACGGCTACCGGCCGGTCGCCGCCGCGAGCGCGGTGCGCGAGGCGGCAGCCGGGGGCGCGGCCACCTGAAGCCCTGCTCAGGGGTGCTGGGGGCGCTGCCGGGCGGCGTAGCGGCGGGCCTTGGTGCGGTTGCCGCACAGGCGCATCGAGCACCAGCGGCGGCTGTGGTTCCTGGAGGAGTCCCAGAAGGCGCCCTGGCAGGTGTGCTCGGCGCACCGTTTGAGCCGGTGGATCTGGCCGGTCAGCACCAGCTCGGCCCACGCCACGGCCAGCCGCGCCAGGGCCGTACGGGCCTCGGGCAGGCCGGGGGCGGGCGCGAGCGGCCGCTCCGGCCCGGCCCGGGTCACGGTGACCAGGAGAGGCACGTCGGCCAGGATCGCGTCGGCCCGCGCCAGGCGGTGCGGGAACACGGGATGGCCGGGATCGAGCGCCTCCCGGAACCCGGCACGCAGCTCCAGGAAGACGGCGTGCTCCTCGTCGGTGAGCCGCAGCGACGCCGGGCCGAGCTGGCGGGCCGCCAGCCAGCGGGCGAGCTCGTCCGGGCTCGCCACGTCGTCCTGCCCGTTCTCCAGGTCGACGGTGTTGACGAACGCCTTGATCAGCTGGGCGGCCGGAGTGGGCTCGATCACGCCGCATCACCTTCCGGGACCCCGCCTGGATAACCTGCTAACCGAATTTACCAGTTATCACCCCTGGTGCCGTCGCCTCATTCCGGGCAAGATAACCACCTATAGCTGATAGGGGGTTACATGGTGGACGGCGTGCTGAAGGCGGATCGCAGCGGGCGCAACACCGCGGTGCTGGTGAGTTTCACGGCGATCACGAACCTGGCCGACGGCGTGACCAAGATGGCGCTGCCCTTGATGGCGGCCCGGCTGACCGACTCCCCGGCACAGGTCGCCGGGGTCGGGCTCACCCTCACCCTGCCGTGGCTGCTGATCGCCCTGCACGTCGGCGTCCTCGTCGACCGCTTCGACCGGCGCCTGCTGCTGTGGCTGGCCGACGCCGCCCGCATCCTCGTCGTCGCCGGGCTGCTCGCCCTCACCCTCACCGGCGGCGTCACCCTGCCCGCCCTCTACGCCGGAGGTCTCGCCCTCGGGATCGCCGAGGTCGTCGCCCTCACCTCGGCCGCGACCCTCGTCCCGGCCGCCGTGGCCCCCGCCGGGCGCGAACGCGCCAACGCCTGGGTCGCCGGGGCCGAGACGGTGTGCAACGAGTTCTGCGGACCCTTCGTCGGCGGCCTCCTCATCGCCGCCGGGTCCGCCGCCGCCCTCGGCTGGACCGGCGCCGGCTACCTGATCGGGACCGTCGTCCTGGTCTTCCTGGCCGGCCGCTTCAGGCCGCGACCGGCCGGCGAACGCCCGGACGCCACCGTCAACCAGCGCATCGCCGAAGGACTCCGCTGCCTGTGGCAGCAGCCGCTGCTCCGCCTGATGGCGCTCGCCCTGAGCGTGCTGTCCGCCTGCTGGGGCGCCTGGCTGGCGCTCATCCCGCTGGTCGCCACCCGGCTCATGGGCCTGGACGCGAGCGAGTACGGCTTCCTGCTGAGCGCCCTCGGCGCGGGCGGACTCGTCGGCGCGCTCACCGTGACCACCGTCAACCGCCTGCTGGGCCGCCGCTGGGCCATGCTCGCCGACCTCATCGGCACCGCCGCGATGGTCGCCGCCCCCGTCCTCACCACCGACCTGTGGATCGTCGGCCTCGGCGCCTTCCTCGGCGGGATGGGCGGCACCCTGTGGACCGTCAACTCCCGCACCCTCAGCCAGCGCCTCGTCGACCCCGGCGTACTCGGCCGCTACAACGCGGCCGCCCGCCTGTTCAGCTGGGGCGCCATGCCGCTGGGCGCCGGGCTCGTGGGGCTCCTCGCCGAATGGCTCGGCATCCGCGCCGCCTTCGCCCTCTTCGCCGTCGCCGCCCTGCTCGTCGTCGTGCCCTTCCTCAAGATCGCCACCCCCGCCGCCCTCGACCCACCCCCGCATCCGGCCTGAACCCCGGGCGGCGGATCGGAGGTCAACCGGGTCACGGGGGATCGACGCCGTGGAGGATCAGGCCGAGTTCGTAGGCCAGCACGGCGGCGTGGGTGCGGTCGCGGGCGCCGAGCTTGTCCAGGACGTTGGTCACGTGGGTCTTGATCGTCTCGCGGGACACGTGCAGGGCGGCGGCGATCTCCGGGTTGGCCTGGCCGAGGGTGATGTGCCGCAGCACCTCCAGCTCGCGGGGCGTCAGCGTGACGGGGCGGCGCGGCCGGGCGCTGCCGTGGTGCGGGGAGGCGATGCGGCGCAGCGCGTCGGGGAAGAGCACCGCGCGCCGCGAGTGCACGAGCCGGACGGCTTCCACGAGCTCGCCGGCCGGGGCGCGTTTGAGCACGTACCCGGCGGCTCCGGCGCGCAGGGCGGCCCACACGAGCTGGTCGTTCTCGAAGGTGGTGACGACGACGACGCGGGTGGCGGGGGAGCGGCGGGTCAGCTCGACGGTGGCGGCGAGGCCGTCCATGCGGGGCATGCGGATGTCCATCAGCACGACGTCGGCGCCCGCGCCGGCCTCGACGGCCTCCTGCCCGTCGGCGGCCTGGCCGACGACCGTGAGGTCGTCGTGGAGGGAGAGCATGGCGGCCCAGCCCTCGCGGATCAGCGGCTCGTCGTCGGCCAGGACGACGCGGATCACAGCGGCAGCCTCGCCTCGACGCGCCAGGTCGTCCCGGCCTGCCCGGTGGTGCACGTCCCGCCGGCGAGGCGGGCGCGCATGCGCATGCCCGTGAGGCCGCGCCGGGGCCCGGCCAGGGGCCCGGTGGTGCCGGGGGCGCCGGTGGTGGCGTTCTCGACGGTCAGCACCAGCTCGCCGGTGGCGTCGGTGCCGACGTCGAGCGTGACGGGGCCGGAGCCGTGGCGCAGGGCGTTGGTGAGCGCCTCGCGGGCGATGGCGTAGGCGGTGCGGGAGGTGGCCGGAGGGACGCGGCCGAGGGGGCCGGTCGTGACCTGTACGTCGAGCCCGCGGGTGAGGGTGTCGAGCGAGTCGAGCGTGGGCGTGCGGGCCGCCTCGCCGTCGCCGAGGACGCCGAGCAGCACGTCGAGGTCCTCCTGGGCGGCACGGGCGGTGTCGAGCAGGTGGTCCAGCGAGCGGGTGGCGTGCTCGGCGCGCGGGCCGGGCCGCTGGAGCGCGGCCTGCGCGGCCATGCCCTGCACCAGGACGACGCTGAGCGCGTGCCCGACGGCGTCGTGCAGCTCCAGCGCGAGGGCCTGGCGGCGGCCGAGCTCCTCCAGCTTGCGGGACGGCTCGGCGCGCAGCAGGCGGCGTGCCGCCCACCGCTGCCCGAACCCGGCCGCGACCATGGCGGCGGCCAGCGCGAGCAGGGCGGCCAGCGGTTCGGCCTGGACGGCGGGGCTGTCGCGCCACAGCGCCGGATCGCCCAGCCGGACCAGTCCCGGCGACAGCATGAGCACGCCCGCGCCCAGCGTCGCGCCCCCGTACAGGTGCAGGCTCGTCAGCGCCACCAGGTAGACGCGGTCGGCCCGCTCGGAGACCCGGACGTCGAGCAGCTCGGCCAGGGCGGCGATCTCGATGCGCCGCACCAGCGGCGCGAGGGCGAGCAGCACCGAGGCGGGCAGGCACGCCGCCCACAGCACCAGGACGCGTGCCGGCGTCGGCTCGCCCAGGACGAGCAGGCCGAGCACCACGGCGACCGGGGTCAGCAGCGCCGCGCCCAGCACCTGGTAGAGGACCGCCCGCACGGCGCGTCCGGCATGTCGGCTCACGTCGGCGATGCTAGCCCGGGACGCCGGGCCGCCCCTTCCCCCACCTGGGGGATGTCCGCCCGCCGCCGGGCTGTGAGCCTCACAGTCATGAAGAGCGCAACCACAAGACCGCACGACACACCGCATGTCCCCGCCCGCACAGATCCCCCCGGCGGGGGATCCGCCGGGCCGGGCCGGTGGACAGACTCGGCCGGTGAGTCCGGGATCGGGGGGAGGTGATCATGCGTCGTCTCACGGCATCGGCGATCTCCGCGGCGACACTCGCGGTGGCCGCCCTGTGGTGGTTCGTCCCCGGCAGCTATCCGTACGGCGCGGCGGCCAAGGTCACGGTGGGCGTCAACCACTGGATCGAACGCGGGCCGGGCGTGGGCCTGATGGCGGCCGCCGGCGTGCTGGGGGTGCTGGTGGCGCTCGGCGTCCGGTCCTGGCCCAGGCTCGCCGGCGCGGTCGCCGGGGTCCTGAGCGCCTTCTTCCTCCTGGTGATGTCCGACGCCTCGGTGCTGTCGTCCGTCGGGTACGCCCTGATCCCCGCCGCCCTGCTGGGGATCGCCGGACTGGTGGCGGTGGGCTGCGTCCGCCGCAGGCCCGTCGCGTACGTGCTGGCGGTGCTGCTCCCGGCCGGGCTCGTCGCGTCGCTCACCATGACCGACGCGGTCGCCCGCTACCTGGTCAACGTGGCCTCCGGGTTCGGCGAGTTCGGCGGGCGGATCGCCTGGTCGTGGGCGATGGCGATCGCCGCGGTCGGCTGGGCGTGGCTGGCCTACGGCTCGTTCGCGCGCGAGCGGAAGGCGGCGGTCCCGGGGTGGGGGAGGGCGGTCACGATCGCGGCCGCCCTCTGTCCCGTGCCGTACGGGGTGACGCGGCTGACGTGGGCGACGCCGTGGCCGCTCGGCGGCTTCGACCCGCGCACCGGCCACATCACGCTGATCGCCGTGGAGGCCGGCGACGCGGCCACCCGCATCCAGGGGTTCCTGATCGGCCTGAGCGCCGTCCTGGCCCTCGTGCTGACGCTCGGCCTGATCAGCCGGTGGGGCGAGACCGTGCCGCGATGGGTGCCCCGGCTGGGCGGGCGGCCCGTCCCCGTGATGCTGGCCGTCGGGCCGGGCGTGTTCGGCGCGGTCGCGCTGTCCGTCTCGGCTCCCGGGGTGCTGGCCGGAGCCGTCCAGATGGGCTCGTGGCTGGACGGCGTCCTGTTCGTCGTGATGTTCCCGTGCCCGATCTGGGGTCCGTTGCTGGGGGCCGCGGTGTTCGCCTACTGGGCGCGCCGCAGAACCGCCGAGAAACCGAGGAGTGCCGCAGTTGCCGTCGCATGAAACGCCGTCGCCCAAGGGCCTGGAGGTCCAGCGGACGTTCGACAGGATCACCGGCTACTACGACCGGATGAACCGGATCATGACGCTCGGGCGGCACGCCGCGTGGTGCCGTGAGGTGGCGGCGGGCGCGCACCTCCCGCCGGGGGGAAGCCTGCTCGACATCGCCACCGGCACCGGCGTCATCGCCCTCGCCGTACGGGACCGGCATCCGGACGCGACCGTCCACGCCGTGGACTTCTCCGGGCGGATGCTCCAGGAGGCGGCCCGCAAACCGGGCGCCGAGGGCGTCACCTGGCAGTACGCGGACGCCAACGACCTGCCGTTCGGCGACGCGAGCTTCGACGCCGTCACGCACGGCTACCTGCTGCGCAACGTGGAGGACGCCGAGCGGGTGCTGAGGGAGCAGCACCGGGTGCTGAGGCCGGGCGGCCGGGTCGTCATCCTGGAGACCTGCCCGCCGCGCGGGCCGCTGCGCTATCCGGTGGAGCTGGGCGTCCGGATGATGATCCCCCTGCTCGGGCAGGCGGTCGCCGGGGACCGCGAGTCGTACGCGTATCTGAAGGAGTCGACGCTCGGCTTCATGACGCCGCAGCAGGTCGCCGCCGTGCTCCGCCGGGCCGGCTTCGAGTCGGTCGCGTGGAGGAAGAAGTTCTTCGGGACCAACATGATCATCTCTGCCCGGAAGCCGCCGGCTTGAGGCTGACACCGTGTCAGGCGGCAAGGTGGCCGGCATGTCGATTCCTTATGTGGGCTCCGGCCCCTACTGTTACGCCAATTCGCTGGCCATGATCCTCGGCGACGAGGCTCCCTCCGCCTCGGTCGTCGAGGTGCTGACCGGCTCCCCGTACGGGATGCAGCTGATCAGCGGGCGGCTGCCGCTGTTCGACCCGTTCGGCTGGGATCCCGAGCAGGGGCTCGACACCGCGATCGAGCTGCTGGGCTGGTCGTGCGCGCGCGAGGACGGCGGCTCGGCGGACGAGGCCGTCGAGCGCCTGCGCCGCGCCTGCGCGGCGGGGCCGGTGCTGGCCGGGCCGCTGGAGCTGGGGCTGCTGCGCTACCAGCCCGGCTCCGGGCAGGCGGTCGGCGCCGACCACTACCTGGTGGTGCTGGAGGTCACGGACGACACCGTGCTCGTGCACGACCCGCAGGGCTACCCGTACGCCACCCTCCCGGTCGCGGAGTTCGCCGAGTCGTGGCGGGGCGAGCTGATCAGCTACCTGCCCCGGCCGTTCGCCATGCGCTCCGCCTTCGTACGGGAGGCCCGGGTGAGCCCCGAGGAGGCGTTGCGCCGCTCGCTGCCCGCGGCGCTCGCCTGGCTGGGCGGCCGGACGGACGTGCCCGTCGCCCCCGGCACGCTGGGCCAGGCGGAGGCCGCGGAACGGACCGCCGAGCTGGTGGCCGAGGGGCGGCTCGACCCGCAGGCGCGGGAGCTCCTGGGGGCGTTCGCCGTGCGCGTCGGCGCCCGCCGGGCGAACGACCTGGCCGCCTGCCTGGCCTCGCTGGGCCTGGCGGAGGGCGCCGCCGTCGCCGCCGAACAGGCCCGCCTCGTGGGCGCGCTGCAACTCCCCGTCGTGACCGGGGACGACGCCGCGCTCGCGGCCGGTCTGCGCGCGCTGGCCCCGGCCTACGAACGGCTGCGCGCGGCCCTGGCCGATGGAGCCTTCGAGGGCATTGCCCGGACCCCGCACCCACGCCCCGGAGGGCATTGCCCGGACCCCGCTAATTAGTTAACTTTCTTTCATGAAGTCGCGTCTGTCAGCCGCGCTCGTCCTGACCGCGGCCGCCCTCGTCGCCACGTCCGCCCCCGCCCAGGCCGCCTCCTACGTCAAGCACGCCTCCTACGGCTGGCCCGACCAGTGCCAGTGGTTCGGCAACCAGGGCACGGCCGACCACACCTGGAGCTCGTACTACTGCGAGACCGTCATCCCCACCAACTGGATGGCGCCCGGCCTCTACAACCTGTGGGTCCAGTACTGACGAACGTACGGCCCGGTGTTCCGGCCGGGCCGTAAACAGGCAGCTCACCGGGCTTTATGCGCGGCTGACCTCCCGTCTGACACGATCTCCGCGCTCGGTGGACGGGAGAAGGGGGCAACAGATGGCCACGACGAACGCCGGCATCAAGCGATTACTGGCGGACTCCGGAGAGGCCCGCACCTGGGTATCGCCCCGGACGGACCTGGTCACGGCGCTGCTCGGCGTCTGGTTCGGCGTCGGGCTGATGATCGACGCCTGGGCCCACACCCAGCTCTCGGCCGAGCTGGAGACGTTCTTCACCCCCTGGCACGCGGTGTTCTACTCGGGGTTCGCGGCGGTGTCCGCCTGGCTCATCTGGCAGGTGCTCCGCAACACCCGCACCGGGCGGCAAGGGGTGGCCGCGGTGCCGATGGGCTACCTGGCCGGGCTGGTGGCGGTGCCCGCGTTCGCCGCGTTCGGGTTCGCCGACATGATGTGGCACACGGTGCTCGGCATCGAGACCTCGCTCGACATCCTGTTCAGCCCCTCGCATCTCGGGCTCATCGTGACGATGCTGCTCATCATCACCACCCCGCTCCGCTCGGCCTGGAAGGCGCCGGACGTGGGGGACCGGCCGTCGCTCGGGCGGCTGCTGCCCGCGCTGATCGGGCTGGCGTTCGCGACCACGCTCGTGTCGCTGTTCCTGTCGTACGGCGACGCGATGCAGTGGGACGGCGAGAGCGTCGTGGCCGCCTTCTCCAACGAGGAGATGCCCGGCCACCTGGCCGCGTCGATGGTCATGACCAACGTGATCATGCTGGCTCCGGTGCTGCTGCTCGTGCGCCGCTGGGAGCTGCCGTTCGGCAGCATGACCGTGATGTACGGGATCGCCGTCCTGATGCCGGGCGCGCAGACGGCGTTCGGCAACGTGCCGATCCTGCTCTCGTTCGTGACGGCCGGGCTGGCCGGTGACGTGCTGATCCGGTTGCTGCGTCCCTCGGCGCGGCGGCGGGGCGCCTACTGGGCGTTCGCCGGGCTGTCGGCGTTCGTGACCTGGTCGCTGTACATGGGGGTGGCCTCGGCGGCGGCCGGGCGGCTGCCCACGGTGCCCGAGCTGTGGACCGGCTCGCCCATCGTCGCCGGGCTGGTCGGCCTGGCGCTCGGCGCGCTGTTCCTGCCCAACGCCGCCGGCGACGACCCCGCCGGTCACAATCCCGCCGGCCACAATGCCGCCGGTGACAGTCCCGCCGCGTCCCGTCCCGGCGTCGCGCGAGGATGATCAGGGCGTTCCTGCTCGCCGCCGTCCTGGTGGTGGTGTTCGCCGCTCCGGCCGCCGCGCACAACGTCACGGCCGGGGCGGACCTGCGGATCGCGCAGACGATCGCGGGCGCCGAGGTCACGCTGGTGATCAAGGGGACGTCGCGCGTGCCCGGCCCGCTGCGCATCGGCGTCGTCGCCTACGAGCGCGCCGACGGGCTGCAGGTGAGCCTGGAGGTCCGCTCGCTGACCGGTGGCCACACGGTCACGGGCACGGCACGGGCCGCGGCGGAGCCCGCGTACACCGAGCTCAGGGTCGAGGAGACGGGCCCGCACCAGCTCACGCTGCGCGCCGGGAGCGAGGTCGCGGTGGTGCCGTTCCGCGTCCTGGTGGAGCGCGGGTCGGCGGGGGACTTCCTCGTCTACGGCGGGCTGTTCGCGGCCGGGCTGCTGCTGGTGGGCGGCCTGCTCACCGGCGCGACCTCGCGGCGCGGCCCGGCGATGCTGCTGTCCGCCGGAGCCGCGGCCGGGGTGACGGTGGCGGCCATGGTCGTCGTCTTCGAGCCGATGCTGCCGCCCGGCCCGCCCGACGGCGCCGCCCCGACCGCCACCGCCCAGCCGGCGGGCGGCCGCCCGTTCGCGCAGGCGCGGATGGAGACCGCCCCGGCCCCCCCGGCCCCGGGTCAGGAGTTCACGCTGCGCGTCGACCTCACCGACGGCTCCACCGGCAGGCCGGTCGACGACCTCGTCTCCCACCACGAGGCGCTCGCCCACCTGGTCGTGACCAGCGAGGACGGCCGCTACTTCCGCCACGTCCACCCGCTGCGCACCGCCCCGGGCCGTCTGGAGGTCAGGCTGCGCGCCGACCGCCCCGGCCGCTACCTCGCCTACGCCGAGCTGGAACGCGAGGACTCCGGCGGCCAGCTCCTCACCGGAGGTTTCGCCGTCGAGGGGGAACCGGCGGTCGCCGCCGTCGAGGAGACCGTCGCCCCCACGCTGCGGCCCGCCGCCCCGGTCGCGGGCCGCCCGGCGACGATCGAGCTGCCCGCCGAGGGCCGGGTGCGGCCCTGGCTCGGCATGGCCGGCCACCTGATCGTACGGAACCAGGACGGATCATTCCTCGGCCACGTCCACGAGATGGGCACGGCCGGGGACCGCCTCCGCTTCACCTTCAGCTTCCCCCGCCCGGGACGGTACCTGGCCTGGGCCCAGCACGCCACGGACGGCCGCATCGTGACCATGCCCTTCACCGTCGACGTGACCGGACCCGGATCGGCGTCCGCCGGATGAGACGCCTGATCGCCCTCGCCGCGCTCGTGGTGGCGGCCGCCGCGCTCTTCGTCGCCGGTCGAGCCCTGGGCGCCGAGCCGCTGACCCTGACCATCGCCGGCTCCCGCTACACCGCCACCGTCGTGATCGACCCGCCCAGGACCGGGGCCGTCGTCGTCGAGACGCGCGTGACCTCGGGCGACGCGGACGGCCTGGCCCTATCGGCGGTCATGCCCGACATGGGCCACGCCATGCCCGAGCTCAGCGCGGCGGAACGGGAGCCGGGCCGGTTCGTCGCCGAGGGCGAGCTGTTCACCATGTCCGGCGTGTGGGACGTGTCCATCCGCCTGACCGGCCCGGCAGGAGAAGAGACCCTCACCGCCAAGGCCCTCATCAGCGGCTAGCCCGGCCGTCCCGGCCAGGCCGGACGCCGAAGCTGTCCGTCATAGTCGGTGGCGCCGGTTACGCTGCGGTGGATGACGACGGTGGGGGTGGAGAGACACGTGACGGTCAACGGGGTGACGAGCGCCGCGGTGGCGGTCCCGGCAGGCGAAGCGGTCGGCCGGGTGCTCGGCACGCAGTCGGCCTCACCGCTGTCGTTCTGGATCGGGCTGGAGCCCGGCAAGGTCGTCCAGCTCGACGACGTGGTCGTGACCAGGCGCGAGGTGCCCGGCCACGGGCCGGTCCTGATGGCGGGCGTGGTCAGCACCGTCGAGGCCCGCCACGAGGGCGCCGCCTACGACTCCGACGTGTTCCTCATCGCCGACGGCGCGCTGCCCGCCGCCGTCGTCGAGGTCGCCGAGGTGCGCGTCACCCGGGTCGAGCCCGAGGTGTTCGTGCCGCCGCTGCCCGGCGCGCAGGTCTACCTGGCCGGCGCCGGCGACCGCGACCAGGCGCTCTACTTCGACGTGATGGACCGCCGCATCCCCATCGGCACCGGCCGCGACGGCCAGCCGCTGTACGTGAACTTCGACTTCCTCGACGGCACCCGCGGCGCCCACGTGTCGATCTCCGGCGTGTCCGGCGTGGCGACCAAGACCTCGTTCGCCACGTTCATGCTCTACTCGATCTTCAACTCGGGCGTGCTCGGCGGCGAGGCGGCCAACACCAAGGCGCTGATCTTCTCCGTCAAGGGCGAGGACCTGCTCTTCCTCGACCACGACAACAGCCGCCTCGACGAGGCCGCCCGCAGCGTCTACGGGCGGCTCGGGCTGCCCGCCAGGCCCTTCTCCAGCGTCCACGTCTTCGCCCCGCCCCGGCCCGGCGACCCCAACGGCGTCCCCCACGTCTCCGCCCGCACCCAGGGGGTCAGCTCGTTCTTCTGGACCCTGGTGGAGTTCTGCCAGGAGGAGCTGCTGCGGTTCGTCTTCGCCGACGCCGACGACGAGCGCGCCGGCTACTCGCTGCTCGTCGGCCAGGTCGCAGCCCGGCTGCACTCCTGGGCCGAGCCCGTCGGCGACGGCGGCGCCGTCCGCATCAGGGGCACCGCCTGCCGCACCTTCTCCGACCTGGTCGAGCTGCTGTCCGACCAGCTCCAGGACGAGGCCTCCCGCCACGAGTGGACCGGCGCGACCACGCCCCTCGGCACCGTCAACGCCTTCCTGCGCCGCCTGCGCAGCGCCGTACGCCCCCTGTCGCCCATCGTCCGCGGCGACCTGCCGTTCTTCCGCGCCCACACCATCCGCACCTCCGACGCCCAGGTGTCCATCGTCGACCTGCACAACCTGCCCGAGCGGGCGCAGCGGTTCGTGGTCGGCGTGGTGCTGCGCGGCGAGTTCCACCGCAAGGAGTCGTCCGGCACCGCCAAGCCGCTGCTGTTCGTGGTGCTCGACGAGCTCAACAAGTACGCCCCGCGCGAGGGCGAGTCGCCCATCAAGGAGATCCTGCTCGACGTCGCCGAGCGCGGCCGCAGCCTCGGCGTCATCCTCATCGGAGCCCAGCAGACCGCCTCCGAGGTCGAACGCCGCATCGTCGCCAACAGCGCCGTGCGCGTCGCCGGCCGCCTCGACTCCGCCGAGGCCACCAGGTCCGAGTACGGCTGGCTGCCCCCGGCCGTGCGCGAGCGCGCCACGATCGCCAAACCCGGCACCATGTTCGTGGCCCAGCCGGAGATCCCGGTGCCGCTGGCCGTCGCGTTCCCCTTCCCCGCCTGGGCCACCCGGCCTTCCGAGGCGGTGGCCGTGACGAGACCCGGGGCCCCCGCGACCCCGGCGGACCCGTTCCAGGGGCTGCCCGGCCCCGAAGACGACATCCCGCCGTTCTGACGAGGAGGTGACCACGTGAAGATCCTGCACACCGCCGACTGGCACGTGGGCAAGGTGCTCAAAGGCCGCTCGCGCGCCGACGAGCACCGGCAGGTGCTGCGTGAGCTGGTCGCCACCGCCCGCGCCGAGGACGTCGACGCCGTCATCGTCGCCGGCGACCTGTTCGACACCTCCGCGCCCACCCCCGAGGCGCAGTCCCTGGTGCTGCCCGCCCTCATGGCGCTGCGCGAGGACGGCCGCGACGTGGTGGTGCTGGCCGGAAACCACGACAGCGCGCCGCTGTTCGAGGTCTACCGGCCGGTGCTCGGCGCGCTCGGCCTGCACGTCGTGGGCGCCTTCCGCCGTCCCGACGCCGGGGGCACGCTCTCCTTCACCGCGCGCTCCGGCGAGCCGGTGCGGCTGGCCGTGCTGCCCTTCCTGTCCCACCGCTACGTGGTGCGCGCCGCCGAGGTGCTGACCGGCACCGCCGCCGAGCACAACCGCGACTACGCCGCCCGCATCGGCGAGCTCATCGGCGCGCTCACCGCGAGCTTCACCGGCGACACCGTCAACCTGATCACCACCCACGGCACCCTGCCCGGCGGCCGGTTCGGCGGCGGCGAACGCGAAGCCCAGTCGATCTTCTCCTACTACTTCGAGCCGACCGCCTTCCCGCCCGCCACCCAGTACGCCGCCCTCGGCCACCTGCACCGCCGCCAGCAGATCCCCGGCCCCTGCCCGATCTGGTACAGCGGCTCGCCCATCGCCGTCGACTTCGGCGAGGAGGGCAACGAGCCCGGCGCGCTGCTCGTCGACGTCGCCCCCGGCCGCCCCGCCGTGGTCCGCGAGGTCGCCTTCCCCGGCGCCCGCCGGCTCCGCACCGTACGGGGCACGCTGGAACAACTGGAGACCGTCGAGGCGGGCGACGACTGGCTCAAGGTGGTCGTCGAGGAGAAACCCCGCGTCGGCCTCGCCGACCAGGTGCGCGAACTGCTGCCCGGCGCCGTCGACGTGGTGATCGACGAACGGTTCCGGCCCGTGCACGCCGTACGCAGGCCGGGCTCCGCCGCCCGCAGCCCGCGCGAGCTGTTCCGCGCCTACCTCGCCGACTCCGGGCGCGAGGACGAGCGCGTGGCCACCCTGTTCGACCGCCTGCACGACGAGGTGACCGGCTGATGCGACCCCTGCTGCTGCACGTCGAAGGCTTCGGCAGCTTCCGCGGCGCGACCGAGATCTCCTTCGCCGACACCGACTACTTCGCCCTCGTCGGTCCCACCGGCGCGGGCAAGAGCACGATCATCGACGCCCTCTGCTTCGCCCTGTACGGGACGGTCCCGCGCTGGGGCAAGGAGAACGTGATCGCCCACGCGCTCGCCCCCTCCGCCGCCGCCGGCAAGGTCGGCCTCGTCTTCGAAAGCGGCGGACGCCGCTACGGCGTCGTGCGCGCCCTGGTCCGCGACAGCAAGGGCACCGTGCGCACCAAGGAGGCCAGGCTCGACGAGCTGGCCCCCGGCGCCACCGGCTTCGACGAGGTCGCCAGGCCCGTCGCCGAAGGCGAGAACGTCACCACCGAGGTCCAGCGCGTCACCGGGCTCGAATACCGGTTCTTCACCCAGTGCGTGGTGCTGCCCCAGGGCCGCTTCGCCGAGTTCCTGCACGCCGCCCCCCGCGAACGCCAGGACCTGCTCGTCCAGCTGCTCGACGCCGACGTCTACGACCGCATCCGGCAGCGCGCGGCGGCCGAGGAGGAGCAGGCCAGGCAGGCGGCCACCTTCGCCCGCAACCAGCTCGCCAAGCTGTCCGGCGCCACCGACGAGGCCGAGCGCGAGGCGCGGGAGCGCGCCGGCTCGCTGCGCGCGCTCGCCGACGGCATCGGCGCCGACCTTGAGCTGCTGCGCGCCAGGGACACCGAACACCAGCGCACCCGCGAGGCGCTCGCCGCGCTCACCGACCGCATCACCGCGCTCCGCTCGCTCACCATGCCGCCCGAGGTGCCCACCCTCGCCGCCACCGCCCGCGAGGCCGCCGACGCCGTCACCGCGCTGGAGGCCGAGGCCGCCACGCTCGCCGCCGACGAACAGGCCGCCGAGGCGGCGCTCGCCGGCCTGGGCGACCGCGCCGCGTTCGTCGCCGCGCTGGCCGCCCTCGACGCCCTCGACCGCGCCGAACGGGCCGCCGCCGCCGCGCACGCCACCGCCGCCGAGACGGCCGCCCGCGTCCCCGCGCTCGCCGCCCGCCTCGCCGAGGCCCGCGACCGGCTCGCCGCCGCCGAGACCGCCCGCGACCGGCTCCGCGACGCCCACGCGGGCGCCGGGCTCGCCGCCCGCCTGACCGCCGGCGACCCCTGCCCCGTCTGCCTGCGCCCCGTCACCGACCCGCCCAGCCACGGCGCCCTGTCCGACCTCGGTACGGCCGAGCGCGCCGTGTCCGTCGCCCGCGGCGACGCCGACCAGGCGCGGGCCGAGCACGGCAAGGCCGAGACGTCCGCCACGATGCTCGCCGACCAGGCCGCCCGCCTCGACGCCGACCTCGCCCACCACCGCGCCGCCTGCGCCGCCGCCCTCCACCCCCTCCGCCCCTACGGCCTCCCCACCCCCACCAACCCCGACGGAACCACCGCGTCCGGTGGGGCCTCCGCGTCCGGCGGGGTGGCCTCCCCGGAGGGCGCCCGCCCCGTAGGCGGCGCCGCCCCTTCGGGCGGTGCCGGCCTGGGGTCCGACGCCGCCACCCCAGAGGACACCGCCCCTTCCGGTGGGGCGGTCTCTTCGGGGGGTGGCCGGTCCGTACGGGGTGCCGTCCCTGTGGAGGGTTCACGGGGGCCGCGTGGCGACGTGGTCCGGGGGTTCATCGAGGCGCGGCTGGCCGACATGGGGAAGGCGGAGAAGGTGGCCGCGGAGGCGCGGGCGGCGGCGCGGGGCTGCCGGACCCGGCTGGAGCAGGCACGGACGCGCGCGGTGCGGGCGGCGCGGCAGGGCGAGGACGCCTGGCGCGCCCTGGAGGCCGCCCGGGACCGGCTGCTCACGCTGGGCGGGCACGCGGAGGCGCCGCCACCGGTGGACCGGGCCGATCTGCATCACGCCTGGAGCGATCTGATCGAGTGGCGCAACCAGGCGGGCATCGCCACCCGGGTGGTCGTCGACGAGACGGAGCGGGCCCTGGCCGAGCTGGCGGCCAGGCGTGACGCCGAACGGGCCGCGCTCCTCGACCGCCTCACCGCCCACGGCGTCCCCGTACCGGGAGGTGGGGCCGGGGGACCGGACCAGCTCGCCGCCGCGGTGGCGGCGGCCGTGACCAGGTCGGAGGCGGCGCTGGAGCGCATCCGCGAGGATCGCGCGAAGGTGGCCGAGCTGACCGCGGAGGTGACCGAGCACGACCAGGCGGCCCAGGTGGCGCACGAGCTGGACCTGCGGCTGCGCGCCAACGCGTTCGAGCGCTGGCTGTGCGCCGAGGCGCTGGCGCTGCTGGTCGCCACCGCGTCCGACACGTTGCGGGAGCTGTCCGACGGGCAGTACGAGCTCGTCCTGGGCAGCCGCAGCGAGATCGAGGTGATCGACCACGCGGAGGCGGGGATGCGGCGCAGCGCCCGCACGCTGTCGGGCGGCGAGACGTTCCAGGCGGCGCTGGCGCTGGCCCTGGCGCTGTCGGGCACGGTCGCCCGGGGGCTGGAGTCGATCTTCCTGGACGAGGGATTCGGCACCCTGGACCCTGCCACGCTCGACACGGTGGCCACCACGCTCGAACGGCTCGCCTCGGGCCAGGAGCGCATGGTGGGCGTCGTCACGCACGTCCCGGCGCTGGCGGAGCGCGTCCCTGTGCGGTTCGAGGTCAGCCGCGACACCGAGGGCTCGCACGTGCGCCGGGTGGGCCCATGACCGGGTTCACCGTCGACCCGTGGGATCCGGGCTATGCGGCGGCGCTGGCCGTGGAGGCCCTGTCGGAGCTGGGCACGACGAGCGCCGAGCTGATCCTGGACGTCGAGCACCCGGCGGCCGACTGGAAGCCCGTCCGGCCGGGCCCCGGCGTGGACGCGCCCGACACGCTGCTGGTGGCCGACGGGGTGCGGCGGATCGACGCCCGCGTGTGGGTGTCGGACGCCGACGCGCCGATGCCGCTGCCGGGCATCGCGGCCTCGTTCGCGGCGGGCATCGTCCGCTGCGGGCCGGGCGGCGCGGATCTGGCGGCGATCGAGATCGGCCGTTCGCTGATCAGCGCGTCGCCGTACGCGCCGGAGGTCAAGACGGCGCACGCCGTCTACCGGCCCGGGCGGGCGGCCGACTCCAGCATGGAGGAGCTGTCGCTGGCGCTCCAGCGCCAGGTGACCCAGCTGGAGGTGGACCTGGCCGTCAGGCACCGGGCCGGCACGAGTGACCTGCTGCTGGTCGACGGGCCGCTGCGCGGGCGCACCCACCTGCCCAACACGGTCGGCTACATCAAGACCCACCACACCGCCTACCTGCCGCCGCCGCAGTCGGCGGTCGTGTCGGCGCTCGCGCCGGGGGAGCGCACGCCGGTGTTCCTCATGGGGACGAGCTGGCGGCGGCACGCCTGGTACGTCCGGCTTCCGGTACGCTCCTCGACCCCGTGGGCGGGGATCGCGCGGTGCGAGGCGAGCGCCGAGCTGGAGCCCGCCCAGGTGACGCGGCTGGCCGACGAGCTCACGCTGGCGCTGCCGCCGCTGGCGGGCGTCGACTACAAGGACCCGCGCGCCCCGCAGAACCTCGTCCCGATCGGCGGCCTGGAGAAGCTGCTGCGCCACCATCTGGGCGATCCGCGCCTGCTCTACCGGGCGTTGCGCACGGCCTCACAGGAGTAGACCCGGCCTAGGGCGTGCGTCCGGGCCATCGGCGGTCGACGTAGCGGGCCAGGCCCAGGGCGACGGTCTCGACCGGCTGGTCGGCGCGGCGGACCGGGATGGCCAGGGCGGTGCGCAGCCGCCGGGCGAGGCCGCGCAGCAGGGAGCCGCCGCCCGCGAGTGTGGCGCCGCGCTCGCCGAGGTCGGCGGCCAGTTCGGGCGGGCAGTGCTCCACGGCTTGGGCGGCGGCCCGGACGATCGCGTCGACCGGCTGCCTGGTCGCCTCGTAGAGGTCGTGCACCGGGACCGCGACCACGCGCTCGCACCCGGTCTCCGGGTCGTGGCCGTGGACGAGGACCTGGCGGTGCAGCGGCTTCCAGGCGGTGCCGGCGTCGCGTTTGACCGCCTCGGCCTCGCTCTCGCTGATGAGGATGCCGTGCCGGTGCTCGACGAGGCGGGTGATGGCGCGGTTCATGTCGTCGCCGCCGACGCCGGTGGACGCGGCCGTCACCACGTCGCCGCCCGCCAGGACGGCGATCCTGGTGAGGCCGGGGCCGATGTCGACGACCATCGCGCCGGCGGGCTCGTCCAGCGCCACTCCGGCCCCGAGGGCCACGGCCAGCGCGTGCGGCACGAGGACCACGCCGCGCGCGTCGGCCTCGTACGCCAGGTCGCCGAGCGTCCGCGCGACGATCGGCGAGCAGCCGTCGGGCAGGGCCATGACCAGGCGCGGCCTGGTGAACTTGTGCACCCTGTGCACGAAGTGGCGGATGAGGAGCCGGGCCAGCTCGGGGTCTCCCGGCATGCCGCCGCGCACCGGCCAGCAGGTGTCGCCGCAGCAGACGGCCTGGGCGCCGAACCTGACGGCCCGGCCCGTCTCGGGACTTCGCGCGACGGCCGTGGGCTCGTTGAGCACGATGCCCCGGCC
Source organism: Nonomuraea sp. NPDC023979 (assembly GCF_040639085.1). NCBI lineage: Bacteria > Bacillati > Actinomycetota > Actinomycetes > Streptosporangiales > Streptosporangiaceae > Nonomuraea > Nonomuraea sp. NPDC023979. The sequence continues at coordinate 97,874 of NZ_JBEZZG010000005.1, forward strand.
TCGTGCGTGGATCTGGGTGCTGACACTGCCGAGATCGATCGCGAGATCCCGGCCGAGCGGGCTCACCATGACCGGAATCTGCCCGCCATCGGGTCAAGGCAACACCAAGGAGCTAGTGCGGCAGCGACTGGCCCATCAGCGCCTGGAGCGTGACGCCGCCCAGCAGGGCGCCGTCGTCGACGACGGCGACGAGCGGGCTGTGCGTGCGGGCCATGAGCGCGGCCAGCTCCAGCAGGGTGGCGTCGCCGTCGGCGATGGGCAGCTCGCGCGGCTGCTCGGGCAGGGTCTCGCGGACCGTGCGCTCGCCGAGGCCGCGCATGAACGCGTCGGCGTGCTCCTCGTCGACGACCCTGGCCAGGGCGGGGTCGTCGAGGCAGTAGCGGGGGACGGCCAGGCGCAGCACCTGGGTGCCGGGCAGGATCGTGCGCGGACGGCCGTCGTCGTTGAGCACGATGAGCCCCGGCAGCCCGTGCTCGGCCAGCAGCCGGGCGGCGTCGGCCGCGCGGGTGTCGAGCGTCACGGTCGGGAAGTCGCTGACGAGATCGCGTGCGCGCACAGGCTCACCCTAACCGCTGGGCGGCCGTCCCGGTTTCGCGCCGTGTGGGCGATCGTGCGAAGCTGTGTACGTCCCTCAACACCAGGAGGTCCTCCATGGCGGAAACACCGGAGCCGGAAGTCAGCGAGACTCCCGAGGACGAGATGAAGCGCAAGTTCCGCGAGGCGCTGGAGCGCAAGCGCAACCAGGCCGCGGGCACGAGCGCGGGTGGCAGGGGCGCCGACGCCGCGAAGATTCACGGGGCACACGGGCCGGCTGCCAGCAAGCGATCTTTCAGGCGCAAGAGCGGCGGCTGAGATCCTGGCGTTTCAGGGGGGTACGGCAATGCCGTGCCCCCCTTTTCTTGACCCTCCTAGGTAGATCTTCGCCTGATTCATGGTGTTACCTTTGCGTTTGTCCGGTTTGGCATATACATTGGGTGGCGTTACCAGGTGGTGACCTAGCCCTTCACCAGGAAGAGGCGGCCACCTGGCGCCGAATCCCTCACGGGAACCGGGGACCCAACTTCTGGGGTGAATCCGGCCCTCGCGGCCGGTAGGGCATCTCCACGCCCGAACCCGTCAGCTAACCCGGTAGGCGAGATGGAGAGGACACCCTACCTGTGATGTACCGCTGCGTCGTACCCCCAGCCCGCGCCCACTGAGCGGCACCACTTCCCCGAACTTCTCGCGCTCCGCGTAGCGACCGTTTGGCGTTCTGCCCGGCTACGCCCTTCTGAGTGAGCGCTTTTCCCCATTGCCTAACAGAGGACTTTACTTTTTCATGTCTGCTCGTATCGGCATGCGTTCCTTCGCCCTGCTCACCGCCACCGCCGCCGGCGCCCTCGCCTTCGGGGCCGGCGCCGCCCACGCCGACGTCGACGAGAGCCAGAAGGTGCTGCTGAAGGGCGCGACCACCGCGTCCTACTTCTGGGACGACTCCTCCGGCCGCGCCGGTGACACGGGTCTGCCCGCCAGTGGCAAGCCCATGCAGAAGGGCCTGGCCGCCAGCCCGAGCTGGCCGCTGATGACCGAGGGCTACGTCGTCTACAAGGGCAAGAAGATGCCCTTCTTCGTGGGTGACCGCGGTCCCGGCAACCCGTCCAACAACGGCATCATGCTCGACCTGGACGCCAAGACGTTCGCCGAGCTGACCGGCGGCAAGTTCAACTCCAGCACGCTGATGGTCGACGGCAACGGCGGCAAGGGCCACATCGAGGTCCAGTACGTCATCACCAAGTGGGGCGACGGCGTGGGCAAGAAGAACCACCCCGTGGCCTTCTCGACCGGCGCCTGGTCGCGCGTGGACCGCAACCCGGCGCAGCCGCCGACCATCCTGGCGGAGAAGAAGACCGAGGAGAACAAGCCCCGCGTCGAGGCTCCCGGCAGCGGCGGCGTCGCCCCGGCCGCGTACACCGCGAGCGAGCGCCCCGCGGGCGGCGGCTCCAAGCCCGCCGCCGCGGCGGCCGGCGAGGAGACCGGTGGCGTCGGCGGCGCCGTGCTGGCCGGCGGTCTCGCCCTGGCCGGTGGCGGCGTGATCCTCGGCCGCGACCGTCTCCGCAAGCTGATGGGCCGCTGACCCTGACGGGCAGCTGACCCAGCAAGGAGCTCAGGCGCCCGAGCCGTCCCCCGGCCGGGCGCCTGAGCCTTCCGCATGGGAGGCCGGGCGTGCTTTACGCGGGACGAATTAGAAGGTAATTCTAGTATCCGTGACCACCCACGCCTCGGCGAACGGCATCGACCTCGCCTACGAGAGCTTCGGCTCACCTGACGGGCGCCCGCTCCTGCTCATCATGGGGCTGGGCGCCCAGCTCATCCACTGGGACGACGACCTCTGCACGGCCCTGGCCGACCAGGGGCATCACGTCGTCCGGTTCGACAACCGCGACGCCGGTCTGTCCACGCACTTCCACGAGGCGGGCGTGCCCGACTTCCGGGGCGCCGCCCCGTACCTGCTGGACGACATGGCCGACGACGCCGCCGGGCTCATGGACGCGCTCGGCTGGCCCGCGGCGCACGTCATGGGCGCGTCGATGGGCGGCATGATCGCCCAGACGCTGGCCGTCCGCCATCCGGAACGGGTGCTCACCCTCACCTCGATCATGTCGACCACCGGCCCCGCGGTCGCCCCGCCGACCGAGGCCGCGGGCGCGGTGCTGTTCGGCGCGCCGCCGGCCGACCGGGAGGCGGTCCTGGCGCAGGCGCTCAAGACCTGGTCGGTGATCGGCTCGCCGGGCTACGAGATGGACCGCGAGCGCGTCCTGCGGCTGGCCGGCCTGGCCTTCGACCGCTGCTTCGACCCGCCGGGCACGGCCCGCCAGCTCGCCGCGATCATGGCCTCCGGCGACCGCACCGAGGGCCTGGCGGCCGTCAAGGTGCCGACGCTGGTCGTGCACGGCGAGGACGACCAGCTCGTCCCGGTCGAGGGCGGGCGCGCCACGGCGGCGGCCATCGAGGGGGCCGAGCTGCTGACGTTCCCCGGCATGGGGCACGACCTTCCCCGCCCGCTCTGGCCCGAGATCGTCGCCGCCGTGACGCGGCTCACCTCCCGCGTGTGACGGTGGCTCGTGCCCGCCGCGCCCCGGGCACGAGCCACCGGGTCTCAGACCTCCAGCTTCTCCTCGATGGCCCGGAGCTGGTGCCTGGCCAGGGCCAGATTGGCCCGGCTCCGGTCGAGGGCCAGGTAGAGGAACAGGCCCTTGCCGCCGCGCCCGGTCAGCGGCCGGATGATGTGATACTGGCCGCTGAGCGAGATGAGGATGTCCTCGATCGCGTCCTTGAGCCCGAGCGAGTCCATCGTGCGCAGCTTGGCCTTGACGACCTCGGTGTTGCCGGCCGCCGCCACCTGGAGGTCCAGGTCCTTGGAGCCGCCGAGCGTGCCCAGCGCCATGCCGCTGCCGTGGTCGACGATCGCCGCGCCGATCGAGCCGTCGATCGTCATCATCTCCTTGAGCGAGATGTCCATGCCGGCCATGTCGTCCTCCGTTCGTTGTGATCGTCCCGGCGTGAGCGATCCTCACGCCAGTTCTTCCAGCGCCTTCCTCAGCCGCAGCAGCAGGGCCACGTCCACCTGCTGCCTGGGCTCCGCGGGCTCTGCGGCGTCCTGCGGGCCCGGTTTCGGCAGCCGCTTGGCGCGTCTGGGCAGGGCGGCCCGCTCGTCGGGGAGCAGCAGCCCGGCCGCGGCCAGCCGCCGCACCGCGAGCATGACCGCGTAGCCCGTCCGGCCCAGCCGCCTGGCCAGGTCGAGCGGCGTGGCCTCCTGATCGGCGGCGACCACGACCTCCCACTGCACGTCGGTGAGCGTCACGCCCTGCCCGCGCAGCCGGGGTGAGACCCGTACCGGTGCGGTGTCGACGGCGGCGTCGGGCCAGACGCTCGCCAGGTGGGCGCGGCGGCGCGCGCACTCGCGCACCAGCCCCGCCACGTCGAAGTACCAGCGCCCGCCCAGCCAGTGCCGCTCGCCCGGCCGGAACTTCGGCCGCGGCCCCGCCGCGGGCAGCAGGAAGAACGCCGCGTCCAGCACCGCGCCGAGCACGCAGTACTGCAGCTCGCCGAGCGTGACCGGTCCCTCCCGCAGCAGCCGCTCGCACCCGCCGTCGGCCTGCGTGCGCCGCAGCGCGGCCTCCGACACGCGCCCCCGGGAGGCGAGCAGCCGCTCGGCGCCCGGCGTGCGGGCGCATTCCATGTACGTGATCCGCCCGGCGTCGAGGTAGATCGTGCCGGCCCGGCCGACCCGCAGCGCGCCCGTGGAGCGTTCGCGGGCCAGCCCGGCCAGGTGCGTGTCCAGGGGCGGCATGCCGTCACGCCAGCAGCTCGGCGGAGATGGCGCGCAGCCGGTGCCGCGCCAGGGCGATGTTCGCGCGTTCCAGGTCCAGCCGGACGTAGATCACCAGCGGCCCGTCGAAGAGCGTGTCCAGCGGACGCAGCAGGTGGTGGCCCTTGTCCGTGGTGATGAGCACGTCCTCGACGCGCACGGTGTCGCCCGGGCAGGCGCGCGCCAGCCCGTCGACGGTGGCGCGCAGCGTCTCCGTCAGCGCGGCGGCGGACTTCTCCGCGTCCGCGCCGGGCGGGAAGGCGCTGGCGGCCACCGCCATACCGCTCGTGTGGTCCACGAGCATCGCGTCCAGCGCTCCCGGTATCGCCATGACCTCGGTCAGGCAGCCGTCCAGTCCCAGCACGCGATCAGCTTAGGGAGAGCGGACTGACAGCAATTTCCACAAGATAAGGATCTATATGGCCCGGAGTAAGAAAAACCCAACCGCGACGGATTTATCGTGCCATTGTGGAATTTAATTCATATTCGGAGTCTCGTCCGGCAGTAAAGCCTTCTCGTCAGGCTTGAACACCAGCACGTTGTCCACGTACGACTTGACCGCCGCCGCCAGCCCGACGTCGCCCCCCTCGGCCTCCGACAGGTACCAGCGGTGGTCCAGGATCTCGTGGAAGAGCTGGGCGGTCTCCAGCTTGCCGCGCAGCTCGGCGGGGATGGCCGCGAGCGTGGGCTGGAACACCTCGGCCAGCCACCGGTGCGCCACGATGGCCTCGTCCTCGTGCCGCAGCCCCTTGGCCACGCGGAACCCGTCGAGGTCGTTGAGCAGCCGCCGCGCCTGGTTCTCCTCGGCGTCCAGGCCGGTCAGCCGGAGCAGCCGCCGCTGGTGGTGACCGGCGTCGACGACCTTGGGACGGACGATGAGCCGCCCGGTGCCGACCTTGCGCCGGACCATCATCTCGGCCACGTCGAAGCCGAGCAGGTTGAGCCGCCGGATGCGCTGCTCGACGCGGTGCCAGTCGACCTCCTCGATGATCTCGTCCTGGGTGATCTCCGCCCACAGCCGGTGATAGCGGTTGACCACGTCCTCGGCGGTCTCCATCGGCTCGATCGACGGGTGCAGCAGCCCGCCGGCCTCCAGGTCGAGCATCTCGCCGAAGATGTTCGTGTGCGCCGCGTCGATGTCGCCGAGCCGCTGGCCCTCGCTGATCATCGGGTGCATCTCGCCGGTCTCCGCGTCGACCAGGTAGGCGGCGAACGCGCCCGCGTCCCGGCGGAACAGCGTGTTGGACAGCGAGCAGTCGCCCCAGAAGAACCCGTTCAGGTGCAGCCGCACCAGCAGCACCGCGAGCGCGTCCAGCAGCCGGGTGAGCGTGTCGGGCCGCAGCGTGCCGGACATGACGGCCCGGTAGGGGAGCGAGAACTGCAGGTGCCGGGTGATCAGCGCCGCGTCCAGCCCCTCGTCGCGGCCGGTGACGTACGCGACGGGCTCGACGGCGGGGGCGTCGAGCCGGGCCAGGTCCCACAGGAGCTGGTACTCGCGCTTGGCGTAGCGCTCGCTGATCTCCTTGATCGCGTACACCTTGCCGGAGAGCCGGGCGAAGCGCACCACGTGCCGCGAGATGCCGCGCGGGAGGTCGACGAGATGGTGCTGGGGCCACTGTTCGAGGGGAAGCTCCCAGGGGAGCCTGATCAGGTCGGGATCGCCTAGCGCGCCGGTGATCTGAAGGGGCATTTGTTCAGGATATTGTGCGTTGGTGGACGACTTTCTCAATTGGTACTTTTCCGGACGTCCGGTCGTCGCCAGCACCCTCGGGGCCGACGGCTACGACCACACGCTCGGCGACTTCACCGCCGAGGCTTTCACCGCCCGCGAACGCGAGCAGGTGCTCTGGCTGCAGCGCCTGCGCACCCGCGAGGCGGCCACCCTGGACGACGCGATCGACCGCGACCTGGTCCTGTCCCACCTGAGAGGGTCCATCGCCCTGGCCAACTGGGCCGAGTGGCGCCGCGACCCCGCCGCCTACCTGGCGCCGGTCTTCTCCTCCTTCTTCACGCCCTTCCAGCAGCGGCTCAAGCCCGAGCCCGAGCTGGTGGCCGCGGCGATCTCCCGGCTGGCCGAGGTGCCCGGCGTGCTCGCCGCCTGCCGCGCCAACCTCGACCCCGTCCTGGCCGCGCCCCTGCTCGTCGAGCGCGGGCTCAAGCAGGCGCGCACCGGCCGCGCGTTCCTCACCGAGACCGTCCCCGGCATGGTCGCCGACCCCGACCTGCGCGCCAAGCTGGCCGACGCCGCCGCCCCGGCCGCCGACGCCTTCGACGACCTCGTCGCCTTCCTCGACGGCTTCTCCTGCGGCGGCACCTGGCGCATGGGCGAGCACCTCTACAGCACGCTGCTGCGCGAGCGCGAACTGCTCGGCTACGGCGCCGCCGAGCTGCACGAGAAGGGCAAGGCCGCCTGGGACTCCCTCGACGAGCGGATGCGCGAGGTGTCGGTGCGCGTCAACGGCTCCCAGGACTGGCGGGCCGCCATGGAGACGCTGATGGACGACCACCCGGCGACCCTGGAGGAGATGCGCGCCGAGTACGAGGCCGAGACGCTGCGCGCCCGCGACTTCGTCCGCGACCGCGACCTCGTCACCTTCCCCGAGGGCGAGGAGTGCCTGGTCCTGCCGTCGGCCGTCTACAGCCGGCCCGTCCTGTCGGTGGCCCACTACCTGGCCCCGCCGCCCCTCACCAGCTCACGCACCGGCGTCTTCTTCGTCCCGTACACGCCCGACGGGTTCACCCCCGAGCAGGTACGGCAGCGCCTGCGGACCAACAGCCGGGCCCAGATGCCCTCGATCGCCGTGCACGAGGCGTACCCGGGGCACCACTGGCACCTGTCGCACATGGCGGCCAACCCGCGCGCGGTGCGCAAGGTGTTCAGGACGCCGTACTTCAGCGAGGGGTGGGCGCTCTACGTCGAGAAGCTGCTGCACGAGCAGGGCTACTTCGACACGCCCGCGACCGAGCTGGCCCACCTCGACTGCCGGATCTTCCGCGCCGCCCGCATCGTCGTCGACACCGCGCTGCACTGCGACGACATGACGATCGAGCAGGCCGAGACGTTCATGGCCACCAAGGCGTCGCTGTCGCCCGGCACCGCCCAGGGCGAGGTCAACCGCTACTGCGCCTGGCCCACGCAGGCGCCGTCCTACCTGACCGGGGCAATCGAGATCGACCGCATCCGGGAGTCGTACCAGGGGTCGCTGAAGTCCTTCCACGACCGGATCGCGGGCTCCGGCGGGCTGCCGCTGGGGCTGGCGGAGATCGCGGCTAACGGCGCGGGAACCGCGGCGGGTTGAGCGCGCGCTCGACCACGGCGGCGAGCTGGTCCTCGGTGAGGACGGCGGGCCTGCCCACGCCGAGGCCGCGCACGTAGACCTCGCACAGCCACTCCAGCAGGCGGGCCGCCTCGAACGCCTCCTCCAGGGTCGCGCCGATGGTCACGCCGCCGTGGTTGGCCATCAGTGCGGCCCGCTTGCCCGCCAGCGCGTCGCGCACGCCGGCGGCCAGCTCGGGCGTGCCGTAGGTGGCGTACGGGGCGACCTTGACCGTGCCGCCGAGCGTCAGGGCGTTGTAGTGCACCGGCGGCAGCTCGGTCATCGTCGTGGCCACCACGGTGCCGAACATCGAGTGGGTGTGGACGACGGCCCGCGCGTCGGTCGTCTCGTAGATCGCCAGGTGCATGGGCGTCTCGGAGGACGGCTGCAGCTCGCCCTCCAGCAGGAATCCCTCGACGTCGACGACCGGGCACATGTCGGGGGTGAGCCGGTCGAGCGCCGCCCCGGACGGCGTCACCGCGACCCGGTCGCCGTCGCGCACGCTCAGGTTGCCCGACGTGCCGATGACCAGGCCGAGCTCGACGGCCCTGCGGCCGTAGGCGCACAGCTCCTCGCGCAGGTTCATGCCCGGCAACCTAGTCGGTCGTCCGACTTACGGCTAGAGCTGGTCGACGAACTGCAGGAGCAGCCGCTCCAGGTCCACCCGGCGCAGCCGCTCGGGGTAGAGCAGCAGGTGAAGGCTGAGCCCGTCGACCAGGGCGAGCAGCTGCTCGGTCACGTCGTCGAGGTTGGCCTCCGTGGTCAGCTCGCCCGCGAGCCTGGCCTGGGCGAGCAGGGCGCGCACGGCGGTGCGCAGCTCGGCGGCCTCGGCCCGCTGCACGTCGGCCAGGAGCTCGGAGGCCAGGCTGCGGCTCCAGAAGCTCACCTCCAGGCGCGTCTCCTGGGTGCGCTCGGCGTCCAGCGGCAGGTTGTCGAGCAGCAGCTCGCGCAGCGCGGCCAGCCCGGACACGCCCTCGACCTTGCGCGCCAGGCGCTCGCGGATGCGCTGGTGCGACTGGCGCAGCGCCGAGAGCAGGATCTCGTCCTTGTCGGTGAAGTAGTGCGCCAGGACGCCGTTGGAATAGCCGGCCTCCTTGGCGATCGCGCGGGTGGTGGCGGCGTCGATGCCGTCCCTGACGATCACCCGGCGGGCCGCCGACAGCACCTCGCGGCGGCGCTGCTCATGGTCGACGATCTTCGGCATGGGCCCCTCCTTCGTCCCGTCCCCAGCATATTGACTTTTTATTCGGACGTCTGTCTATTTAGTCCATGACCGTCGTCACGGTCGGCGTGCACATCGTCGACATCCTCGCCAGGCCCGTCGAGCGCATCCCCGACGGGCAGGACACCGTCCTGGTCGACCAGATCAGGCTGACCGCCGCGGGCGCCGCCGCCGGGACCGCCGTCGACCTGGTCAAGCTGGGCCACGAGGTCGTCTCGATGGGCGCCGTCGGCGACGACGAGCTCGGCGACTTCCTGATCGCGACCATGACCAGGCGCGGCGTGGACGTCACCCGGCTGGCGCGCCGGCCCGGCGAGCAGACGGCCGCCTCCATCCTGCCGATCAGGCCCGACGGCGGCCGGCCAAGCTTCCACGTGCCCGGCGCCAACCTCGGTCTCACGCCCGCCGACCTCGACACCGAGGCGCTGCGCGCCGCCCGCGCGATCCATCTCGGCGGCGTGGACGTGACGTTCGGCCTGGGCGACCCGGAGTTCTTCGCGCTGCTCGACGAGGTGCGCGCCAGCGGCACGATCGTCACGATGGACCCGCTGTCGGAGATGGCCGACCTGCTCGGCCCGGCGCGGGCCTTCCTGCCGCACGTCGACTACGTGCTGCCCAACGACGCCCAGGCGCTGCTCATGACCGGCGAGCGCGACGTGCGGGCCGCCGCCGCCGCGCTGCTGGCCGACGGGCCGCGCGGCGTCCTGGTGACGCTGGGGGCGGGCGGCAGCCTCGTCGTCACCGCCGAGGCCGACGAGCTCGTCCCGGCGCTCGACACGCCCGTGGCCGACACCACGGGCTGCGGCGACGCGTACTGCGCGGGCTTCATCACCGGCCTGCTGCACGGGCGGGACGTGCGCACGGCGGCCCGCTGGGGCACCGCGGCGGCGGGCCGCGTCGCCACCGGGCTCGGCTCCGACGCCGGCCTCAAGGACCTCGACTCGACCCTGGCCCTCCTCACCTGAAGGAAGCTCCATGACTGACGCCGAACTCCGGCAGCGGGCGCTGAAGGTCGTCCCCGGAGGCATGTACGGGCACCTCAACGCGGCCATCTTCGCCCCGGGCTACCCGCAGTTCTTCGAGCGCGGCGAGGGTTGCCGGCAGTGGGACGCGGACGGGCGCGAGTACATCGACTTCATGTGCAGCTGGGGCCCCGTCGTGCTGGGCCACCGGCACCCGCGCGTGGAGGAGGCCGCGGCGAGGCAGCTCGCCCGCGGCGACTGCCTCAACGGGCCGGGGCCGATCATGGTGGAGCTGGCGGAGCTGCTGGTCGACACCGTGCCGAGCGCCGACTGGGCGATGTTCTCCAAGAACGGCACCGACGCCACCACCCAGGCGCTCATGGTCGCCAGGGCCGCCACCGGGCGCGCCAAGGTGCTCATGGCGCACGGCGCCTACCACGGCGCCGACCCGTGGTGCACGCCCTCCACCGCGGGCACGACCCCGAACGAGCGGGCCGACCTCGTCGAGTTCGCCTACAACTCGCTGGAGTCGCTGGAGGCCGCCGCGGCCACCGTCGAGGGCGACGTGGCGGCGATCATCGTGACGCCGTTCAAGCACGACTCGTTCGAGGACCAGGAGCTGGTGGAGCCCGCGTTCGCGCGCGGCGCGCGGGCGCTGGCCGACCGGCTCGGGGCCGCGCTGGTGATCGACGACGTGCGGGCCGGGTTCCGGATCGACCTGCGCGGGTCGTGGGAGCCGTACGGGGTCAGGCCCGACCTGACGGCCTGGTCGAAGGCGATGGCCAACGGCTACCCGATCGCCGCCGTGACCGGGACCGACGCGCTGCGCGGCGCGGCGCAGTCGCTGTACTCGACGGGGTCGTTCTGGTTCTCGGCGGTGGCGATGGCGGCGGCCAAGGCCACGATCGAGACGCTGCGCGACACCTCCGGCATCGCCCACATGGAACGGACCGGGACCCTGCTGCGCGAGGGCCTGTACGCGCAGGCCACGGCGCACGGGTTCACCGTGAGGCAGACCGGGCCGGTGACGATCCCGTGGCTGAGCTTCGACGGCGACGCCGACCTGTCCACGGCCCTGTACTGGAGCGACGCCTGCCTGCGCCACGGGGTCTACGTGCACCCGTGGCACAACTGGTTCATGTCGGCCGCCCACACCGACGAGGACGTGGCCCGCGCCCTGGAGGGCACCGACCTGGCCTTCGCCGAGACCCGCGCGCACCTAGAGGCGACCGCGCGACTCTGAGGCGGCCCACTCGAACACGCCCCTGGCCATCAGCGACGCCTCCCGCGCGGCCCTGGCGGCGAAGACCTCGGCGCGCACCCGGTGCACGCCCGTGTCGTCCGGAGCGGCCTGAGCGGCCATCTCGGCCAGATGGCCCGCCAGGCGGTCGTCGCCGTCCGAGAGGGCCTTCAGAGCCGCGTCCGCGAGCACCTGGGGGCCGCCGGACAGCTCCGCCACCGCCTGGGCCAGGACGGCGTCCGGGGCGGGCTTGAGCCGGGCCGGGTTGCCGTCGTACCAGCCGCCGTAGAGCCGCCACAGGTTGCGCACCACGAACTCGGGCTCGTCGTAGCGGGCCCGCAGGTACGGCCGGTCGGCCAGGTGGGCGGGCGGCCGTACGGCCTGGACGATGTCGTCGAGCCGGACGCCCGCGTTGAGCAGGTCGAGCGTCTGGGCGACCAGCGACTCCAGCCACTCGGCGGTCTCCAGCAGCGCCTGCCGGACGCGGCCGCGGCCGAAGACCGGCGCGCCGTGGCCGGGCAGCATGATCTCGGCGTCCAGGGCGGCCATCCGGCGCAGCGCGTGCGCCCACTCGCGCGGGTAGCGCTGCGCCTTCTGCGGGTTGCCGCAGTTGGGCGTCACCCAGACGAACAGGTCGCCGGGCAGCAACAGCCGGTGTTCGGGCACGTAGGCGACGGTGGCGTCGTCGGTCTCGCCCTTGGCGTGGAACAGCTCGAAGGTGAGCCCGCCGAGCCGCACGGTGAGGGCGTCACGGTAGGTGACGTCGGGATGGCGGTAGGCGGTGGGCCAGCGCAGGTTGGTTGCCTGGAACTGCCGCTGATTGATGACCGCATTGTAACCATTAGTGAGCAAATATCGTTGGAATCGGTCCAGCACCGCCTCGTGGGCGTACACCGTCGCCCTGGGGCCCGACTCCTCGAAAGGCCCGGTTCCGAAGACGTGGTCGATGTGCCCGTGGGAGTAGAACACCGCGGACAGCGGCGCCCGGCTCCACGCCCGGACGTCCTCGTGCAGCCTGCCCGCCGAGAACGGGCTGCCGGTGTCGAACAGCGCCAGCGAGCCCTCGGTCTCGAAGGCGGTCACGTTGCCGAAGCCGGACCACCACCCCAGGCCATCGCCTATATTGACGACACCCCGGCCACCCTGTCCCATGTCCACGATGCTGTCGTCGGCGTCGCCGCGCCAGACCCTGTCCGCGTACTCCTCGATCATGCGGACCACTCTGCTTCTAGAATCCGGTTCTAGGCAAGGGATCACGGCAAGGTCACGTCTCGATTGCACCCTCTTGACGCGTATCCAGGTGCGTTCGTACGTTCGGGCGCACGTTTAGGAAACTTTCCTAATTCGGTCCCTTCTCTTCAGGAGCCCCCCATGACCCACCCGGGAGAGATCACGCGGCGCCAGCTTCTGCGCCGGATCGGCCTCACCGCGTTCGTCGCAGGTCCCGGCGCGGGACTGCTGAGCGCTTGCGCGACGGCCGGCGGGGGCGGTACCCCGTCTTCTGCGGCCCCCGCCACGACGCTGGCGGCCTCGGCCGACCCGAAGAACCCCTTCGGCGTCGACCCGAACAAGCCGCTCGAGGTAACGATCTTCAGCGGCGGCTACACCGACGCCTACGCCAAGGAGATCCACGAGCCGCTGTACAAGAAGGCGTTCCCCGGTGCCACGATCAAGCACAACGCCACCCAGCAGATCGGCATCCAGCTCCGCCCGCGCTTCGTCAGCGGCGACGCGCCGGACGTGATCAACAACTCCGGCCCCGAGTCGATGGACCTCGTGGCGCTCGCCGGCCAGGGCCACCTGGCCGACCTCACGGTGCTGTTCGACGCGCCCTCCTACGACGACCCGAGCAAGAAGGTCCGCGACACGGTCACCCCGGCCGTGATCACCAACGCCAAGATCGACGGCAAGGACCTGGTGCTCAACTACACCGTGTCCCACCGGGCCCTGTGGTACAACGCCCGGCTCTTCGAGCAGAAGGGCTGGACCGTGCCGAAGACCTGGGCCGAGTTCACCGCCCTGGGCGAGCAGGCGAAGAAGGAGGGCATCGTCCTGTTCGCCTACCCCGGACAGGTCGGCCCGTACTACCAGACGTGGAACATGCTCTACACGGCCGCCAAGATCGGCGGCAACCAGGTCATCATCGACATCGACAACCTCGTCGACAACGCCTGGCTCGCCGACCCGGTCAAGAAGGCCGTCGCCGCCTGGGTCGACATCCAGGCGAAGTACGGCGACAAGGCGTACTTCGGCCTCGACCACACGCAGACGCAGGTCAAGCAGCTCCAGAACAAGGTGCTGTTCTACCCGACCGGCTCGTGGATCGAGAACGAGATGGTCAAGGACATCCCGGACGACTTCGAGTACGCCATCGCCCCCATCCCCGACGTGACCCCCAGCGACGTCATGCCGTACGGCGCCATCCAGGTCGGCGTGGGCGAGAACTTCGTCGTCGGCGCCAAGGGCAAGAACCCCCAGGGCGGCCTCGAGTACCTGCGCATCATGCTGTCGAAGGAAGGCGCCAAGGGCTTCACCCAGAAGACCCAGAACCTCACCGTCGTCAACGGCGCCGCCGAGGGCGTCGACCTGCCCGCCGCGCTCCGGAGCGCCGCCAAGGCCCAGGACGCCGCCGGTCAGAACATCATCACCGACGCCCGGTTCGAAGGCTGGTACAAGGAGCTCTTCGACTACGCCACCGAGCAGATGAACGTGGTCATGGCCGGGCGCAGCACCCCCGAGGAGTTCTGCGTCAACGTGCAGAAGAAGGCCGACGAGATCAAGAAGGATTCGAAGGTCTCCAAGCAGACGCGGAGCGAATAGTTCGATGGAGCGGCTGCGCAAGTACGGATTCATTGCCGGGTTCCTGATCGTCCCCGTCGTCCTCTACTCGGTCTTCGTGATCAGCCCGTACATCCAGGCATTCCAGATCTCGCTGACCGACTGGGACGGGTACGCGGCGAGCCCGGCCTACGTGGGACTGGAGAACTTCGCCAAGCTCTTTGACGACGACGCGTTCTGGCAGGCGTTGCGCAACCACGGGATCCTGCTGCTGGTGCTGCCGCTCGCGACCACCGTCATCGCGCTGTTCTTCTCCTTCCTCATCAACCTGGGCGGAGGGTCGCACGGCGCGGGGATGCGCGGCATCTGGGGGTCGAAGTTCTACCGCGTCGTGTTCTTCTTCCCCCAGGTGCTGGCCGTGGCCGTGGTCGGCGTGCTCTTCAGGGCCATCTACCGGCCCGACGAGTACGGCGTCGTCAACGGGGTGCTGATCAAGCTGGGCTTCGACCCGGTGGGCTGGCTCGTCGAGCCGAGCATCGCCCTGTGGGCGGTCATCGCGGTGATGGTCTGGCAGGCCGTCGGCTTCTACGTGGTGCTGTTCTCGGCGGGCATGGCGGCCATCCCGAAGGACTACTTCGAGGCGGCCGCCCTCGACGGGGCCGGCCGGTTCCGGCTGTTCTTCTCCATCACGCTGCCCCTGCTGCGCGACACCGTCCAGGTCGGCTGGGTCTACCTGGGCATCGCCGCGTTCGACGGCTTCGCCCTGATCCAGGTGCTCACCGGTGACAAGGGCGAGCCCGACGGCACCACGCACGTGCTGCCCGTGCAGATCTGGAAGACCGCCTTCAACTACAGCGAGTACGGATACGCCTCCGCGATGGGCGTGGCGCTGTTCTTCCTCACGGTCACGTTCGCGGTGCTGACGCTGCGCACCACCCGGCGCGAAAGGATCGAGTTCTGATGGCCACGCGTCGTCGCCGCCTGTCGAGGCCCCGGCCGAGCCTGCTCAGCGGACTGTCCCACGTCGCGCTGGTCATCTGGGCGCTGCTGATCATCCTGCCGCTGCTGTGGACGTTCCTGGCCTCGTTCAAGAACAACGCCGAGATCTTCGGCGACGCGCTGCAACTCCCGCAGGCGCTGCGGTGGGAGGCGTGGGGGCGGGCCTGGGACAAGGCCCACGTCGGGCGCTACCTGCTCAACACGGTGATCGTGGTCTTCTTCAGCACGCTGGGCACGATGGTGTTCGGGTCGATGGCCGCCTACGTGCTGGCGCGCTACCGGTTCCCCGGCAACCGGCTGATCTACTACTTCTTCGTGGCGGGCATGGCGTTCCCGGTGTTCCTGGCGCTCGGGCCGCTGTTCTTCGTGGTGCAGCAGGTCGGTCTGCTCTACACGCACACGGGCCTGGTGCTGGTCTACATCGCCTACTCGCTGCCGTTCACGGTCTTCTTCCTGGCCGCCTTCTTCCGCGGGCTGCCGGAGTCGGTGGCCGAGGCGGCCAGGATCGACGGGGCCTCCCATACGCGGACGTTCTTCCAGATCATGGTGCCGATGGCCAAGCCCGGCCTGATCAGCATCACCATCTTCAACGTGCTCGGCCAGTGGAACCAGTATCTGCTGCCGCTCGTGCTCGTCGCCCGCGACGAGGAGGACTGGGTCATCACCCAGGGCATCGCCAGCATCTCCACGCTGGCGGGCGCCGACGCCGACTGGCCGAGCCTGTTCGCCGCGCTCAGCATGACGATCCTGCCGGTGCTCGTCGTGTACGTCATCTTCCAGCGCCAGATCCAGTCGGGGCTCGGCGCGGGGGCGCTGAAGTAACGTGGCCTCATGGACGTCGAGCAGAAGCTGCGCGAGCTGCCCCGGTGGCGGCGCGAGGGTGACGAGATCAGGCGCACGGTCAGCGCGCCCGACTTCCCCACGGCCATCCGGATCGTCGACGAGATCGCGGTCCGGGCCGAGGAGCTCAACCACCATCCCGACATCGACATCCGCTGGCGCGACCTGCACCTCGCGCTGACCACGCATGATCAGGGCGGCCTCACCGAGCTCGACTTCACGCTGGCCGCCCTGATTGACGACATCGCCGCGAAACACGGTGCGTAGCCGAGTGGCTACTGGTTAGAGTGGTGCCCTCGCCGAGCCCGGACCGTACGGGCTCCCGGACCGGGGGATCTCCATGCGCGTGCCCGCACTCCTGCTCGTCCTGCTCGCGGCCGGTTGCGCGGGCTCCCCGCCGCAGCTCGCGCACGCCCCCGACCCCGGCGACGTGCGCCTGACCGGCGGCGGCGAGCTCACCGACGGCGACACCGCCGCCATCGCCTACGACCGCAAGCTCGTCCCGGCCGGCGCGCAGGCCAGCGTCACCGCCGAGTCCACCGGCGGGCAGACGCTCACCTCCCTCGTCGTCGAGGGGCTGCTGCCGACCCGCCCCTACGGCGCCCACCTGCACACCAAGCCCTGCGGCAAGACCGGCGAGGACGCCGGCCCCCACTACCAGCACGAGCCCGGCCAGGCCAGCGTGCGCAACGAGGTGTGGCTCGACTTCACCACCGACAGCTCGGGGGCAGGCCGCGCCACGGCGCGCAACGCCTGGTCGCTCGACTCCGGCAGGCTGCCCGGCTCCCTGGTGATCCACGCCCGTCACACCACGTCCTCGGGCCCCGACGCGGGCGCGGCGGGCGACCGGCTGGCCTGCGTGACGCTCAAGTGAGCGCGTGACGGCGCCTGATCACGACCGTGACCACGGCGATGAGCGCCACGCCCAGCGGGAGCGCGCCCAGCACCAGCGCCTGACGCCACACGCCGCGCGCCCCGGTCGGCAGCACCCGGTCACCGGCCGGCGTCAGCGCGGCGGGGAAGACCTCGCCCGCCTCGGCGTCCGGCACGGTGGCGACGACGATCGGTGCCTTCGACCGGTCGTCGAACACGAAGGACGCCCGGCAGTCGTAGCGCCCCTGGCCCAGGGCCTGGCACGACACGACCGTCGCGGTGCCGGGCGTCCCGGCGTGGCCGAGCGCCACCTTCAGCTCCGGCAGAGAGACCAGGACGACGGTGGTCGCCAGCCAGATCAGCAGGGCTCCCGGGATCAGCAGCCCCAGCAGCCGCCCGGCGACCGCCGGGGTGGTGGTGGGTTCCGTGGTGAGTTCCGTACGTGACACGCCGCCCACCCTGCCGCCGGGCGCTTGGAATTCACCTGCATACCGCTGACCTCGTCGCGGCCCCGGTCAGGAGTGGCCGGCGGGGATGGTGCCGAGCCGGCCCGCCTGGAAGTCCTCGAAGGCCTGGACGAGCTCGGCGCGGGTGTTCATGACGAACGGGCCGTAGTGGGCGACCGGCTCGCCGATCGGCGCGCCGCCCAGCACGATCACCTCCAGCGTGTCCTTGGCGGTCAGCGTGATGCTCTCGCCGTCGGTGGTGAGGCCGGGCCGGTTGCCGAAGCCGTTGAACACCGCGAGCTGGCCGCCGTGCAGGGGCCGCCGGTCGGCGCCCGCCGTGCCGCGCCCCGACAGGGCGTAGGCCAGCGCGTTGAAGTCCTTGCGCCACGGCAGCGTGAGCCGGCCGCCGGGGCTGATCGTGGCGTGCAGCAGCGTGATCGGCGTCTGCGTGCTGCCGGGGCCGGAGTGACCGGCCAGGTCGCCGGCGATCAGGCGCACCAGCGCGCTGCCGTCGTGGCTGCTGAGCAGCACCACGGACGAGCGCCCGATGTCCTGATATTTCGGCGCGGTCATCTTCTTGGCGCCGGGCAGGTTGACCCACAGCTGGATGCCGTGGAACAGCCCGCCCTGCTGCACCAGCCACTCCGGCGGCGCCTCCTTGTGCAGGATGCCGGCCCCGGCGGTCATCCACTGGGTGTCGCCGTTGGTGATCGAGCCGCCGCCTCCGTTGGAGTCGAGGTGGTCCATCACCCCGTCGATCATGTACGTGACCGTCTCGAAGCCCCGGTGCGGATGCCAGGGGGTGCCCTTGGGCTCACCGGCCGCGTAGTCGACCTCGCCCATCTGGTCCATCATCACGAACGGGTCCAGGTAGGCGGGCTTGATCGCGGCCAGCGCCCGGCGCACCGGGAAGCCCTCGCCCTCGAAGCCGCTGGGCGCCGTCTCGACGGCCAGCACCTTGCGCTGCGGCGTCCCGGCCACCGGTTCGGGCAGGCGGGGGAGGGTGAGGAGGTTGTCGACGGTCACGGCGGGCATCTCGGGCTCCTTACGGCCGGGGATCGTGCTCCGGTCAACCCAGTTTAGTTTTCAACTATTCCACCATGAGCCTGAACGCGCCCCGCGCCAGCGCCAGGAGCTCCTGGCCCGTCCGGTCGTCGTCGAACGGCGCGCCCGGGTTCACCGCCATGAGCGTCACGACGTACGTCCTGCCGTCCCTGGTGGTGGCGCTGAAGCTCATGTCGAGCAGCCCCGGCTCCGAGCCGCCCTTGTACCAGGCCGCCCGCCACCGGTCCGCCGGCAGCCCGAGCCCGGCGTCGTTCGCCGACATGATCTCGCCGATCCGGCCGTCGTCCAGCTTCGCCAGCCCCGCGTGGGCGCGACAGACGTCCATCGGCGAGGCGAACCACTCGATCGTGTCCAGCTCGCGCGGCCGCGGCCACCCGGCGATCTCCCGCAGCGGCACCTTCGCCACCACGTCCGCCAGGAACGCGCGCCTGCCCCGGGTGTCCTCGGCCAGATAGCGCTCGGCCAGCTCCGGATAGCGGGCGCCCTTGAGCGCGAACAGCTCCCTGGTGGTCAGCAGCGGCTCGTTGCGCCGCTCGTGCCCCTTCGTCCAGGCGCGCATCGTCCGCTCGACCGCCCGCCGGCCCGCCCGGTGCACGAGCAGGTCCGTGGCCGTGTTGTCGCTGATCGAGATCATCAGCTTGGCGGCCTCCAGGACCGTCACCTTGCTGCCGTCGGGCAGGTCCTGCAACCGGCCGGTCGGCAGGCTCTTCAGCTCCGGCGTGATCGTCAGCTTCGTGTCCCAGCGGTAGGCGCCCTTCTTGATCTGCGCGGCCACCGTGCCGAGCACGAACAGCTTGACCATCGACCCCAGCGGCCGGCGCACGCCCGTCGCGACGCCCCGCACCGGACGGCAGGACCGGCCGGTGACCTCGGCCGCGACGAACCCGGTGCGCGGCGCGACCGCGCGCAGCCGCCGCTCCAGCTCGCCCCAGCTCGCCGGCGTGGGCCGCGGCTCGGGCGGCTCGGCCAGCAGCAGCCCGCTGATCAGCCCGGCGCCGTTCACGCCGAGCGTCAGCAGGTAGCGCCTGCCGCCCAGGTCCACGGCGGCCACGAGCGCGCCCGCGTGCTGGACGTGCACCGAGCGCACCTGGATGCCCTTGTAGGCGGCCAGCGCCTCGTTGATCCGCTCGGCGGGGACCGCGGCGAGGAACTCGGGGGCGAAGCGCGCCTTCAGCTCGGCCTGCCCGATCGGCGTCCGCGTGGCGGCGTCCAGCACCCAGCGCAGCGCGTCGCCCAGCGGCGTGTCCGGGATCTCGGCGCCCGCGACCCGGGCGATGCCGGCGTAAGAGACGGGCACGGCTTGGGCGGGGACGGTCAGGGCGGGGACGGCCAGGGCGACGGCGCAGGCGACGGCAGCCAGGCTTCGTGCCGGGTGGTTCATGAGGAAGATCCCTTCCGCTCGACGGATCTCCAGCAAAACGCGGACCGGCCCGCCCGGCCCACCGTGCGGGCCACCGTCCCGGCGGTGCGGACGGCCGTACGAAGTGTGCGGTCAACCGGATGGACGCCGTCCGGAAGGCTTGTGACGATGGTCGGATATGCGTACCAACCTGGCGGCGGTCCTGGCGGCCGCGACCGCGGCCGTGACGCTGGTGGCGGCCACCGTCGCGACGGGCGGGCCCCTCGCCTCGCAGGCGGCGTTCGTCGCCGTCGGCCTGATCCTCCCGGCGCTCGGCCTGCTGCTCGCCCTCCGGCGGCCCGACGTGCCCTACGGCAGGCTGCTGCTGGCCGCCGCCGTCTGCTTCGGCGTCGGCCTGTCCGGGGTCGCCCTGGCGGACGTCGCGCCGGGGCTCGCCCGGGCGGCCCTCGCCGCGATGGCCGTCTTCTACGGGCTGAGCTGGGTGTACGTGCCGCTGCTGTTCCCGGAGGGCCGGCTGCCGTCGCGGCGCTGGCGGCCCGTCGCCTGGCTCGCCGGGGTCGCGATCGCCCTGCACGCCGCCGGCAACCTGACGGTGTCGTTCCTGCCCGGCCGGCCCATCGACGTGCACGGCCCCGTCCAGTGGGCCGGCGTCTTCGCCTCCGCGGCCGGGCAGTTCACGGTCTGGGTCCTCGGTCACGTGGTGTTCGCCGGGCTCGTGCTCCGCTGGTGGCGCAGCCGCCCGCCCGAGCGGGCCCAGTACGGCTGGATGGCCGCCGGAGCCGCCGCCAACCAGATCGGGATCGTGCTCGGCTACCTGTTCCTGAGCGGCGGCCAGGCCCCGGCGGTCGGCCTGGTCGGCATGCTGGCCGTGCTCGGCGCGCTGCCCGGCGCGATCGTCGTCGCGGTCGCCCGCCACCACCTGCTCGACATCCGCATCGGCCTGCGCGGCTCGCGTCTGCTCCTGGTGTTCGACGTACGGCCGACCGTGGGGGAGGTGCTGTCCAGCCTCGCCCCCGACCTGGAGGACAGCCGGGAACCCGTGGAGCAGCTCGGCCGGCTCGCCGAGGCCGTACGGACCGGCCTGGAGACGCGCTGGGCGGCCGTCACGCTGGCCGACGGCAGGCGGGTGGTGTCCGGGGCCGAGGACGGCCCCGCGGCCCTCACCCTGCCCGTACGGGGCGGCCAGGGGCGGCTCGAATGCGGCCCCCGCGTCTCCGGCCGCCTGACCCGCGAGGACCGGCGCTTCCTGGAAGCGCTCGCCGTGCCCGCCGGGCTCGCCATCCAGAGCGCCGGGCTGGCCACCCGCCTGGTCAACGCCCAGGAGGCCGAGCGGCGGCGCATCGAGCGCAACATCCACGACGGCGTCCAGCAGCAGCTCGTCGCCCTCATCGCCGGGATCGAGCTGGCCCGCGCCACCGGAGGCGGCGCCGCGACCCTCGCCGGCCTGCGCGAACAGGCCCGCCAGACCCTCGCCGACCTGCGCGAGCTGGCCGCCGGCATCCACCCGTCGGCGCTGAGCCAGGGCGGCCTCGTCGAGGCCGTCGAGGAGCGCTGCGCCCGGCTGCCCGTGCCCGTCCACGTCCACGCCGGGCGCGACCTGCGGGCCGAGCGCTTCCCCGACGAGGTCGAGGGCGCGATGTACTTCACCGTGAGCGAGGCCGTGGCCAACGCGCTCAAGCACGCCGCGGCGGCCAGGATAGAAGTGCGGCTGTCCAGGGACGACGGACGGCTCGGCGTGACCGTGGGCGACGACGGCGCCGGCTTCGAGGCCCGGCCCGGCGTGCTCGGCACGCTGACCGACCGGCTCACCGCGCTGGGCGGCGGGCTGCGGGTCGACAGCGAGCGGGGAAAGGGGACACGGGTGCACGCCTGGGTGCCGGTCGATGGGTGAGCCGATCAGGGCCGTCCTGGCCGACGACCACTACCTGGTGCGCGAGGGCACCCGGCGGCTGCTGGAGACCTCCGCCGAGGTCACCGTCGCCGCCGCCGTCGGCGACGCCGACCAGCTCCTCGACGCCGTCCGCAGGCTCCGGCCCGACGTGGTGGTCACCGACATCCGGATGCCCGGAGGGCGGTGGCGGCAGGGCTTCGAGGGCATCGACGCCGCCCACCGCGTGCGCGCCGCCCACCCGGGCGTCGGCATCGTCGTGCTGTCGCAGTACTCCGACGCGCTGTTCGCCCTGGAGCTGTTCAAGCACGGCACCGAGGGGCTGGCCTACCTGCTGAAGGACCGCGTCGGCGACCTCGACGAGCTGCTGGGCGCGATCAGGGCGGTCGCCTCCGGCGGCTCCGTCATCGACCCGAAGGTGGTCGAGGGCCTGATGGCCAGGCACGACGTGCGCGGCGAGCCGGAGTCGCTCACCCCGCGCGAGCGCGACGTGCTGCGCGAGATGGCCCACGGCAGGTCCAACGGCGCCATCGCCAGGGCGCTGCACCTGTCGGTGTCGTCGGTGGAGAAGAACGTCAACGCCATCTTCACCAAGCTCGGCCTGGAGAACAGCGGCGACGTCCACCGCAGGGTCGCCGCCGTCCTGGCCTACCTGCGCCCCTAGCCGAACACCGCGGGAGGCGGCACCGGTGCGAGCACCGCGTCGCCGTCCCTGATGGGCGCGGCCCCGGCGATGAAGTTGACCAGCGCCTCGCCGTGCACGCACCGCGCCTGCGTGAGGCCGCCCGCCGCGCGGCGGGTGAGCAGCTCGACCGGCAGCTCCGTCCGTGAGGCGGCGACGATGAGGTTGCCGAACCGGCGTCCCCGCATCACCCCCGGCTCGGCCAGCAGCGCCACGTGCCGGAACGCCCCCGTCACCGTGGCCAGCAGCCGCCTGGCGAACGCCAGGCCCTTGCCGTCGGCCAGGTTGACCAGCAGCGTGCCCGAAGGGCGCAGCACCCGGGCGATGTCGCCCAGGTATTCCTCGGTGGCCAGCTCCACGGGCATCGTCGCGCCGCTGAAGGCGTCCAGGACCAGCAGGTCGGCCGTGGCGTCCCACACCTTCGCGGTGCCCTCGCGCCCACCGGCCACGATGACCTTCAGCCGGGGCACCGAGCGCAGCGCGAGCTGCTCGCGCACCAGGTCGACGAGCAGCCCGTCGGGCTCGATGACGATGTGCCGCGACCCCGGCCGGGTCGCCGTGACGTAACGGGGGATCGTGCACGCCCCGCCGCCCACGTGGACGCAGCTCAGCTCCCCTTCAGGAAGCAAATCGATGACGTCCGCCATGAGGCGTACGTACTCGAATTCCAGGAATGTGGGGTCTTGTAGGTCGACATACGACTGCGGTACGCCATCCTTGGACAGCATCCAGCCGTCCTGCCTGTCCAGATCCCGGAGCAGTTCGACCTCGCCGAACGTCACCGAATACTGGCCGGGGGCCGGTTCCCGCTGCTGTCCACGTGCCACGCTGATCCCTCCCTGGGAGAACCGTATGCGACGCAGAAGGCTGATTGTGCTCCTCGGGGCGGTTCTCGCGGTGATGGCCGCGGTGGCCTTCGCCGTCGCCGCCGCCGGCGGGGTCAGAGGCAGCGCCGCCGCCACCGCGAAGGCATATTTCGACGCCTGGCGGGCGGGTGACGTCGGGACGATGAGCCGGCTGGTCGACCGGCCGCCGGGCGACTTCCGGGAGCGGCACCGGGCGATGGACGCCGAGCTCGGCGTCACCGGCCTGGAGTTACGCCCCGCGCCGGTGAAGAGCACCGGCGAGGAGAGCGCGGAGGCGCCGTTCAGCGGGGTGCGGACGCTGGACGAGCTGGGCGAGTGGCCGTTCGACGGGGTGCTGCGGCTGGCCGTGCGCGACGGGGAGTGGAAGGTGCTGTGGGCCCCGGAGACGCTGCACCCGGTGCTCAAGGGCGGCGCCACGGTGGAGCTGACCGACTTCGAGGGGCCGGCGGTCGAGCTGGTCACCCGGGAGGGCGATCCGATCCCGCGCGACAGTCACGTGGAGTCGTACCTGGCCAGGCTGCGGCCCGAGTTCGGGGACGTGAACCTGGGGCTGGCGCTGGTGGCCAAGGAGCCGGGCGGGGCCGAGCGGCGGCTGCTGACCGCCGAGCCGAAGCCGAACGTCGTGCGCCTCACGCTGTCGCGCCCCGTCCAGGCCGCCGCCGCGCGGGCGCTGGACGGCGTGGAGAACTCCTCGATCGTCGTGCTGCGTCCCGGCACCGGGGAGGTGCTGGCGGTGGCCGACCGGCTCAAGGACAACTACAGCGCCTTCCACGACATGTTCCCGCCCGGCTCCACGTTCAAGACGATCGTGGCCGCCGCGCTGCTGAAGTCCGGGCTCCAGCCGGGCTCCCCGGTGCCGTGCCCGGCCAGGTACGCGATCCCGGGCCACCGCGGCTTTGACAACGACGGGGAGAGGGACCGGGGCGTGGTCTCCTTCGCCGACGCGCTCGCGTACTCCTGCAACACCACGTTCGTCCAGCAGGGCACGACCCGGCTCGACGCCGAGGAGCTGCGTGAGACGGCGCTGGAGTGGGGGTTCGGGCGCAGCATGCCGACGGGCGCGCAGGGCGCGTGCGGCTCGATCGAGGACCCGCAGACGCCCGACGACGCCGGCGCGAACATCATCGGCCAGGGCAAGGTGCTGGCCACGCCGCTGTGCATGGCGGCGATCGCCGCCGCCGTGCAGGACGGCACGCTGCGCTCGCCCCGGCTGCTCGCCGAGAAGGAGGTGCGCCGGATCGACGGCCCGCCGCATCCGCCGGCGCCGATGGACTCGACGGTCGTGGCGGGGCTGCAGCAGATGATGCGGGCCGTCGTGGACCACGGCACGGCCAGTGGCGCGGGGCTGCCGCCGGGGGTGGCGGGCAAGACGGGGACGGCCGAGGTGCAGGGTCAGCGGCCGCACGCCTGGTTCATGGGATTCACCGACGACCTGGCGTTCTGCGTCTTCGTCAGGCACGGCGGATCGGGCGGCTCGGCGGCGGTGCCGATCGCGGTCCGCTTTCTCAACGGTCTCTAACCTACGGTACCGTAGGTTTCATGACGACGATCACCGTAAAGCCCCGGTTGCGCGGTTGGTTGCACGCGGGGGCGCTGCCCGTGACCCTGCTGGGCGGGTTCGCGCTCGTGGCGCTCGGCCCCACGCTCCAGGCCCGTCTCGCCGCCGCCGTCTACGCGATCACCTCGGGGCTGCTCTTCGGCATCTCGGCCACCTACCACCGCAGCACGCTCGGCCCCCGGCTGGCGGAGGTGCTGCGGCGCTGCGACCACGCGAACATCTACCTGATCATCGCGGGCACCTACACGCCGTTCGCGCTGCTGGCGCTCGACGGGGCCGCCCGGGTGGCGGTGCTCGGCGTGATCTGGGGCGGGGCGCTGGCCGGGGTGCTGTTCAGGGTGCTGTGGATGGGCGCGCCGCGCTGGCTCTACACCGTGCTCTACCTGGCGCTCGGCTGGACCGCGATCTTCGTGATGCCGCAGCTCCTGGAGGGCGCGGGGGTGGTCGCCGTGGTGCTCGTCGCCGTCGGCGGCGTCTTCTACAGCGCCGGCGCCGTCGTGTACGGGCTGCGCCGGCCCGACCCGTCGCCGCGCTGGTTCGGCTACCACGAGGTCTTCCACGCCTTCACGCTGGCCGCCTACCTGGTGCAGTACATTGCGGTGTCGATCGTGGTCTATTCACAGTGATTTGACCGCATGCGGGGCTATCCGGGAGTCGATTCTGGACAGCAGAGCGGAATGGAACGACTCGCAAGCACCTGGTGGCTGGTGCTCATCCGCGGCATCGCGGCGATCCTCTTCGGCATCCTCGCGCTGATCTGGCCGGGCATCACGCTGCTCGTGCTGGTGGTCTTCTTCGGCGCGTACGCGATCGTCGACGGGATCTTCTCGATCTTCTCCGGGTTCCGGCACGGGGCGCGGTCGCGGGCGTGGCCGATCTTCATCGGCGTCGTCAGCGTCCTGGCCGGCATCGTGGCCCTGGTGTGGCCCGGCATCACCTCGCTGGCACTGCTGTACGTGGTCGCGTTCTGGGCGATCTTCCACGGGATCGCCGAGATCGTGGACGGGATCCAGCTCCGCAAGGTGATCGACAACGAGTGGATGCTCATCGTGGGCGGCATCCTGTCGGTGATCTTCGGCGTCCTGCTGCTGATCTGGCCGGGGGCGGGCCTGCTCACGCTGGCCTGGCTGATCGGGATCTTCGCCATCCTGTACGGCATCGCGATGGTGGCTCTGGCGTTCCGGGTGAAGAACCTCGCGCCGAAGGCCCATCATCCGTAAATCTTACGTATATATCGGGATGAAGGCGGGAAATGTACAGCATGTCCGGCTCATTGTGGAGGAGACATGGACGTACACGCCCGCCTCGCCCGCCACCTGCTCGTCGACGGTTACCGGCTCGTCCTCGACCTGGAGCTCAGCCAGGGCTCCTGGCTGGTCGACGCCCGCGACGGCCGCCGCTACCTGGACTTCTACACGTTCTTCGCATCCGCGCCCCTGGGCGTGAACCCGCCCTTCGACCCGGACTTCACCCGCCTGCTCGGCCAGGTCGCCCGGAACAAACCCGCCAACCCCGACATGTACACCGAACACCTGGCGGACTTCGTCGACACCTTCACCCGCGTGTTCGGCGACCCGGCCCTTCCCCACCTGTTCTTCGTCGAGGGCGGCGCGCTGGCCGTCGAGAACGCGCTGAAGACGGCCTTCGACTACAAGAGCCGCCGCAACGAGGCCGCCGGCCGCTCACCCGCGCTCGGCACCCGCGTCCTGCACCTCACCCAGGCCTTCCACGGCCGCAGCGGCTACACGCTGAGCCTGACCAACACCGACCCGGTCAAGACCGAGCGCTTCCCCGTCTTCGACTGGCCCCGCGTGGACGTGCCCGCCATCCACTTCGGCGACGTCGAGGCGGCCGAGGAACGCGCGCTCGCCCAGGCCCGCGCCGCCTTCGAACGCCACCCGCACGACATCGCCTGCTTCATCGCCGAGCCCATCCAGGGCGAGGGCGGCGACAACCACATGCGCGCCGAGTTCCTCCAGGCGATGCAGCGGCTCTGCCATGCGCACGACGCGCTGTTCGTGCTGGACGAGGTGCAGACCGGCGGCGGCACCACCGGCACCCCGTGGGCCTACCAGCAGCTCGGCCTGGAGCCCGACATCGTGGCTTTCGCCAAGAAGGTCCAGGTGGGCGGCATCATGGCGGGCCGCCGGGTCGACCAGGTCGAGGACAACGTGTTCAGGCGCAGCGGGCGGATCAACTCCACCTGGGGCGGCGGGCTGGTCGACATGGTGCGCAGCCGCGGCCTGATGGAGATCATCGAACGCGACCGGCTGATCCCGCGTGCCGCCACCCTCGGCTCGGTCATCCTCGAACGCCTCACCAAGCTGGAGGCCGAGCACCCGGAGACCGTCGCGAACGTGCGCGGCCGGGGCCTGATGGCCGCCTTCGACCTGCCCGACACGGCGGCGCGCGACGCGATGGTCACCGCGCTGCGCGAGGACGCGGGCGTGCTGGTGCTGCCGTGCGGCACCCGCTCGGTGCGGCTGCGCCCGGCGCTAAACATCCCCGAGCAGGACCTGGAGCACGGGCTCGACGCCCTGGCCACCACCCTGGAGGGGTCACTCACGCGATAGCCACAGGCCGATCGCGGTGACGCGCGAGTCCACGCCCAGCTTGGCGTAGATGCGGTTGACGTGGTTCTTGACCGTCTTCTCGCTGAGGAAAAGCCGTTGCGCGATCTGGCCGTTGGACTCGCCCTTCGCGATCAGGTCCATGACCTCGGCCTCGCGCTTGCTCAATGACGTGAACACGCTCTCGAACGCTGCGTCGTCGACTCTCATCCGGCCTCCGGGGCGCGTAGACAGTCAGGTCGCCGAGGGCCCCCGAGCTTCCGGCGTTGGCGGTAGACAGCGAGCATAACTCGCAATGTCGTGATTTGGGGACGATGCCGGAAGAAAACGGCAACGGCCGGTCCTATCGGACCGGCCGTTCGCGTCAGGGTGAGTGAAGGGACTTGAACCCTCGACATCCAGGACCACAACCTGGCGCTCTGCCAACTGAGCTACACCCACCATCGTGCCGCCCGTGAGAACGGCACAGCAAAAGTGTAGCGGTGTTCGGGAGTCTTCACGCCACCCATTAACCGCTGACACGCTCGGCGAGCGTCCGGGCCGTCGCCGAATCGGGCCCGGGCTGCCCCACGAACACGGCCGCACGGTAGTAGCGCAGCTCGCGGATGCTCTCGGTGATGTCGGCCAGAGCCCGGTGACCGCCCTGCTTCTCGGGCGCGGCGAAATAGACCCGCGGATACCACCGGCGGACCAGCTCCTTGATCGACGACACGTCGATCATCCGATAGTGCAGGTAGGCGTCCACCGCCGGCATGTCACGCGACAGGAACGTGCGGTCCGTGCCGATCGAGTTGCCGCACAGCGGCGCCTTCTTCGGCTCGGCGATGTGCCGCCGCAGGTAGTCGAGCACCATGGACTCCGCCTCGGCCAGCGTCACCCCGCCGGCCAGCTCCGGCAGCAGCCCGGACGCGGTGTGCATCTCCCTGACCACCTGCGACATCTGCTCCAGCGACTCCGGCGGCGGCTTGATGACCACGTCGACGCCCTCGTCCAGCTGGTTGAGCTCGCTGTCGGTGACGATGCACGCCACCTCCACGAGCGCGTCGCGCCCGAGATCGAGCCCGGTCATCTCGCAGTCGATCCAGACCAGCAAGTCACTCATTCGTTCTCCTCGCCGCAGCGGCCCGGAGTGACCCGCCCCGCTTGCCTACCCCACCAGCCTAGTGCCACCGGTCAGGCGGGCTTGATAGAGCTGAGCACGTCACCGACCACGTCGGTGCCCAGGTTGTCCGGGACCGAGATGTAGACCAGCGCCGGGCGCTCGCCCTCGCCCCGGTCCATCAGCACGACCGCGCCGCTCTCCTTCTTCCACTTGAAGTTCTTCTGCTCCGACACCTTGGTGAAGTCGTACTCGAACTGCACCACCCAGGCGTCCCGGTCACCGATCTTCATGGCCTTGTCGGCGACGATCTTGCTCTCGTGGGGGAGGTCGTAGTAGCGGGCGAAGTCCGCCATCACCAGCTTGGCCGTGGTGCCCAGGCTCGCCGCCCCGGCGTACGGGAAGCGCTCGATCAGCTCACCCGCGTAGATGTTGCCCACCCAGTCGCTCTCGCCGTCGAACTTCTCGTGCGCGACCTTGCCCACGCCGCTCGTCCACGACTGGATGGCCGGGTTGGTGCCGTTGATCGAGCTCGCCTCCGGCACCGTCCACCCATCCGGCACCTCGTACGAGAGGCCCGCGATGGGGTCGGTCACCGTGCCGTCCTGCGGCTGCGGGAGCTGGGCCGGGGTCGTCGGCCGATCCGTGGGCTGGTCGGTCGGCGGGTCGGAGGGCCGCTCGCTCGGCGGGTCCTCCGTCTCCGGCAGCGACTGCGTCGGCGAGTCGGTCGGCGCCGCCACCGGCGAGGAGCTGTTGGCCAGGTAGATGCCCGCCACCGCGATCAGCGCCACCACCACCAGCGCCGCCAGGCCGCCGAGCACCCACGGCAGCGGGTTGCTCTGCTTGGGCGGCGGCCCGTAACCGGGACCGGGCAGCGGCGCGCCGCCCCACTGACCGGGCTGCTGCGGGGGCTGCTGGGTCTGCTGGGGCGGTTGCTGCTGCTGCGGCGGGGCCTGCGCGAACTGCGGCTGCTGGCCGTAGGCGAGCGTGGGATTCGCCGGGGCCGACGACCAGTCGGGCTGGCTCTGAGGCTGCTGCGGCCGGCTCTGGGGCTGCTGCGATCCCTGCTCCAGGGGGTGGGTGGCGTCCGTCCACTGGTTGCCGTCCCACCACCGCAACTGAGGGGATCCGTACGGGTCGGGGTACCAGCCCGCGGGGGTCTGCTGGGTCATGCCCGTCAGAGTAGTAAGAACGGCTTTGAGATGCATTGTTGCGCCGTTCGGCACTTGGGCTTCAGCACTTGTACGTGAAAGTCGCCTTGCCGCTGCGCGCCGGGCCCGGCGACAGCACCCGCAGCGTCGACGTCGCCTTCACCGTGCTCTCACCCTGCAACTCCCAGCGCAGCGTCAGGTCGTACGACGTCCTGTCCGCCCGGGTGCGCAGGGTGCCGCGCTCGACCTTCTTCTCCAGGTTCTGGCGCCACTCGTACCGGATCTCGCCCACGCCGCCGTTCGTGGTGATCGTGCCCGTGACGGTCACCACGGTGTCGCAGCCCTGAGTCTTCTTCGGCACGCGCACCGCCACCTCCGACACGGCCAGCTCCGGGCCGCCGCCGTTCAGCCGCAGCCAGGCGAACGCCGCGCCCGCCAGCACCACCGCCAGCACCACCGCCGACAGCGCCGTCCGCCGCCGCCGCGCCCTGCCCCGCCGGCCCGCGCCGCGCCGCCCGCCCGGCCCGTCACGGCCCTCACGCCAGATCCGCTCCGCCGCCGTCTCCGCCGGCGCCCCGACCCCCGGCCCGAACCGCACCTCCCCGTCCCCCTGCCGCCCCGGCCGCGTGGCCACCTCAGCCCCCGGCCGCGTCCCCGCGACGCCGTCCGGGCCTGCGGGAGTACGGGCCTCGGGGACGTGCAGAAGCGTGACGATGTCGCCCTCGTCCCGATCCTCCGGCCCCTGGGCGGCCGGCTGCCGGTACGCCGAGGGCTGGGCGAACACCGAACGGCCGCGCGCCGCCCGGGCCAGGCCGTCCCGGCTGACCGTTCCCGGGGGCAGCTCGGCCAGCAGCAGGTCCCGGGCCGCCGCCAGCCCTCTGGTGACCGCCGTGCCCGCCGCCCGTTCGAACAGCGCCGCCACCTGGGGCGCCTCCCTGGTGCTCGAGGCCGCCAGCCCGCGTGCCAGCGACGCCCACCCGGCGGCGTCCCGCTCCGGAGCGGACACCTGGCCCCGGATGGCGTCGGCCAGGCCGCGCTCCGACAGCAGCGCCTCCCCCTCGGCCGTGATCACCACGGTCCCCGGATGCACGGAGCCGTGAGTCACCCCGGCGGCGTGCAGCCCGAGCAGCGTCCGCGCCGTCTCCACCAGCACCGACGCCGCCCCACCGGCTTCCACACCCCCCAACAACGACACACCCCCATCCCCGTACGGGTGGCCGCCCTGAGCGGGGAAACCCCCGAGGGGCTGCCCGCTTTGGGCGTGAGCGTCGCCGTACGGGTGGCTGCCCCGCCCGGGGGTGTCGCCGGACGGGGGGATGGTGAGGAGGGTGGAGAGGGTGGGGGTGACCGCTTGGGCGGTCAGGAGCCACACCTGGTCGCCGGCCGCCACGACGTCCGCCACCGGGATGAGCCCCGTGAGGCCGCCGAGGACGAGGCGGCGGTCGGTGAGGACGGCGGACACGACGCGCTCCCGCACCCCGGGCAGTTCGATGACGCGCGCGTCGAACAGCAGCGCCCCCGCCCGCCGCCCGTCGGGTGAGATCGCGTCGATCCAGTTGCCCAGCTCGGTGATCCACGTGTGCTCGGTCAGCCGGAACCCGGCAATACCGTTTCTCGGACTGCTCATCGCCGTCGCCCCCCGCCGCGTCTTCTAGCGCTTCCTGCGGTGCCGTCCCGCCATGCGGCGTTTCACCGCAAGTGTGACGGGAAGCGCGCCTGTCGTCACGAGCCCGGCCGCGAGCAGTGCCGCGGGGGCCGCCGCTGCCGTGGAGGGCTCGGGGCCGGGGAGTCCGGGCGTGGTCTCGCCGTCGCCCGTGGGCTCGTCGTCCGGGGTGGGGCTCTGGGACGTCGGGGTTCGGGTGGGCGTGGGGCGGGGCGGCCGGGTGGTCGCCTGGGTGGCGGTGGGGGTGGGGGTCGGCTTGGGGAGCGGCCCGGCGGTGCCGTTGTGAGCGTGGGCCCTGCCGGTGAGCTGCGGGTCGGCGGTCTTCGTGGGCTTGGGGGAGCGGGTCTTGGTGGCCGTGGGGGCGGCGGTGGCCGGCTTGGCCGTCCTGGTGGGGGCGGCGGTCGTGGGGGCCGGGTCCGGCGGTGCGGTGGCGGTCGTGGGGGCGGTGGTGGGGGCGACGGGCGGGCCGGTGTCCGGGAGCTCGGTGGCGGGCGGCTCCGAGGCCGGCGGTTCGGAGGCGGGCGGTTCGGAGAACGGCGGCTCCGAGGTGGCGGGCTCGGCCGGGGCCGAGGGCGACGGGGTGACCTCGGTGCTCTGGGCGGTCAGGGTGCGGTCGCCGTCGAGGGCGTTGGTGAGGACGAGCGCGGCGGTGATCACCGCCCCGGTGCAGACCGCGCCGATGGCGATCTTGCCGGTGAGCTTGGTCATCACCTTGCCCGGCCTGCCGAACCGGGTCCGGGCGAGCGTGGTGTGCACCTCCACGGGCGCGTCGGGCGCGGACGGGAACAGCAGGAGCAGCAGCCCCGCCAGCGCCGACAGCCGCCGCCTGCCGCGTTCCTCCCAGTCGTCGCCGTACGCGCCCGCCGCGACGGCCTCCAGCTCGGCCAGGAACGCCTCGGCGGAGGCGGGACGCGCCTCCGCCCGCTTGGCCAGGCCGCGCTCGACCAGTTCGCGCAGCGCGGCCGGGACCTCCTCGACGGGCGGGGCGGCGGCCTGGTGCTGGTGGGCGAGGGCGGCGACGTTCGAGGCGCGGAACGGCCTTGCGCCGGTGAGGCATTCGAAGAACACCACCGTGGCGGCGTACACGTCGGTGGCGGGCGAGGCGGGCAGCCCGGACCACTGCTCGGGCGCCATGTACGGCGGGGTGCCGGCGGCGCTCGCGCCCTCGCCGGCCATGACCGCGATGCCGAAGTCGACGAGCTTGGTGTCGCCGTCGCCCTGGACGATGACGTTCTCGGGCTTGTAGTCGCGGTGCACGACGCCGATGGCGTGCGCGGCGGCCAGGCCCTGGAGCGAGCCCTTGAGCACGGTCAGCGCGGCCTCCGGCCCGGTCGGGCCCTCCGACCTGAGCAGCTGCCGCAGCGACACGCCGTCGACGAGCTCCATGACGATGGCCGCGCCCCGCCCGGTCTCGACGTAGTCGATCAGGCGGGCGTTGTGCGGGCTGCGCAGCGTGCCGAGCAGCCTGGCCTCGTGACGGAAGCGGGCGACGAAGCTCACGTCGGACCGCAGCTCGTCGGAGAGGTACTTGATGGCGACCTCGGCGTCGTCGCGGTCGCGTCTTGCCAGGACCACGCGGCCGGCGGCGCCGCTGCCGAGTTCGCGAACCTCGGTGTAGCCGGGGACCCCCCACTGCCCATCACCGTACATAACGGTTCTCCTCTGGAGTCTTCTGGGCCCCCACCCTTAACAGACGAGGCGTAGCTTAACGGCCCGGCACCTCA
This sequence comes from Nonomuraea sp. NPDC023979, assembly GCF_040639085.1. Lineage (NCBI taxonomy): Bacteria > Bacillati > Actinomycetota > Actinomycetes > Streptosporangiales > Streptosporangiaceae > Nonomuraea > Nonomuraea sp. NPDC023979. Next base: position 130,525 of record NZ_JBEZZG010000005.1, read on the forward strand.
CCACGTCACCAGATATCCGTACATGGGGGTACATGCAGGTCAGCCGATGGTTCCCGGCCCCTCCGTCGGCTCCTCGGTGGGCTGCTCCGTGGGTTCCTCCGTCGGCTCCTCCGGCTCACACGCCGGGGTCCGGCCGCCGTCCACCGCCGTGCCGCTGCCCGCCCCGGGCTCGGTGGAGGCGCGCACCTGCCAGGCCGTCCCGCAGGGCACCTGCCCGAACGCCTGCCGCACGGTCCTGACGTACGACGTGTCGCCGGCCAGCTCCAGCACCTGGCTCCCGGCGACCCTGCCGCCGAGCTGGAACGTCACGGTCAGTCGGACCGGCCTGGCGTTCCCGGTGCCCACGGCGACCGTGGCCGTGGCCGTGCCGTCGCCGTAGGCGCTCCGTATGATCGAGACGCTCTTCACCTCCGGCGGGCAGGTCACGCGCGCGCGGGCGGACGCCGTCCGGCCGCCGGCGCGCACGAGCACCGAGACGGTGGAGCCGCACGGGCGGGCGCGGAAGGCGTAGGTGAGGTCGCGGGTGTACGAGGTCCGCCCCGACAGGGTCGCCGAGCGGTCGGCCACCTGGTCGCCGTCGACCGCGAAGGCGGCGGAGACGGGCACCTCGGCGGTGCCGCTGGTGGTCATGAGGAGGCGGGCGCGGGCGGTGGCGCCGTCCATGCGGAGCGTCGCCCGTAACGCGGTGACCTCGGTGGGGCAGGGCGGCACGCTGACCGTGGCCGACCGGGCGCCGCCGGGGGCGGCCGGGGTGGACGCGACGGTGAGCGTGACGTCCTGGCCGCACGGCCGCTCGGGGAAGGTGTGGCGCAGCGTGCGCGTGTAGGCGGTGTCGCCGCGCAGCCCCAGGCGTTCGACGTGCACGATCCGGCCGCCGGCCCGCCAGGTGGCCTCGACGGTGACGGGGGCGGCGCCGGTGGCGGCGAGCGTGAACGTCCCGGCGGCCGTCGCGCCGTCCACGGCGAGCCGCCCCACCCCGAGCCGCGACACCGAGGTCACGGGCGACGGGGTCGGGGTGACGGTGCGGGTCGGGGTGCGGGTCGGGGTGGGGGTGGCCGTCCGCGTGGCCGTGGCCGTGGGCGTCGCCGTGCGCGTCGGGGTCGGGCGGGACGTGCGGGTGGCGCTCGGTCCGGTGGTACGGGTGGCGCTCGGCCCGGCGGTGGCCGTGAACGGCGGGGTGGCGGTGGGCGGCGGGTCGGAGTCGGTGCCGCCGGGCGGGTCCCCGGTGTCCTCAGGGGCCCCGGTGTCCTCGGGGTCGGCGGTGTCCTCGGGCACGAGCTGGGGCGTGGTGCTCGGCGTGGGCGGGAGCGCGACGGGGACGCCGGACTCCGTGGGCGGCGCGGCGGCGACCGGCTCGAACGGCGTCGCCCGGTCCCGGTTGGCGATCACCAGCGCGGCCGACACGGCGACCAGGGCGGCCAGCGTCGCGCCCATCGCGGTCTTGGTGACGTGCCCGCGCACGCCGCGGAAGGTGGTGCGGGCCAGAGTGGTCGACACCTGCGGCTCGGCGGGCGGCGGCTCGGGCATGAGCACGGCGAGCAGCAGCACCAGCGCCGCCAGCCGCCGCCTGCCGCGCTCCTCCCAGTCGTCGCCGTAAGCCGCCGCCGCGACGGCCTCCAGCTCGGCCACGAACGCCTCGGCGCCGGCAGGCCGGGCGGCGGGGTCCTTGGCCAGCCCGCGCTCGACGAGCCCGCGCACCGGCTCGGGCGCGTCCTGGACCGGGATGGGCGCGTGCACGTGCTGGTAGCCGAGCACGACGGGCTCGGTGGACCGGTAGGGCCGCTGCCCGGTCAGGCACTCGAAGAACACCGCCGTGGCCGCGTACACGTCGGTCGCCGCCGAGGACGGCTCCCCGGCCCACAGCTCCGGCGCCATGTACGGCGGCGTGCCCTCGGGGCGGGAGAGCGTCCCCTCCCGGACGGCGATGCCGAAGTCGACGAGCTTGCTGACGCCGTCGTCGCGGACGATGACGTTCTCCGGCTTGTAGTCTCGGTGCACGAGCCCCGTCTCGTGCGCCCTGGCCAGGCCGAGGAGCGAGCCCTTGAGGACGACCAGCGCCGCCTCCGGCCCGGTGGCGCCGTGCTCGCGCAGCAGGGCGCGCAGCGACACGCCGTTGACCAGCTCCATGACGATGGCGGCGCCCTGCGGGTCCTGGATGTACTCCCACAGGGTTGCGATGTTCGGGTGGCGCAGCGTGGTCAGCGTGCGGGCCTCGGCCCGGAAGCGGGCGAGCGCCACCGGGTCGCGCCGCCAGCGGTCGGACAGGTACTTGACGGCGACGTGAATGCCCGTGTCGTCGTGCACGGCGAGGACGACCCGGCCGGCGGCGCCGGTGCCGAGTTGCCTGACTTCCGTATAACCAGGAGCTTCCCAGCCCATGTTGCCTCTCCCATCAGAGGCGGCCCACCTGATTGTGACGCACGATCGAGGCGATTGGTTTGCCGGATCGGTCCTGATTTATGGAACTACCTTCTGCCGCTGATGTGAACAGGTATGTCGATTCCCTCTGGAAGAGCCGGGTCGGGCACCGGCTCGCCCCACGTCGTCACGAGCGGCAGCACCCCGGCCCAGACGGGCAGCGCGTAGTCCTCCTCCTCGTCCGAGGGGGCGCCCCGGCGCATCTTGACCGACGCCTCCTCCAGCGAGAGCGCGAGCACGGCGGTGGCGGCCAGCTCCTTGCGCGTCGGCTGCCGCGTGTAGTCCCACTGGCCGGGGGCGAGCTGCTCGGTCAGGGCGCGCAGTCCGAGCAGCCGCTCGTCCTCGTCGGTCACCAGCCTGGCCCGGCCGTAGATCACGGCGGAGCGGTAGTTGACCGAGTGGTTGAAGGACGAGCGGGCCAGCACGATGCCGTCGAGGTGGGTGACCGTGACGCACACCTCGCTGCCCTCGCCCGCGCGCAGCGACCGGGCACCGGTGGAGCCGTGCAGGTAGAGGGTGTCGCCGACGCGCCCGTAGCCGGTGGGGATCACCATCGGGTGGCCGTCCACGACCACGCCCAGGTGGCACACGAGTCCGGTGTCGAGCACCTCGTACAGGTCGGCGCGGTCGTCGCTGCCGCGATGCTTCTCCCGGCCGAGCCGGGTGCGCGGGGTGGTGGAGAGCATGCTCCGAAGCTAGCGGGAAAGTGGACTTATCCTGTAGAGCCACTGTTTGCCGCTTCCCGGAGACCACTTGCGTGCGTACCCTCGTCGACCTGCCCGTATCGCTGTCCAGGGACGCCGCCGTGCCGCTCACGGCGCAGCTCGCGGCCTGGCTGCGTGACGCCATGCTGTCGGGGGCGCTCGCGCCGGGCGAGCGCCTGCCGTCCTCGCGCGGCCTGGCGGCGCAGCTCGACGTGAGCCGCACCGTGGTGACGGAGGCCTACCAGCAGCTCTACGCCGAGGGCTGGCTGGAGGGCCGCCACGGCTCGGGCACGTTCGTCGCCTCGCTGGAGACGCCGCGCCGCGCCGTCCCCGCGCCGCCCGCGCCACCGCCGCCGCCCGCCGTCGAGCCCGACGAGCGCACGATCAACCTCACGCCCGGCCACCCGTGGGTGCGCGACTACGACCGGGCCGCCTGGAAGCGCGCCTGGCGCCGGGCCGCCGAGCTGCCGCCCGGCGACTACCCCGACCCGTACGGGCTGCCGCACCTGAGGGAGCTGCTGGCCGCCCACCTGCGCCGCACCAGGGCGGTGGCCGTCGGCCCGGAGAACATCCTGGTCACCCGGGGCACCGGCAACGGGCTCGACCTGTGCGCGCTGGCCCTGCTCGGCCCCGGCACCAGGGCGGGCGTCGAGGACCCCGGCTATCGCACCGCGCGGGCCGTGTTCGCCGCCCGGGGCGCGGAGATCGTGCCGTGCCCGGTGGACGAGGACGGGGTGATCGTCGACGGGCTGCCCGACGGCCTGCGCGTCCTCTACACCACCCCGGCACACCAGTTCCCGCTCGGCGGCCGGCTGCCGATCCCGCGCCGGGAGCGGCTGCTTTCGTGGGCCGCGCGGACCGGCGCGACCGTCGTGGAGGACGACTACGACGCCGAGTTCCGCTACGACGTGGCCCCGCTGCCCGCCCTGTACGGGCTGGACCCGTCCCGGGTGGTGCTGCTCGGCACGCTGTCGAAGTCGCTGGCTCCCGACATCGGCGTCGGCTGGCTGGTGGCCGCGCCCGAGACCGTCGACCGGATCGCCCGGGCCCGGCGCGCCATCGCCGACCGCACCAGCGGCCCCGTCCAGCACGCGGTGGCGACGCTGCTCGAACGCGGCGACCTCGACCGGCACCTGCGCCGGATGCGCCTGGAGTACGCGCGCCGCCGCGCCGTCGTGGTGGAGGTCCTCGGCGCGGCCTGCCGGCTGCGCGGCGACACGGCCGGGCTGCACGTGCTGGCCGAGCTGCCGCCCGGCGCCGCCCCGGAGATCGTGGCGCGGGCCGCCGAGCGCGGCGTCCTGCTCGACACCGTCGCCCGCCACCACCACGGCGCCGAACGCCTGCACGGCCTGGTGATCGGGTACGGGTCGGCGTCGCTGCCCGACGTCAGGCGGGGCTGCCGGATCGTCGCGGACCTGATCAGGCGGGTGTGAGCCCGGCGACCACCGGCAGCGCGCGGGCGGCGTGGACCGGGTCGACCGGCAGCACGTGCCGCGCCCACCGGCGGGCCGGCCCCGGGTCGGGCGAGGGCTCGGTGAACGGCCCGGCGTAGTCGTCGTAGGGCGGGTCGTACAGGTAGCCGGTGGCCACGCCGCGCCGCTCCAGCGCGGCGATCGCCGCGTCGCGGTCGCGCACCAGCAGCGGCACGCGGAACAGCGGCCGGCCCGGGTCGTCGCGCACGGCCGGGGCGGCCGAGGGGAGCGCGGCCAGCAACTCGACGCCGGCCAGCCGCCTGGCCCGCTCGCGCGGCACCGCCGCCAGCCGCCTGCGCTGGTACCAGCGCGCCAGCGGCCCCCGTGCGGCACGGTAGTCGTGCAGGTCGGCGCGCACCCACGGGTCGAACGGCGGCAGCGACGGCGCCTGCGGCAGCGCCCGGGCCAGCGCCTCGGCCTCCAGCCGGATGCGGTAGCCCTCGCGCTCCTCCTGCAGCCCGAGCGCCCGCATCAGCCACAGCGCCGGGCGCACCAGGTCGAGCCGGAGCGCCGCCTGCCTGGCCATCGAGGTGGCCACCGCGAACAGCTCCGCCCGGAAGGAGCCGGGCTCCAGCAGCCGGTCGCGGGCGCGCTCCAGGGCCTTGAGGTCGGCGGCGTCCTCGACGGCCAGCACGCCGCCCGAGCCCGCGCCGGGATGCTTGGACAGGCTGAACACGCCCGCCTGCCCGAACGTGCCGAGCGGCCGGCCGCCGACGTCGGTCTCCATCGCGTGGGCCACGTCCTCCACCAGGATCTTCCCGGTGAACGCCGCCACCTGGTCGGGCAGCCCGTACAGGTTGGTGGTCAGGACGGCGTCGACGCGGGAGAGGTCGACCCGGGCGGCGTCGATGTTGCCGTCGCGCGGCGAGAGCGGCGCGATCACCGGGCGCAGCCCGGCCGCCAGCACGAGGAAGAGGATCTCGTCGGCCGAGATCGGCGACATGAGCAGCCGCTGGCCGGGCTCGCACCAGTGGCGTAACGCCAGGTAGAGGCCGAGCCGGTTGGAGGGGAGCAGCAGGCAGTGGCGGCCGGTCCGCTCGGCGATCGGCCTCATCCGGGGAGCGTGGCGCGCAGCCGCCCGTAGGTCTTGAGCGCCTTGTCGGCGGTCCTGAGCAGCACCGGGTTGGCCAGCACGGTCGCGCGGGCCTTACGGGCGGGCACGCGCAGCATCCAGTGGACGCCGGCCGCCGGGCCCGCCCGGGCGACGCGGCCCTCGCAGACGGACAGCTCGCCGGTCTTCAGCTTGTCCTTGTACTCCTTGTCGCCCCGGCCCATGTCGATCGTCTGGATGCCGGTCTCGGCGGCCTTCTCGGCCATCGCCAGGTGGTGGATGAGGCCGGGGGAGTATTTGGCGAAGCGCGGGTCGTAGGCCGGGAACCAGCCGGCCAGCGTGGTGCGGGTGCGGATGCCGAAGTGGCCGGCCATCGGCTCGCCGTCGACGTAGACCATGTCGAGGACGCCGGCGAAGCTCTCGGTGCGGGTGGCCAGCAGCCGCTCGACCAGCTCGACGATCCACTGGTGGGCGAACCTGTCGGTGCGGCCGGTGCGCCGGTACTGGTCGGTCTTCCAGGCGAGCAGCGTGCGCAGCGGCTCCACGTCGGCGATGGCGTAGTCGTGGCGCACCTCGCCGATGTCGCGCCCCAGCTTGCGCGTCTTGGCCAGCGTGGACTTGTACGTCTTGCCGGAGTGGGCGCGCAGGTAGGCGGTGTAGGCGTCGAACCCGTCGCGCAGGCAGATCACCGGCGACGGGTAGGACTCGTGCCGCCTGCCGAGCAGCGGCTGGCCGGCGACGAGATGGTCGAACTCGTAGACCGACAGCCCGCACTGCGCCAGCAGCCACTGGGCGGGGATCAGGCAGTCCTTGGCGTGGATCATGCCCTGGGCGTCGGTCAGGCCGGCGGCCACCGGCTTGCCGATGCCCAGCGGGTGCCGCTCGAACGGGAAGAATCCCACGATGTCGGGCCCGTCGTGGATCACCGCGACCCGGACCCGGTCACGCAGCGCGCCGACCGTGATCGTGAACTCGGGCGACAGGAAGGGATTGTCGAAGGCGGCGTCGGCTTCCTGGAGGGTGCGCCAGCGGCTGACCTCGGTTGCTCCCAGCTCATCGGGGCGAACGATCGTGACGTGCATGGGCTCCTACTGTGGACATGCCTCGGTGGCAGACATGTTCTCCCAGGCTACGGGATGGGGGTCGTGCTCGCAGGCACGGGTCCGTAACGTTACGCAACTCTCATGTGTGGCGTTCGGCACCGAGTGACGTTCTAATAGTTGTCCATGACCGTACCTGGGATTGACCGGCCCCGGCTGTTCGCGTGGATGGGCAGGAACGTGCCCGACGCCGGCGAACCCCTGTCCGTCTCGCTGATCTCCGGCGGGCGGTCGAACCTGACCTACCTCGTCGAGACCCGGGAGCGCCGTGTGGTGCTGCGCCGGCCGCCGCTCGGCCACGTGCTGCCCACCGCCCACGACATGCGCCGCGAGTGGCGGGTCATCTCCGCGCTCGCCCCGACCCCGGTCCCGGTGCCCGAGCCGGTCGCGTTCTGCGCCGACGAGGACGTCGTCGGGGCGCCGTTCTACCTGATGGGGTACGTGGACGGCGCGGCGGTGCGCGGCCGGGACGAGCTCGGGGACACGGACCCGGCCGGGACCAGGCGGCTGGCCGGACGGCTGGCCGAGGTGCTGGCCGCCATCCACGCCGTGGACTACCGGGAGGCGGGCCTGGCGGACTTCGGCCGGCCCGACGGCTACCTGCCCCGGCAGCTCGACCGCTGGTGCCAGCAGTGGGAGCGGTCGAGGACCGCCGACCGGCCCGAGTTCGACCGGCTGGTGGCCCGGCTGCGCGAGCGGCTGCCGGCGCGCTCGGCCGGCACCCTCGTGCACGGCGACTACCGGCTGGACAACACGCTGGTACGGCTCGGCCCCGAGCCGGAGATCCTGGGCGTGGTGGACTGGGAGATGTCCACGCTCGGCGACCCGCTGGCCGACCTGGGACTGACGCTGACCTACTGGCACGAGGCCGGGGACGAGGAGCGGGCGGGCATCCCGGTGGCGGGCGACGTCACGACGGCGCCGGGGTTCCTGAACGCCGCCGAGTTCGCCGCCCACTACGCCGAAGCCTCAGGTCGCGACATTGCAGACCTCGGGTTCTACGTGGCCTTCGGCAGCTTCAAGCTCGCCGTCATCGTGGAAGGCATCCACGCTCGCTTCCGCCAGGGCAAGACCGTGGGGGAGGGCTTCGACCGGATCGGCGCAGCCGTGCCCACCCTGATCGCCCGCGCGCACCGCATGCTCGACCAACCCGCATAGGAGAGCCATGAGCACAGTTGCACTGATCACCGGAGCCGCGAGCGGCATCGGGGCCTCGGTGGCCCGCAGGCTGGCGGCGGGCGGCGCCAAGTGCGTCCTCGTCGACCTCGACGGCGAGGGCGCGGAGCGGCTGGCCAAGGAGGTCGGCGGCGTCTGGCTGGCCGCCGACGTCAGCACCGAGCAGGCCTCGCACGACGCCGTCGAGCTGGCCGAGCGCACCTACGGCCGGCTCGACCTGGTCCACCTCAACGCCGGCGTCGCGGGCGGCCCCGACCTGGCCGCCTTCGACCTGGCGCGCTACCGCAGGATCGTCGGCGTGAACGTCGACGGCGTCGTCTTCGGCGCGGTGGCCGCCGTGCCGCTGCTCAGGCGCTCAGGCGGCGGCGCCATCGTGGTCACCGCCTCGCTGGCCGGGCTCGTCGGCTTCGACGGCGACCCCGTCTACACCATGACCAAGCACGCCGTCGTCGGCCTCGTCAGGGCGCTGGCCGGGCCGCTGGCCAGGGACGGCATCAGGATCGGCGCCGTCTGCCCCGGCTTCACCGACACCCCGCTCGTCGCCGGCGCCAAGGAGATGTTCGTCAACGCCGGATTCCCGCTGCTCACCGCCGACGACGTGGCCGCCGCCGTGGAGTCCGCCTTCTACGCCGAGGAGCCCGGCACGCTCCTCGTCGTGCAGCCCGGCAGGGAACCGGTGTCGTACCGTTATGCCGGAGTTCCTGGACCCGCGACCGGGCAGCGGCCACCATCGTCCTGATTCGTCCACGCAGGCGGGCGGATACGGTGTAAAAAGGCCGGGCCGGAGCGCTCGGCCTTTTGGAACGTTGCGTGAGAGGTGGATTCCGTGATTCCGACGGACGGCCGACATGCCCGCAGGCGGTCCCCGTGGCCGATCGCCGTAGGAGCCGGGGTCCTCGCCGTCCTGCTCGTCGCCGGGATCATGGTGTACGCGGGCTCCCGCTCGTCGGGCGGCGACCCGGCCGTCCAGTTCAACGGCGAGATCGCCCAGCCGGCGCCCACCTCGCCCGCGCCCTCCCTCGACCCGCCGCCCGTCGTGCCCGACTGGCCCCGCTGGGGCGTCACCCACACCCAGTACAGCGCCGACAACGACAACGCCCGGGTGCAGGAGCAGGCCAAGCACATGCTCGGCCGCGTCCCGATGCTGCAGAACCAGCACATCATGGGCTGGGGCGCCAACAACCCCGAGCCCAGCCCCGGCCAGTACAACTTCCGCGACCTCGACCGGCGGCTCAAGCTCATGGCCGACTCCCAGGCCATCCCCGTCATCACGCTGTGCTGCGCCCCCGACTGGATGAAGGGCGGGCAGCCCGGCCGCACCGACTGGAGCAAGAACCACACCGTCGCCCCCGACCCGGAGCACTTCGACGACTTCGCCAAGCTCGCCGCCCGGGTCGCCAAGCAGTACCCGACGGTCAAGCACTACCTGGTGTGGAACGAGTTCAAAGGCTTCTGGAACACCACCACCAACCGGTGGGACGCCGAGGGCTACACCGAGCTCTACAACAAGGTCTACGACGCGCTGAAGAAGGTCGACAGCGAGATCCAGGTCGGCGGCCCGTACGTGCCGATCGAGACCACCGCGCGCGGCGTCTCGGAGCTGTCGGGCCCCTACGGCGTGGTGGACCAGCGCGCGCTCGACGCCATCGAGTACTGGATCGAGCACAAGAAGGGCGCCGACTTCATCGTCGTCGACGGCGGCACGATGACGACCGACGGCGGCAACATCCCCGACGACTTCGGCGCCACCGGCAAGTTCGGCGCGATCACCCAGTGGCTGCGGCAGAAGAGCGGCAACCTGCCCGTGTGGTGGGCCGAGTGGTACGTCGAGCCGGAGGACTCCGGCTGGAGCGAGGAGCGGCGCACCGCCGTGCAGGCCACCGCGATGATGGAGTTCGCCAGGAGCGGCGCCACCACGGCCCTCTACTGGAACCCGCAGGCCAAGGGCGGAGCCGAGTGCCCCGGCTGCCTGTGGACCCCCGGGCGCGGCCAGGAGATGCCGATGGCCGGGCTGCTGAGCGGGTTCACCCGGTGGTTCCCGGCCGGGGTCGAGCTGCAGCAGGTGCCGAGCTCCGACCCGCGCGTCAGGGTGCTGGCCCAGCCGCGCCAGCTCGTCATGGTCAACACCTCCGACGCCGACGTGACCGCCACGGTCGACGGCAGGCAGGTGACGCTCAAACCGTACGAGATCCAGTGGAGCGGCCGGGGCGGGACCTGACCCCGGCGCCGCCGTACGTGAGCCGGCGCAGCAGCCACTCCGCCGGGCCGTAGCGGTGCGCCCGCAGCCACCGGCGGCTGACGACGACCTGCGCGGCGAAGACGGCGGCGGCGATCGCCACCTGGAGCGGCGGGCCCACCCGGTCGACCAGGGCGAGCCCGTACCCGGTGAAGATCAGTGAGCACACCAGCGACTGCGCCAGGTAGTTCGTCAGCGCCATGCGCCCGGCCCAGGCCAGCGCGCGGCCCAGGCGCGGCAGCAGGGGCAGCAGCCGCAGCAGCGTGGCCCCGTAGGCGGCGGCCAGCAGGGGAGCGGTGAGCAGCGTGGCGGCCTCGCCGGCGAAGCGGTGCACCGGGCCGTCCCAGACCGACATCGCGGCCACCACCGCGCCCGCCAGGCCCACCGGGAACCCGATCCACTGCACGCGCCGCAGCGTCGCCGTGCGCGGCCCGGAGCCGGCCAGCAGGCCCGCCCGGCCGGCCGCCAGGCCGAGCAGGCAGGCGGCCAGCACGGCAGGCGCCTGGAAGAGCACCCGCCGGACGGCGATCACCGACAGCTCGCGCAGGTGCTCGCCGACGATCTGGGCCGCCGACCCCGACAGCGACCGGTCGACCTCCGACGCCTGGGCGGGCGGATGCTCGGCGACGCCCGGCAGGTCCACCCCGTGCGCGGCCAGCCACGCCAGCGCCAGGAAGCCCAGCGCGAGCAGGCCGGTCAGCGCCGCCGACAGCGCCAGCGCCGTCCTGATCCGGATCCGGCGCAGCAGGAGCAGCGCCACCCCCACCACCGCGTACGTGGTCAGGATGTCGCCGGGGAACAGCAGCACCGCGTGCGCCGCGCCGATCAGGAAGAGCCCCGCCAGCCGCCGCAGGAACATCGGCGTGAACGCCAGCCCCCGCCCGGCCGCCGACCCGATCTGCAGGGTCAGGCTGTAGCCGAACAGGAACGAGAACAGCAGGTAGAACTTGTTCTCCACGAGCAGCGTGACGCCCCACCGCACCGCCCAGTCGGCGGCGCCGTCGAAGCCCGGCTCCGGCAGCCCGGCCATCCGGTAACCCGAGGCCAGGAAGGCGATGTTCACCACGAGGATGCCCAGCAGGGCGAAACCCCGCAGGGCGTCAATCGCCGCGATCCGTGACGTTCCCTGATTGATGCGAAATGTCCCCTGAATCACCATCAGGGGACATCATCGCGCACAACCTACGAGTTTCCTGTGAATTCAGTTGATTCCTGCGATGTAAACGAAGCGTTCGACGACCACGCCCACCGCCACCACGAACGTCGGCACCGCCACCCACAGCAGCCACCTGCGCGCCCGCGGAGCCCGCCGCGCGCCGTTCAGCCGGATCACCTCGTAGCCGAACAGCGCCGCCCAGCTCACCGCCAGCGCCCCGACCCCGATCGGGGTCCACGGCGAGGTCGGCTCCCCGCGGCCCTGCCACGGCCGAGGCTCCGGGATCTCCGTGCCCCGGACGAACTTGCCCCACGTGTAGAGGGCGGCGTCCTCGTTCGCGTAGACCCGCTTCAGATCCGGCGAGGCGTCCAGCGCCGCCCGGAACCGCTCCCCCCAGTCGGCCGGGAAGCCGTCGTTGAGCTGCAGATAGCTGACCTGGCCCTTGCTGACCACCAGATACGTGTTACGCGGGCTCTCCGGCCCCGGCCGCAGCCGGTCGACCACGTCCTTGATGTTGGCCGGATCCTTGTGCACCAGCGCCTGGCCGGCGAAGTTGACCAGCTCGATGTCGCGCTCGCCCCACGGCAGCGTCGGCGTGACCTCCGGCCCCTCCTTCGGCACCAGGTAGACCACCCGCGCGCTCGGCTTGTCGTGCTCGTACACGTAGTGCATCGCCGCGACCTCGCCCGAGGTCACCCGCTCGAACTTCTCGTTGCCGTAGCGCGCCACCAGGAACGCCATCGAGAACATCACAGCGAAGCAGGCCGCCAGGACCAGCGACACCTTCTTCGTCAGCTCCGGGTTGAACCTCACGTTCAGCCTGCGCACGGGGACGGTCTCCTCGCGCACGTCGGCGCTGTCGGCCGGCAGGTTCGGGAAGAACGCGTACGCCGCCAGCAGACACGCACCCGGCAGCGCGAACATGTAGATGCGCAGCCCGATCTCGCCGCCGTAGCTCTGCAACGCCAGCGCCAGCACCGGCACGCAGAGCAGGATCAGCGCCGCCCGGTCGAACACCCCGCGCCGCAGCCGCCGCAGCAGGCCCACCGCCGCCAGCGCCAGGATCACCACCAGGATGCCCAGCCGCGCCTGCAGCACCATCGCGTGCAGCTCGTCGCTGCCCTCGATCCGGTCGCCCGTGTTGCGCTGCAGGTTGGACACGATGTCGCCCAGGCCGCCGAAGATCGCGTCGATCTGCCCGGCCCAGAAGCCCACCGTCTGGTAGCTGATCCACGCCAGCACCACCAGCCCGAGCCCGAACGGCAGCGCCCACGTCAGCGTCGTCCGCTTGAACAGCAGGAACGCGGTCAGCACGCCCAGCATCATGAACGGCGTGATCTGGTGCGACGCCGTCGCCGCCGCGAACAGCGCCACCATCAGCATGAGCATCAGCAGCTTGTCCGCGCGGAACATGCCGGTGTTGGCGAGCTCGCCCGGCGTCATCGCGTCCAGCCGCCCCAGCAGCCTGCGCAGCCCCTTGGCCGGCACCGGCTTCGTCCGCGGCTCCACCCGCCCGAACCAGCGCAGCAGGATCGCCACGAACACCAGATAGAGCGCGAACGTGAAGCCCTGGGGCGAGAAGTAGTCCTGCCCGATCCACTGCACGAGCACGAACAGCAGCGCCGCGAACCAGCGCGCCCGCGTCGTCGCCACCACCTGGCGCAGGATCAGCACGAACGGCAGCAGGTAGAGCAGGTTCGACAGCAGCGGCGTCCAGTTGAGGATGGGCGACAGATCGGTGATCCCCGCCGTCTTCGTCACGAACGCGAACAACGCGAAGAAGCCCGGCCAGCCCATCCGGCCGTCGATGCTGATCGCCGTGTCGCCGGTTCTCGCGATGAAGTCCACGAAACCGGCATGGATGTACGCGGTCGGGAAGCGTGGCTCCTCGGCCACCAGCGCCCCGGCCCCGTGCAACGCGAACGTGATCGCCGCGATCTGGAAGAGCAACAGGAACTTGCGGTCGGTGCTCTGCGCCACCGTGACGAAGAACGACACGATCATGATCAGGATGGCCGCGAACGCGCTGACCGGCAACGCCGAGATGAGGCCCAGGCCGTTGATGTCCGCCGGGTCGACGCCGCGCAGCGGCCCCGGGCTGACCTTGAGGGCCAGCACGTACATGAGGAGACCTTCGAGCACCAGCACGACCGGCAGCCACTTCGGCGCGCCGGCCACCAGGGCCGCCAGCCGCGACGCCCTCGGCGGGGGCGCGGCCTGACGGACCGGCCCGGGCGCGACCGCCTGCACGGCGGTGGCGGCCTCCACGGGCTCGGCGACCACCCGCTCGAACGGAGCCGTCTCCCCGACATCCACCTCCTCGGGGGCCCCGACCTCCGTGGCGACGTCGACCTGCTCAGAGACGGCGCCCTCCACGGCGGCATCGGACCCCTCGGCGGCGTCGGCCTCCACGGCGGCGGCGGGCTCCTCAGCGGTCCCGACCTCTTCAGAGGCGTCGGCCTCTCCGGAGGTGGTGGTCTCCTCGGGCTTGGTGTCGTCGGCCTCTTCCTCCGTGGGCTGGGGCACCGGGAGGGAGGGGAGCGTGTCGGTCTCCGACGGCGGCGTGGCCGGGGGGCCGCCGATGCGCAGGGTGCTCGGCGTGGTGGGGATGCGGAAGGCGGCGGTGATCTTCACCGCGTCGTCGCCCACCGCGTCCGGGTCCGCCTCCGAGTCCGCGCCCGAGTCGGCGTCCGGGGAGGGGGCCGGGGGCGTGTCGGTCTTCGCGTCCGGGGCCGCCTGCAGGGAGGCGGGGTCCAGGCGCGGGATGACCCCCGTCGCCTCCGGATCGAAAGGCACCTCCTGCTCCTCTCCCGTGTCCCCCCGCACACCGGAAGAGCCGGTGGTCCCCGCTGTCATGCCATCGCCGTCCCGTTGCCTCACGTTGACCATCATGGAGCCCCGGGCGACCCGTGAGCGACGCTCGCGTGTCGTATTTCGTCGTATTTGAGAATTTTACGTAGCTTTCCGAAGATCAAAAGTGCGACCACCGTCTGGCTGAGCAGCATCCCGTACCCCACCGCGTTGACGCCCGCGAACGGGAACAGCGCCAGGATGGACGCCAGCACCAGACCCGCCAGCCCGATCTGCACGGCGGCGAGCTTGCGCGCCTCGCTCTGGGCGCGCAGCGCGCTCAGATAGACCTCGATCAGCACCCGGGGCAGCACCGCCAGCGCCATCAGCCGCAGCAGCAGCGTGCCCTCGTCGGCGAACTTGGCCCCGAAGACCTGGAGGATGAGCGGCGCCGCCACGACGGCCACCACGATGATCGGCACGATGATGGTCAGCGCACGCCGCAACGCGTTGCGGCAGTTGGCCGCGAGCCGGGACCGGTCGAACGAGCCCTCGACGGTCAGCGACACGGCCATGTTCATGGCCAGCAGCTCGATCATGCAGCCGAGCGTGTGCGCCATCGAGAAGCGCCCGAACACGGCCTCGCCGACCTGCGTGGCGACGACCACGGGCACCAGGTAGACGATCGCCAGCACCGACAGCGTGCCGGGGAAGTCGCCCGCCAGGAACCGCCCGACCTCGCGCAGCCTCGGCGCCTCGCGGTGCACGCCGGCGGTCTGCCTGACGTGCCGGGGCACCACCACGCCGAAGATCAGCCAGTTGATCGGGATCAGCGCGATCGCGGTGGGCACGATCCACGAGACGAAGATGCCGCCGTCGGGCAGCGCCCCCGCCAGGGTGACCAGCAGCCCCATCTTGACCAGGCCGAAGACGAGGTTGTTGAACGGCACCCAGGTGGCGTTGCGCAGCCCGGTCAGCACCACGTCCTGGAGGGTGAAGACCGCCCACACCACGACGGCCGCGAGGAAGAACAGCCCGGGGCCGAACCCGGCGAGCACCGAGTACGTCTCGCCCCACAGCGGCAGCGTCAGCAGGAAGCCGACGGCGGCCGCGCCACCGGTGGCGGCGGCGATCCCATACCCGCGCAGGATGAGCTCGGGCGTGCGGCGGCCCGCCACCGGCAGGAAGCGCGCGAACGCGCCCACCAGGCCGAGCGCGGTCAGCGACGCGAACAGCCGCATCAGCGTGATCACCGCCTGGCCGCGGCCGAACTCCTCCTCGGAGAAGTAGTGCGCAGCCAGCAGCCAGTAGCCCGCGCCGAGCACCGCGGTGATGCCCGTGTTGGCCATCAGCGCGTAGCCGTTCCTGAACAGGGGGTTGCGGAGGTCGCGCAGCAGCCTCCGCCAGAGGCTAGACATTGCCGCGGACCCGTCGCAGCCCGTAGCGGGTGCGCCTGACCACCGCGTAGCCCTTGGTCAGGATGCGTTCGCGCAGGTAGATCAGGGGCACGCCGGTGCCTTCGACCGCCCGCTTGAACATGCCGATCGTGGTGTGCCTGGCGACGGTCAGCCGGGGGATGGCGAGCATGTCGTGCCGGTCGGCGGCGATCGTGTTGCCGACGGCGCAGGCGGCGAAGTAGCCGGCCTTGCGCACCTCCCGGCGCACGCGGGCGCTGGAGTAGCCGTAGGGGTAGGCCATGGTGGCCACGGGCGTGCCGAGCGTGTCCTCCAGCAGGCCCTTGTTGCGCCGCAGCTCCTGGCGGAGCTGTTCGGTGGGGAGCTGGTCGAGCTGCGGGTGGCTGTGGCTGTGGCCGCCGATCTCGATGCCGCTCTGCGCGGCCTCGCGGGCCTGGCCCCAGGTGAGCATGTCGTCCAGCGGCCGGCCCGCCGCGTCGTCACCGGCGTCGGCCACCCAGCCGCTGGTCAGGAAGACCGTGGCGGGGTGGCCGTACTTGTCGAGCAGCGGCAGCGCGCGGCTGTGGAAGTCGGCGTAGCCGTCGTCGAAGGTGAGCACGACGGGCTTGGCGGGCAGCGAGCGCCCGTTGTTCTTGTTCAGCGAGGCGACGAGGTCGCCCAGCGTGAGCGGGGTGAACCCGGCCTCCGGCAGGTAGGCGAGCTGCTCGTCCAGGTCGCCGGGGCGTACGGAGTGCGGCCGGGTCTCGTCGTTGGGCCGGTCGTTGACCGAGTGGTACATCAGGATCGGCACCCGGATCATGACCGCACCGCCTTCAGCCGTACCGAGCCCACCAGGTATCCCCAGGCCGTCCAGGCGAGGCCGACGACGATGGCGCCGGCCCTGCCGAGGCCGCCAGGGTCGCCCTTGACGGCCTCGCCGAGGCCGCGCAGCGCGCCGAGCGGCAGCGTCCTGAGCGCGTGCGCCCGTTCGCTGGACAGCCCGTCCTGGGTGCCGACCTCCTGCGTGACCAGGGCCTTCGACAGCCCTTCGGCGTAGCAGCGGGAGCGGAAATAGGCGAACCGCTCCCGTTGCCTGGACACCTTGTGCCCGATGAGCGCCTTCGGCTCGTACAGCATGATCGAGCCGGGCCGGCGCTGGCTCAGGCGGATGCAGAACTCGGTCTCCTCGCACCCCAGGGGGCGCGACTTGCGGCCCTGTACGCGGCGCCCGATGCCGCTGTGGAACCCGCCCACCTCGGACACCACCGTGCGCAGGAAGGCCGCGTTTCCTCCCATGACATTGCGGATCGGCGCCCGTACCGCGGGCATGCCGCGGTACGTGCAGCCGACCGTCCAGTCGAACTCCTGCGGGAACCAGCGCGGCCTGCGCTGGGACGCCCAGATGGGTTCGGTGCGACCGCCCACGCCGACGACTCCGGGATCCTGGAAGCCCTCCTCCAAAGCCTCCAGCCACCCGGGATCGGCGACCGCGTCGTCGTCGAGGAACGCGACGATGTCACCGGTGGCCGTGGCCACCCCGGTGTTCTTGCCGCCGGACAGCCCCTGCTCGTGCGTGTTCTCCACGACGATCGCGTCGGGATAGGCGCGCTTGAGCTTGAGGTGCAGGTCCGGATTGTGATCGACGACCAGGATCAGCTCGTGTGGGCGGCGGCTCTGCTGCTCCACCGACTCGACGGCCTGCCTGATGTCCTCCCAGCGGTCCTCGGTGTAGACGCAGATGACGACAGACGTGTTCACGACGAATCCTTCAGGCGCTCAGGCTTACGCGACGCCCCGGTCGGCGGCGGGCTTCCTGGCGGGTTCGGGGCGGGGCGGGGCGGGCTGGCGGCGCCATTCGCTCAGGATGGTCCTGAGCACCCGCAACCCGTCGCGCACGACGTGCAGGTTGCTCTCGCCGTGGATGCGGTTGCGCTCGTGGCTGGGCACCTCGTGCACCTTGAGCCCGGCCTTGGCGGCGCGGATGTTCATCAGCGTCTCCACCTCGAAACCGTCGCAGTCGAGGTCGAGCACGTCGAGGTGCCTGGCCCAGAAGGCGTTGTAGCCGTAGCACAGGTCGGTGTAGGAGGTGCCGTACATCCGGTTGACGATCCCGGTGAGGATCTTGTTGCCGAGGCGGCGGTTGAAGGTGAGGTCGTCGCTGCCGCCGCCGGCGGCGTAGCGCGAGCCCTTGACGAAGTCGGCGCCCGTCACCAGCGCGCCGACGAACTGGATGATCTCGTGGCCGTCGGTGGAGCCGTCGGCGTCGATCATCACGATGATGTCGCCGGTGCACGCGGCGAACCCGGCGGCCAGGGCGTCGCCCTTGCCCTTGCCGGTCTGCGTTACGATCTTCACATTGGGCCGCAGGCGGCGGGCCACCGCGACGGTGTCGTCGACGGAGTTGCCGTCGACGAGCACGATCTCGTCGATCCACTGCGGCAGGGTGGCGAACACGTGGGGCAGGTTCTCCGCCTCGTTCATCGCCGGCACCACGACACTCACCGTCGGTGAGATGGCCAGATGTGGTGTGACGGGAGTGAAGCGTTCGATAGGCGGCATCGATCGCAAAGGCGTGATCTGCGCCTTGCCGTTGGACTTGACGGACTCGGGACTCATGGCGAGGTTAATCCTTCCGGGACCCGCCTGGCGCAACGCGGTGACAGTTTCTCCCGGGTGCTGCGGGAGTGGCTGCTGGGGCGAACGATGCATCAGTGGGTCCAAGTGAGGGTTGTGCTGGGATCTGCTGCTGCTGCCTTGTGCCGGGGGGTCTTGAGTGCTCGGGTCAGCGTGCTCCGGTCGGTTCCTTGACGTCGTGCTGGATCGATCTGCGCATCCGGCCGAATCCCTTGAGGACGCGGTCGGCTGCCTTATAGAGAGACGGTCGGTCCAGGACAATTGTTCGGGCCTTGTTGAACGGGGTCCGCCCCATCCAGTGCACGGCGGCGGCCGGGGAGGGGCGGGAGACCCGGCCTTCGGCGACGTACAGGGTCCCGCTCTTGAGCCAGTCCTTGTACTCCTTGCCGCCTTTGCCCATGTCGACCATGTGCAGACCGCTGGCCGCGGCCGCCTCGGCCATCTGGAGGTGGTGCACGATTCCGGGGGAGTAGCGCGCGTAGGCGGTGTCGTAGGCGGGGAACCAGCCCACGAGCGTGGTGGCCGTGCGCAGGCCGAAGTGGCCGGCCACGGGCACGTCGCCCGAGTAGAGCATGGTCAGCACGCCGGAGAAGTCAGCGGACCGCTCGGCGTGCATGAGGTCGGTCAGCTCGACGATCCAGGGCTGGGCGAACCGATCGACCCGGCCGGTGCGCTGATACTGGTCGGACTTCCAGGCCAGCAGCGTGCGCAGCGCCTCGGGGTCGGGCGAGGCCCACTCGAACCGGAGCTCGCCCTGCTCCCTGCCGAGCTTGCGCTCCTTGTAGCGGACGGTCTTCAGGTTCTTCGGCGAGTTGGCCCTGACCTGCTCGATCCAGGCGTCGAAGCCGGCGGTGAAGTCCATGACGGGGGCGGGCCGCACGTCGCTCTCGTACGGGGCGAACGTCGGCTGCCCGGCCACCAGGTGGTCGAAGTCGAAGACGGTGAGCTTGCAGGCCCGCAGCAGCGCCCGCGCGTCTGCCTTCAGGCCGGGCTCCGCGATCAGGCCGTGGCACGTGGTGAGGAAGCCGCCGAGCGGCTTGCCGATGCCGAAGCTGTGCCTCTCGTAGGGGAAGAACCCGGCGATCCGGTCACCGTCCTGGAGGACGGCGACGCGCACGTAGTCGCGCAGGCGGTCCATGGCGACGGCGAACTCGACGGAGAGGAAGGGGTTGTCCAGGCTGGGGTCGGCCTTCTGAAGTTCGCGCCAGCGGGCCCGCTCCGGTGGTCCCAGCTCTCCGGGGCGAACGACGTTGATCTTCACCTTTGGCTGGCCCCCTGTTCGGTTTGCATGTTCTTCCCCCGGTAGAGCACGCGAAGCACGTACATGAACCCGCCGAGCACGGCGATCGTCGCCACCCCGGCCCGAGGCGACCACGCGTCGAAGAGCAGCATGGCCTGGGCGAGCAGCACGTTGAGCACGAGGCTCGCGGCGGCCCCTACCGATAGTGCCGCCAGAGGGTCACGATCACGCAACAGCCCGACCACCGCGGCGCCGGGCACGAGCAGAAGGAACATGGAGATCAGGAGCGGGCGCAGGGGAGTGTCGATGTCGAAGAGCGCGATCACCGCCCCCGCGATGCAGGCCAGCGCGAGCAGCCATGTGAGCGCTCTGCGGTGCTTGAGCATCTGCTGTTTCTCTCCCGGTTCCTGACGTGATCGCCAATTTCATGGGATCAATCCGTGCGCGTACGCGTCAACGCCGACGCTTGGCGGCACAGTCAGGTTTACCAGCGCCCATGTGAAGTTCAACACACTGCCAACGAGCCCCGGGTCCCCGACGTGCTCCCCAAGCACACCAGGATGCCTTATTTGTCACAGCAACATCGGCTTGACCCGGGAAATCGGGGCTTTCTCACATAACGGTGGCGAGGGTCGCCTCCGGTGTGCTGGACGGCTCCGGCGACGGGGTGGGCTCCTCCTCCGGCGGGTCGGACGGCGGTTCGGGCTGACCTTCCCAGCTGAGCGCGCAGCGCGCGGCGCCGCCGTTGGAGGTGAACGTCACCGTGCCGCTGCCGGGCAGGCCGGGGTCGTCCACGGTGACCCACACGGCCGCCGACGCACCCGCCTTGATCGTCCCGCTCGCCGGCTTCAGGGTCAGGCCGTCCGTCGTGGTGGATGCCCAGGTGACGGCGGCGTTGCGGGCGCGCAGCGTGACCCGCGCCGCGCCCTGGATCGCCGCCGGGCAGGCGGCGGCGATCCGGGCGGGGCGGGCGGCCCGCCGGCGGGTGGGGGTGGGGGCGGCCGGCGGCCGGGTGGTGGCCACGCCGTCGGCGGGCCGCCGGGTCGGCGGCGTGACCGGCTCGGACGCGCCGGGCTCGGGGTCGGGCTCCGGCTCGACCTCGGGATCGGGCTCGGGCTCGGTGTCCGTGGGCTCCCCGGCGACGGGTCCGGGGTCGTCGGCGGCGTAGTCCTCGTCGGGCGGCGCCGCGGGCGGGGGCGCGCTCAGCGCGGGGTGCGCCTCCTCCTGGAAGGTCAGCGCGATCGTCACGCTCGTCCCCGCCAGGAGCAGCGCGCCCGCCAGCAGCGCCGGGGCCAGCCTGCGCGGCCTGCGCCGCCGCGACCGGTGCCGGGGGGAGAGCGGGAACCCGGACCGGTCGAAGCTGTCGCCCCGGTCGACGATCAGCGTGCGGGTCTCGTTCCGCGCGGGGTCGAGGCAGGTGCCGATCACCCGCTCGCGCAGCGACAGCGGCGGGAAGGCCATCGGCACCAGGTCGAGCAGCCGTTCGGCGGAGATCGCCCGGCCGCGCCGCTCGGCGCACACCTCGCAGCCGCCGATGTGCCCCGACAGGCGGCGGCGCAGCGGCGTCGTGAGCGGGCCCTCCCAGGAGTCCAGCATCGCCGACAGGCCGGGGCAGTGCGCCCGGCCCGTCCTGGCCAGCACCACCGCGGCGGCGGCGTTCTCCAACTGGCCGCGGGCCCTGGCCAGCCGCCCGGCGGCCTGCCGCGCGGTGAGGCCGAGCACCGCGCTCACCTCGGCGGGCGCCAGCCCGTGCCGCAGCGACAGCTCCAGCACCTCGCGCTCGGCCCCGCGCAGCTCGCCGAGCGTCTCGTACACCAGGCCGGTCAGCTCCGGGTCGTCCGGCTCGCCGTCCGTCCGCCGCGCGGGCCGCTCCGCGCCCGGGTGACCCAGCCGCGCCACCGCCTGGAACCTGGTCAGCGCGTACAGCCAGGCCCGCAGCCGGTCGGCGTCGCGCAGCCGCCGCACCCGCCCGTGCGCGGTGACCAGCGCGTCGTGCACCGCGTCCGCCGCGCCGTCCCGCTCGCCCAGTAGCGAGCAGGCGTAGTCGTAGAGCCGCTCGGCGTAGGCGCCGTAGAGCCGGTCGGGGGCGTTCGGGTCGTCGTGGCGCAGCCCCGCCACGAGTCGCTCGTCGTCGTCACGCTCGACTGCCGGCCATCCAGGCACGAATACCCTCCCCGCGGGTTGCAGGACGTCCCCACGGCGGTAGGACGCCCGCCTAGTCCCGGCGGGTTGACGATCGGCCCCTCATTCATGCCGAACAGGCATCAACCATCGCAATTGGGCGAGCAGATGCGGCGCTCCATGCCCTGGAGGAAGAAGTCGCGGACCTGCAGCGGGTCCTTGGCGATGTACGCCTCGCCGCCCGTCGCCTTGGCGACCGCGTCCATCTGCCGCTTGCCCGCCTGCGCCTCCGGCCCGAACGCGATGAGCAGGATGCTCACCGGCCGCTCCGGGTCGTAGGCCGACTTCAGGTAGTCGAGGATCTGCGCGTCGGTGACGCCGCCGTCGGGGTCGTCGTTGCCGGCCCCGTCGGTCAGGATCAGCAGCGTGTTGATCTTGTCCCGCTTGTACGTCTCGGTCATGTGCGCGTAGGCGGCCTTGAGCGAGTCGTTCAGCCCGGTGTCGCCGGTCGCCTTCGCCTCGACGGTGGCGAGCTGCTGGGCCAGCACGTCCTTGCGCAGCGTGCCGCCGATGCTCTCGGTCAGCGGCCCGACGGGGACGACCTCCTGGTAGTCCTTGCCCCGGCCGTCCAGGTGGGTGGAGAAGTTCCACACGCCGATCTCGGAGTCGGGCGGGAACAGCGACAGCCCCTCCGTGGCGATCTTGCTGATGGCCTTCATGCGGGTCAGCCCCGTGCCGGGGTCGGGCAGCGCCATCGTGCCCGACACGTCCAGCAGCGTGAGCAGCCGGGTGCCGAGGTTGAGCCGGGACCAGGTCTGCGTCATGGTGGCGACGGTCTTGACGTCGGGGGCGCGCATGGCCTTGGGCGCCGCCGGGGTGAACCCCTTGTCCTCCGACAGCGTCTCGCCCGCCTTGCCGCCGGGATCGCGGAAGCCCTGGGCGCGCAGCACCTTGAGCGCCGACTCCTTGCCGAGCTCCTGCCGGAAGTCGGCGGCGGCCTTGAGCTTCGCGGCGTCCTTGGTGACGACGGTGAGCGGGTAGTCCAGGCTCAGCGTGCCCTCGCTCGGGTACAGCGCCACCACCGGCGTGTCCGGCTTTTTCGTGTTGTGTACGTGAATCGCCTGCTCGGACGTGACGCCGATCGGCACCCGGTCACCGGACTTCACGGTGAGGCTCGCCAGCAGCGCGGTCGGGTCGGCGACGAGCTGCCCGGACAGTTCCTTGAGCGCGCCCACCAGCGCCTTGTCCTGCTTGGCCGCCTTCGCGGTGCCAGCCGCCGCCAGCAGCGCGGCCAGCCCGGCGGAGTTCTTCTGCGGATCGAGGGCCAGCACGCGGACCTTCCTGCCGGGCCCGTCCACGTTCGCCACGTTGGCAGCCGCGACCATGCCGGACCAGCTCGGCTTGAGCGTGCCCTCCAGCTTGGCCGCCGAGCTCTTGGCCGTGGCCAGCACCACCGGCGAGGACGCGACCGAGCCCGCGGGCTCGGGCAGCGTGACGGACTCCTGGCTGCGCACCCGCTCCACCACGAGGCTGGAGTCGGCCACCCACACGTCGCCCTTGAACTTGCCGGCGACCAGCGCGTTCTCCGTCCGGGCCGCGCTCTCCCTGGCCACCTTGACCTCGACGCACCTGCTGTCGATCGAGTGCAGCGCCTTGTTGTAGGTGCCCGCGATCTTGTTCAGGGCCGGCTGGACGTCCGGCGTCGCGACGACGGTCAGCGGCAGCTTGCCGCTGGAGCAGTCGTGCTCCCGGTTGAAGATGACGAACGCGGCCACACCGAGGAGCACGGCGAGCGCCACTGCTCCCGCGAGCGGGACGAGCACCCGGCCGCGTCCGCCGCGACCGGCCCGCCTTCTGCTGGGGGGTGGATCCTGGGCTCGGTAGCCGCCATCGAACTCGTCTGTGCGGTGTCGCCCCACGATGTCCTCTTGGTGTGTGTTTGGAAGCCTTTCGGAGACCCTAGCCGGTGATGCTCCGCAATACTCGGGAGACGATACTCGGTGTGCTTGCTGTGGCAAAACACCTGTTTTGGTGCGCTAATAACACTCAGTGACGGTCAGTGGCAGCATGCGTGACCGTGCCACGCCCGCCATCCCTCACGCACGGCGACCACCGCCAGAGCGAGCGCCATCGCCGGATCGACCCACCACCACCCGATCGTGCCCGCCCACAGACCGGCCAGCACCCCGGCCGCCATCGCGCCGCAGATCAGGTTCTGCGCGGCCTCCCCGGCCGTCGCCCCCGAGGCCAGCCGCCGGGCCAGCCGCCGCTTGACCAGCCCCAGGATCGGCATGCTGACCAGGCTCACCGCCGTCACCACGATCCCCAGCACGGTCGGCACCGCCCGGTGCCCGGCATCCAGGTCGTGACCCACGTGCACGATCAGATAGGGCGCGAGCAGCCAGAAGCTCACCGCGATCGCCCGCCGCGCCCGATGCTCCGCGCTCGCCGACAGCGTCCGCTTCCCCGTGAACCGCCACACCACGATCAGGCTCGCCGCCACCTCCACCAGAGCCGACAGCCCCCACCCGATCAACGCCACCGAATGCGCCGCCAGCCCCGCCGCCAGCCCGAGCGAGCTCTCCACCGCCAGCCACACGATGGTGACCACGGAGAGTGAACGCGCCAGCCTCGCAGCCCTGATCCAATCGGCTGACGCGGCCGGATGCGCATGAACCCGCTGGTCAGGCACCTTGAACCTCCGCATTCTCGGCTTCCGGCCGTCGACAGCATTATGTGCCGTACCCATTACTTATCGTGACCTTAGAGGCCGGCGGCAAAGAATGTTCAAGCTTCCCGGGTAGTGTGCAGTGATCGTCGACGGGATATGGGGGGCCGATGCCGTTCACGCCCAGTCACATCGCGGCCGTGCTGCCGCTGGTGTCGTCACCGCGCATGCGCAGGTGGACCGACCCCTGGGCGCTCGCGGTCGGAGCGATGGTGCCCGACCTGCCGATCTTCCTGCCGTTCCTGCCCGACTACAGCGACTGGCACTCCTGGCAGGGCGTCGTCACCGTGGACCTGGCGGCGGTGCTGGTGCTGCTCGTGCTCTTCCACGGCCTGCTGCGCGACCCGCTGATCGGGCTGCTGCCGCCCGCGTTCGCCGGCCGCGCCGCGACCCTCCTGCCGACCCGCCGCGAACTGCTGTCCCGCCTGCCCGCCGTGGTCGCGGGCGCGCTGGTCGGCGCGGGCACGCACGTGCTGTGGGACTCCTTCACGCACTCCACCGGGCCGCAGGAGTGGGGCCACTGGCTCGGCGTCTCCGTCCTCGGCGTGCTGCCGCTGTTCCGCGTGCTGCAGTACGTGTCGTCGGCCGTCGGCCTGGCCGTCGTCGTGTGGTGGGCCTGGCGCGGCCTCGCCGCGATGCCGCCCGCGCCGGTGCCCGGCCGCCTGCGCGTCTCCGCCCGCGTGCGCGGCGGCGTCCTCACCGGCGGCGCCGCCGGCATCCTGACCGGCGCGTTCGTCTGGCCGCTGGTCGACGAGCCCAACCCGGCGTACGGGCTGCCCGCCGTGATCACCAAGGTGGGCGCCGGCACCGTCGTCGGCCTGTGCCTGGTGCTCGTCTGCTACGCCGTCGGCTGGCAGCTCAGGCGGCTCGTGGCAGTATCGGAAGGTGCTTGAGTACGTAACCGACGCCGCCGACCCCCGCCTGGCCGACTACACCCGGCTGCGCGACGTGGAGCTCCGCAAGAGCCTCGAAGCCGAGCGCGGCCTGTTCCTGGCGGAAGGCGAGAAGGTGATCAGGCGCGCCATCGCCGCCGGCTACCCCGTCCGGTCCGTCCTGACGACCGGCCGCTGGCTCCAGCCCCTCGCCGACGTCCTCGGCGACGCCACCGTGTACGTCGTCAGCGACGAGATCATGTCGGGCATCGCCGGCTTCCAGGTCCACCGGGGCGCCCTCGCCTCCCTGGCCCGCCTGCCCCTGCCCGCCCTGGACACGGTGCTCGCCCCGGCCGCCCGCGTCGTCGTCCTGGAGGACATCGTCGACCACGCCAACGTCGGCGCGATCTTCCGCTGCGCCGCCGCCCTCGGCGTCGACGGCATCGTCCTGTCGCCCCGCTGCGCCGATCCCCTCTACCGCCGCGCCGTCAAGGTCTCCATGGGAGCCGTCTTCTCGATCCCGTACGCCCGGATGGACAACTGGTTCACCGGCCTGGACGAGCTGCGCGCGGCCGGGTTCCAGACCCTTGCCCTCACCCCCGACCAGTCCGTCACCCCGATCGACCGGGTCAAGCTCGGCGGCCGGGTCGCGCTGCTGCTCGGCGCCGAGGGCGACGGCCTGTCGTCCCGCTGGCTGCACGAGGCCGACGAGGCCGTGTGCATCGCGATGAGCCCGACGGCGATGGCCGCCGGCGTCGACTCGCTGAACGTCGTCGCCGCCGCCGCGATCGCCTGCCATGGACTGATGCGCGAAACCGTTTAGAGCCGCCACACGGGGCACTGACACAGCCATGCATGCTGTGGAGAAGGCTCTTTCGCTCGGGACGGGAATGCTCAGCGGCGCCCTGGCCGCCGCGATGTTCAAGCGGACGTGGAAGCTGGTGTCCGGCGACGACGACGCCCCGGACGCCGGCGACCTGGAACGCGGCTGGACGGAGGTGCTCGTCGCCGCCGCGATCCAGGGAGCCCTGTTCGGCCTGGTCAAGGCCGCCGTGCACCGTGCCGGCGCGCAGACGTTCCGGCATCGCGCCGTGACGGGCAGGACCTGACGGCGGCGGTCAGGCGACCTTCGACGCCGAGGCCGTCCAGGTGTTGCACGACCCGGGGTTCCCGGTGGCGAACCCGCGCTTGGTCCATGCCCGGATGTTGGCCGTCTTGCCGTAGACCCGATCGTCGCCGGGCTCGTCACCCAGGAGCAGGTTCAGCGAGGTCTTCCAGTCCTTGCCGGAGCGGCCCTTGAGCGGCCAGACGCTCTTCATGAACGCGCCGGCGAAGCAGTCGGACTGCAGGCTGTAGCGCCGTACCAGCTCCCGCTCCTCGGCGTCGTCGTCGTAGGACTCCTCGTCCAGGGCGGCGCCGATGCCCACGAGCTCCTGCACGTGGATCCCGTACATCCTGGACGTGATGCTGAACAGCCAGAGGTCGTGCGGGTCGTCGAGCCAGTCCTTGCCGAGCTGGAAGATCAGCGTGCGGTTCTTCTCGCAGTAGTACGCCTGCGCGTTGTAGTTGTCGATCTCCAGGTCGCAGTAGCCCTTGGGCACCTTGGCCAGATACTTCACCCGCGGCTTCTGGAACTCCAGGCCCGCGGCGGTGAGGTGCTTGCCCCAGGTCCTGTCCAGGCAGGCGACGACGGCGTTGATGTAGGCCCTGGCCATCGGCTTGTCGTTGCGCTTGACGGGCTTCTCGGCGCACGTGCTCCTGGGGAGCGGGCCGGCCTCGTAGAGGGCGTTGGCGACGAGGTCGGCGCCCTCGACCGGGTCCTGGCCGGAGGCCGCCGCGGCGGTGCCGGTCAACGGCAGCAGAGCGGCGGCGCTCAGCGCGGCGATCACGCGAATTTTCACAAGGCGTGACACTAGGGCTGGCAAGGTCAACAGGGCAAGGGCGCTACCAGTGGATGGGGGTGTGGGCGTTGTCCAGGGGCGGGCCGACGGGGGCGGACGGCGCGGCCCAGCGCACCGCGTTCGCGAGCACCCGGTGCACGTCCGGATCGTGGTAGACGGGATAGTTCTGGTCGCCGGGGCTGAAGTAGAAGATCCGGCCCAGGCCGCGGGTGTAGCAGCAGCCGCTGCGGAACACCTCGCCGCCGCTGAAGTTGCTGATGAACACCAGCTCGTCCGGCTCCGGGACGCCGAACGGCTCGCCATACGTCTCCTGCTCCCCGATCACCAGCGGGCGCGGCACGCCCTGGGCGATGGGGTGGCCGGGGGCGACGGTCCACACGAGCTCGCGCTCGCCCGCGTCACGCCAGTTGAGCGTGCAGGTGGTGCCCATCAGGCTGCGGAAGATCTTGGAGTAGTGGCCGGAGTGCAGCACCACCAGCCCCATGCCGCCTAGCACCCGCTGCCGCACCCGGGCGACGACCTCGTCGGCGACCTCCTCGTGCGCCATGTGCCCCCACCAGGTGAGCACGTCGGTCTCGGCCAGCTCCTTGTCGGACAGGCCGTGCTCGGGGTCGTCGAGCACGGCGGTGCGCACCCGCGCCTCGCCGCCCAGGTGCGCGTTCAGCCCGGCCGCGATCGCGCCGTGGATGCCGTCCGGGTAGCGGCGGCGTACGTCCTCTTCGCGCTGTTCGTGGTAGTTCTCGCTCCAGACGGTCACTCTGATCCGCATCTTGCTCCCCTCGTCCAGATCAGGCGTACCCATCCAGAGGCGCGGGAGGCTCGAAGACCGACGTCAGCTCCACCGGCCTGCCCTGCTCGTAGGAGGCGCGGGTGGCGCAGAGAATCTCCACCACGTGCGCGGCCTGCCGCCCGGTGGCCCGGTGCGGCCGACCCTCGCGGACGGCCGCCGCCAGGTCCCGCACGGCTCGGCCCCACTCCACGCCCCGGTACGCGGGCCGCAGCGGCTCGACGGGACGCGGCTCCTCCCCGAAGGCGGCGACCTCCAGCGCGGAGTCGAAGTCGTGCCAGGAGCGCAGCAGCAGCGACCCGGTGTCGCCGTGGAACTCCAGCCCGTGCTGCCGCGTGCCGTGACCGGGGACGTAGAAGTCGCAGGTCAGCCGGAGCAGGACGCCGCCGTCGAACTCGACGTTGGCCACCACGTAGTCGGGCGTGGTGATCGTGAACGGCCGCCCGTCGAGCCGCGTCCGCTCGGGGTGCACGACGGAGGCGAACGCGGTCACCCGCCGGGCCGGGCCGAGCGCCGTCGTGACGATCGTCAGCGGGTAGACGCCCACGTCGAACAGCGGCCCGACCTCGTAGAAGCCGACCGGGTCCGGGTGCCAGGTCTCGATGCGCCCCCAGTTGACCTCTCCGTAGACGAGCCTGAGCCGGCCGGTGGCGTTCTCGCGCAGCAGCTTGAGCGCGGTCTGCTGGGCCTCGCCGAGGAACGTGGCGGGCGCCCCGCCCAGGCGCAGCCCCTTCCTGCCGGCCAGCTCGACCAGCTCGGCCGCCTCCTCGTAGCGCAGGGCGAGCGGCTTCTCGCTGTGCACGTGCCGGCCCGCCTCCAGACAGCGGCGGATCACCTCGTAGTGGGCGTGGTGCGCGGTCAGGTTGACCACGATCGAGACGCCCGGGTCGGCCAGCAGTTCGTCCAGCGACGGGTAGGCGCGCACGCCGTGCGCCGCCGCCAGGGTCGCGGCCCGCGCCGGGTCGACGTCCTGGACGCCGCGCAGCTCGATCTCGGAGTAGCCGGCGAGGTCGGCGGCGTAGCGCTGGGCGATGTTGCCGCAGCCGACGATCGCCACG
Organism: Nonomuraea sp. NPDC023979; assembly: GCF_040639085.1. NCBI lineage: Bacteria > Bacillati > Actinomycetota > Actinomycetes > Streptosporangiales > Streptosporangiaceae > Nonomuraea > Nonomuraea sp. NPDC023979. The sequence continues at coordinate 159,363 of NZ_JBEZZG010000005.1, forward strand.
CCGGTGGTCGCGTCGGTGGTCGCGTCGGTGGTCTCCATGCTCACGCCTCCAGCCACTGCCGCAGCCGCTCGCGCGACGTCAGCACCTCGGGGATCGGGTCGCGGTCCTCAGGCTCGTGCTCGATGCTGATCGTGCCCGTGTAGCCGATGCGCCGCAGCTCCTCCACGCACCGCCGCACCGGCACGCAGCCGTCGCCGAGCGCCACCGTGTCGTGGCCGCCGGGCGCCGCCACGTCCTTCAGGTGCACGTGGAAGATCCGGTCACCGAGCGCCTTGATCGCCTCGGCGGCGTCGTAGCCGTGGGTGCCGAACCAGCCGGTGTCGAGCGCCGCGCCGATCCGGCCGCCGGCGTCGTCGCCCATCGCCTCCAGATACTCCCCGGGGGTGCGTTCGGGGTGGTTCTCCACGCCGAGCCGGAGATCGTGCTCCTCCAGCGCGGCCACCACCGCCTCGCGGTCGGTGCGCAGCACGGGCGCCATCCCGCCGATGACGGGCGCCCCGACGGCGCGGGCGATCCGGCACAGGCCGCGGAAGTACGCCACGTCGGCCCCGGCGGACCCGGCCAGGCTCGGTACGGACAGCTCGTGGCCGGCGAGCAGCCCGGCGGCGATCTCCAGGTGCTCGTCGGTGGCCCAGGCCGGGTTCAGGTGGGCGGTCCAGACGTCCATCGAGGTGAAGCCGAGCCCGGCGACCTCGGCGACGATGCCGCCGAACCGCCCGGCGAAGCCGTCGAGCGGGGCGAACCGCTCGTTGGTGACCCGGTCGGCCTCTCCCCAGCCGGGGGCGGGCATGCGGCTGCCGGTCTCCCTGGTGACGAAGTTGGCTCCCATGAACGCGATCGTGTTCACACGTCTCCTCGCGCGATTGCGATTTTCGGAGGCTTTTCAGTGAACTTACGTGCCCGTCAGAGGGGCGTCAATGGGGTGTTCGCGGGGAATTCGTACCTTTTGGTGGCGTGAGGGGGCCATTATTTCACTGAAATTTCAGTGAGGCGCCGCCGTGGACGAGCGGACGATCAGCTCGTGCGGGAAGATCAGCCGCTCCGGCGCGGCCGGCGGGTCGGACAGCAGCAGCCGCCCGGCCTTCTCGCCGATCTCCTGCTTGGCCTGCCGGATCGTCGTCAGCCCGGCCTCCTGCGCCGCGCTGTCGGAGAACCCGACCACCGACAGGTCCTCCGGCACCCGCAGCCCCAGGTCGGCGGCGGCGTCGAGGATGCCGAGCGCCAGCACGTCGGTGTTGGTCAGGACGGCGGTGGGCCGAGGGTCGGCCCGGAGCAGCGCGTGCCCGGCCTCCCGGCCCGCCTCCCGCGAGTTGCGGGACAGCTCGTAGAACGGCACGCCCGCCCAGTCGACCCCGGCGGCCACGCAGGCGCTCTCGTAGCCGCCCCGCCGGCCGCGCATCGCCTCGAACGTCGCCGCCCGCTGCCGCGCCGGGTCGGCCCAGCCGGTGCGGCCGTCGTCGTGCAGGCCCACCATCGCCACCCCGACGCGCCGGTGGCCCAGCTCCAGCACGTGGCGGGCGGCCAGCGCCCCCGCCGCCGGCTCGTCGATCCCGACGAACGGGTGGCCCGGCACGTACGGCTCGTCGACCACCACCATCGGCAGCCTCCTGGCCAGCACCTCCGCCAGCGCGGGGTGCCCGTCGGGCAGCGAGACCACGCAGAAGGCGTCGACCACCGCGTCACGCACCGGCACCGGGCGCTGCTCGCCGCGCGGCAGCGGCAGGATGAGCAGCCCGACGCCCGCGTCCTCGGCGGCGGCGGCCAACCCCTGGAAGAACCCGACCGCGTACGGGTCGGCGAACGCGTAGGGCAGGGTCTCGCTGAACAGCAGGCCGAGCGCGCCGGCCCGGCCGAGCCGCAGGGAGCGCGCGGTCGCGTTGGGCCCGGCGTAGCCCAGCTCGTCGGCCACCTCCAGGATGCGCCGGCGCAGCCCGTCGCTGAGCTGGTCGGGCCGGGAGAAGGCGTAGGACACGGTGGCCCGCGACACGCCCACCCTGTCGGCGATCGTCTGCAGCGTGACCTTGGCCATCGTCCAACGGTATCGGAATCCCTTGCCGGAGCCCTCCTTAATCAATTAAGGTCTTAATTGATTAAGGAGGTGTCATGGACGCCATGCAGGTACTGGCTCATCAGAGCGCGCTGGGACACACGGACACGCTGACCGAGGCGCTGCCGGACGCGCCGGTGAAGCACTCCCGCGACAGGAGACGGGTGCGGGTGCGGCTCGCCTACACGCTCCGGGTGACGGCCGACCGGCTCGACCCCGCCTGTCCGGGCATGCCGGTCAGCTGACCTCGATCTGGCTGCCGGCATGGTCGAGCAGCCGTTCGGCGGTGCTGAAACGGCGCTCGTCCTGGTCGTTCAGCAGCACGCCGATCACCTGCCTGCCGCCCCGCTCGCCCGCGAACAGCAGGCAGAACCCCGCCGCCCGCGTGTAGCCGGTCTTCACCCCCGTCACGCCGTCGGCCCGGGTGAGCAGCTTGTTGGTGTTGCGCCAGGTGTGCGCCCGGTGCGCGGACGTCTTCGGCACCCGGTGCACCTCGCGGCCGACGATCGTGCGGAAGACCGGGTTCTCCAGCGCCCGGCGCGCCAGCTCGGCCTGGTCCACGGCCGTCGAATAGCCGCCGAGCGACGGCTTCGGCAGGCCGTCGGCGTTCGTGTAGCGGGTGTCGTCCAGGCCGAGCGCGCGGGCGGTGGCGTTCATCTTGCGCACGAAGGCGTTCGTGCCCGGCCCGTAGCGGCGGGCCAGCGCGTGGGCCGCGTCGGCGCCCGAGGGCAGCATGAGCCCGTAGAGCAGGTCGCGCACGGTCAGCCGCTCGTCCTTCTTGAGCGCGGCCGAGGTGGCGCCGTTGCGCACCGCGTGACGCACGTCCGCGGCGGTCACGGTGATCGTGTCGCCCAGCCGGGCCTCGCGCAGCACCACGTAGGCGGTCATCACCTTGACCAGGCTGGCGACCGGCACCCGAGCGGTCTCCCGCTTGCCGAAGTGGATCGTTCCCGCCGAGTCGACCACGTAGCCGACCTTCGCCTTGACGGTGGGCGTATCCGCCGCGTACGCCGGAGTCCCGGCTATCAGGACGAGCAGCGCGGAACCTATACAGGCCGCGATTCGCATGACGAACATGACGGACATCGTGGCATCCGAACCACCCGGAGGCGCGCCAAACCCACCCCGAAAGGGGAAAACAACCGGAAAGCGTCAGCCGACGAAGGTCCGCTTCCTCCTGCGCCGCATCACGATCACCACGACCCCGGCCACCGCCGCCACCGCCAGCGCCCCGGCCGTGACAGGCGAGGACGCGGCGATCCGGAACCAGCCCCACACCAGCGCCGTCAGCCCGAACCACCACATCGGCGCCCACGTCAGGCAGCCCAGCGCGCTGGCCACGACGTACCACGGATAGGACACCCGCAGCGCACCGGCCACCCACGGCAGCGTGTGGCGCAGCATCGGCACCCAGAAGCAGCCGTAGACGGCGAACGCCCCCCACCGCTCGACGACGCGCTCGACCTTCTCGATCCGCTCGCGGCCCACCTTGACGCCGATGCGGGAGTCGTACAGCTTCTCGCCGAGCCTGCGGCCCACCCAGTAATAGACCTGGAACGCTCCGAACAGGGCGAGGATCAGGATCGCCCCCACCAGCCAGTAGGGAATCCCGAACAGGAAGGGGTCGGTGGGCGCGGGGACGGCCAGAACGCGTGATGCCATGAGCCGACTCCCCCCACGCCAAACCATTAGGTCAGGCTTACCTTAGTTCACCCCTTACGTTACCGCCACAGGCAGGTTGCAAGCGTGTGACAAGCGACGCTCAATACCCGTGCCCCACGCTGGGCGGTGAGCGAAGAGAGGTGCTGACCGTGTTGACCGGGTTGAGCAAGGCGACGAGAAGCAGCCGTACGGCACTGGCCACCGGCGCGGCGAGCGCGGTGAAGTTCCTCGTGGCGGCCCTCGCCTTCGCCGCCGCCTACGCCGGCCTGACCGCGTACGGCGCCGCGAGCTCCGCGCCGCTGCCCGCGCCCGCCCCCGCCCGGGCTGTCACCCTGCCGGCACGCACAGTGCCCGCCGCGCTGCCCGCCGCGGTGCCCGGCGAGGTCACGGTCACCGCCCTCGACAGCGCGCCGGACTGCCTGAAGACGTTCCTGGCCCGTACGGTGATCGTCAACCCCGACCCCGACGAGGCCGTCTCCTACCGCTGGCGGCTGGCCCGCTGGAATCCCGGCACCAACACCTGGGGCACCTATCTGGTGCACTACTCCGGGTTCGCGGGAGCCGAGGAGAGCGCCGCCTGGGAGCCGGCCGTCTCCGCCAACCCCGGCTGGTATCGCGTCGAGCTCAAGGCCGAGGGGCGCGAGGCGATCAGGAGCGACCGCTTCCAGGTGAGCTGCTGACCGAGCGCTGCGCCGCCTCCACCCAGCGCGGCACCCCGATCCGGTGCGCCACCTCCAGCGCCTTGCCGTAGTGCTCGCGGGCGGCGGCCGGCTGGCCCAGCCGGATCGCCAGGTCGCCCAGCGTCAGCGCCACCGGCCACAGCGCCACGACCCCGGTGCCGGCGCCCGCCACCCGGTCGGCGAACGGCTTGAGCTTGTCGTAGCAGTCGACCATTCGCTCCCGGTCGTCGAGCAGCATCCCGGCCAGCGCCCGCCACGTCATCGCGAGCTCGTACAGGAAGTCGGGCCGCACCGGCGGGCGGACGGCGGCGACCGCCTTGGCGTCGGCCACGTGACCGGCCGAGGCGAGCGCCAGCGCGTAGGCGTCGAGGGTCCACTTCGCGCCGCGCTGGTGGGCCTCGGCCAGGAGCTCGACCGTCTCGGCCGCCCGGCCGTCGACCAGGTGCAGGCAGAACGTGGTGATCAGCGGCAGGTCCTGGCGGCCCTCCAGCATGCCCGCCCGCGCCGTCATCCGGGCCGCGTCGCGATAGGCCCGCTCGGCGCCCGTGTAGTCGCCGGCGATCATCTGCCGCTGCCCGGAATACCAGGCGTGGACGGCGGCCGGGGCCGGCAGGTCGTACTGCCGGGCCAGCCGGTCGGCGGCGGCCGCGTGCTCGTCGGCGACGCCGAACTCGCCGCGCGCCGCCGCGCACTCCAGCAGCACCAGATGGGCCAGCGCCTGGGTGGCGACCTGGCCGGAGCGCTGGGCCACGTCGAGCAGCTCGCGGCCGATGCTCTCGCGGGTGTCGACGGCCGGGATGTCGTAGGACTGGCGCAGCCGCCCGCTCAGCGCGACCGCGATCAGCACCGGGTCGCCGCTCTGCCGGGCCACCTCCAGCGCCTCCAGCGATGCCTGCCGGCCCCGCTCGGGCGAGGAGGAGCCCTCCAGCTCCAGCGCCAGCGTGGTGAGCAGGCTGGCCCGCAGCTGCTGCTCGCCCTCGGGCAGCTCGCTCAGCGCCCGCTCGGTGACGTCGACGATCTCCCACGCAGTGCGGGTGAAGTCACGCGCCATGCCCTTGTGCGGCACCGCGAGCGCCGCCGCGACCCGCGCGGTCAGCTCCAGGTCGCCCAGCGGCAGCGCGGCGTCCATCGCCTCGCGGCGCAGCAGCCGGGCCGTGTGCATGTCGCCGCACAGCGCCAGCGCCTTGATCCGGCGCAGCATGAGCCGCAGCCGCTGCTTGGTGTCGCCGCCAGTGCGGTCGAAGGCGGCGATGGCCTGCTCCCACAGCGTCGCCGCCTCGCGGTGCGCGAAGCGCCGCTCGGCCTGCTCGGCGGCCAGCCCCGAGTAGTGCACCGCCTTGTCGGCGGCGTCGGCCAGGAAGTAATGGTGGGCCAGCGCGGCCACGTCGGACGGCGCCCGCCGCTCGATCACCGCCGCCACGGCCGCGTGCAGCCGGGTGCGGCGCAGCCGCGAGGCGTCGGAGTAGAGCGTGTCGCGCACCAGGTCGTGGTCGAACCGCAGCAGCCCGGGGCCCGGCTCGGTCACCAGCCCGGCCAGCAGCGCCGCCTCGACGGCCTCCACCACGGCGTCCTCGTCGCCGGCCACGTCGACCAGCACGTCCACGTCCACGTCGCGGCCGATCACCGCCGCCTGCAGCAGGATCTGCTGCGCACCGGCGGGCAGCCGGGAGACGCGCCGCCGCAGCACGTCCCGCACCCCCGAGGGCACCCGCGACAGCACCTCGGCCGCGCTCGCCCGGTCGGCCGCGCCCTCGGCGTCGAGCAGCCGGACGGTCTCGCGGACGAAGAACGGGTTGCCGCCGGTGCGCTCGACGATCGACTCGACGGCGTCCTCGTCGATCTCGCGCACGCAGGTGGCCCGGACCAGCTCGGCCACGGCCTTCGGGGCGAGCCCGGACAGGCCCACCCGGACCGGGCCCAGCCTGGCCAGCGCGGCCAGCACGTCGGCCTGCCGGTCGTCGAGCTCGCTCTCGCGGCAGGTGACCACGAGCAGCACCCGGCTGGTGGCCAGCAGGCTCGGCAGCGCGCGCAGCAGCGCCAGCGTCTGGTCGTCGGCCCAGTGCAGGTCCTCCAGCGTGAGCAGCACCGGGGCCCGGCGCGCGACGCCCGCCAGGTAGCCGCCGACGGCCCGGTGCAGCCGGAACCCGCCGGACACCTCGTCGTCGTCGGGCGCGGGCGCGGCGTCGTCCAGCAGCGGGGCCAGGAGCTGGGCGTACTCGCCCGCGCCGGTCGTGCCGACGAGCGCGCGCAGGATCTCCACCCAGGCCCAGCCGGGCGGGGTGGCGCTGGAGTCGGGGCAGGCGCCGGAGGAGGTCATCCAGCCGTCGGCGGTCAGCCTGCTCTGCAACTGGCGCAGCAGCGTCGTCTTGCCCGCCCCGGCGACGCCGGTGACGATCGCCACCTGGAAGCGGCCGGTGCGGGCGGCGGCCGTGGTCAGCCTCGACAGCTCGGCGTCACGGCCGACGAACGGCTCGGGCTCCAGCGGCGGCGGCTCGATCGGGGTGGCGGGCCTGGGCGGCCACGTGTCGGCGGGCGGCACCGGCCGCGACGGGCGGGGCGGCGGGGCCAGCTCCAGCTCGGGCGCCTGGGCGAGGATGTCGGACTCCAGCTTGCGCAGCGCCGGCCCGGGGTCGATGCCGAGCTCGTCGGCCAGGATGTTGCGCGCCCGGCGCAGCGCCGCCAGCGCGTCGCCCTGCCGGCCGCACCGGTAGAGGCCCAGGCCGAGCAGCCGCCAGCCCTCCTCGCGCAGCGGGTGCTCGGTGGTGAGCGCCTCCAGGTCGGGCACGGTCTCGGCGGGCATGCCCAGGCGCAGGCCGGTGTCGGCATGCCGCTCGCGGGCCACCAGCCGCAGCTCGGTCAGCCGGTTGACCTCGGCCTCGGCCCACTGCTGGTCGGCGAAGTCGGAGTAGGGGGTGCCGCGCCACAGGCCCAGCGCCTTCTCCAGGCGGCCGCGCGCGGCCTGCGGGTCGCCGTCGTCGAGGTGCTCGCCCGCCGTCCGGACGAGCTGCTCGAAGCGGAGCGCGTCGACCTGCTCGGGCGCCACCCGCAGCGCGTAGCCCGAGGCGACGGTCACCAGCAGCCGGTTGGGCCCACCGCGCGGGCGGCCCGGCTCCAGCACCCGGCGCAGCCGCGAGATGTAGACCTGCAGCCCCGACTGGGCGCCCTTGGCGGTGTCGTCGTCCCACAGGTCGTACAGCAGCGTGTCGACGGGCACCACCTGGCCCCTGGCCACGAGAAGCCGGGCGAGCACGGCCCGTTGCCGCAACCCGCCGAGGTCGAGTTCGTCGTTTTCGTACGCCTCGACTGGCCCCAGAACTCGGAACGCCACCATGTCAGCCGCCACGCTATGCGCGCTTCCGAATCACGCACAAGGCCCGGGGTTGATTACGTGGAGGGTTCGGGATAGTCACTGGGGGGCCTTCGAGATCGTGGACGGGGGATCCGCTGCGGCGCCTCGGCTGTTGCGCCTGCGCAGGAGCGCCCACGCCCCCAGCGCGAGGCCGCCGAACGGGATCTCGATAGTGTAAGTCCAGAAACCGAAGAGCAGTGCGGCGGCCGTCGCCGGCGGGGCCGCCACGCCGAACGTGGTCAGCAGCACGACCACCCCCGACTCCATGATCCCGGCGCCGCTCGGCGTGACGAGCACCGCCGTGAGCACCCGCGACAGCGCGAAGACGGCGATCGACTCGGCGAGCCCCGGCCAGGCGCCGGTGGCCAGCATGCAGGCGGCCATGATCGCCCACTGGAAGCCGAGGAAGAACACCATGCCGAACGACATGATCGGCCACCGGGTCCGCACGACGGTGGCGGTGTCGTGGCGCAGCCTCTCGAACGCCTGCGACGGGCGGACCTTGAGCCGCACCAGCCTGGCCAGGAAGTCGAGCCCCCGGCCCAGCACGGCGGCGGCCCGGTCCCAGTAGAGGGCGGCGGCGACCACCGCGCACAGGGCCAGGATCGAGATCGCGCCGACCCAGCCGGCGTTGGCCACGGTCGCGTTGGGCGCCTGCCCGGCCAGCAGCAGCGCGATGATCCCGACGGCCGGCAGGATGAACCTGAACAGCGTGTTCCAGATCCCGCTGACGAGCGTCATGACCACGATCGGCCGGTTGGCGAACCCCCAGCCCCTGGTCATCGCGAACGTCAGCGCCACCCCGGCCGCGCCGCCGAACGGCAGCAGGTTGCTGACCGCGCTCCCGGCGGCGTTGAGCGTGAGCGCCTGCGTGTGGCCCAGCCCCGGCAGCGACCCGGTCAGCACGAACGTGTAGGCGAGCAGGCTCAGCAGCCACACGGCCGTCATCAGCGCGATCATGCCGGCGTCGAGCGTGCCGAACACGGCGCCGATCTCCTGCCAGGAGACGGGCTTGCCGGTCAGCGTCTGCACGATCTGCGGCAGATAGACCACCAGCAGCACCGCGAGCCCGAGCGACAGGACGGACAGCGTGATCTGGAGCCACTTGTTCTTCATCGGAGCCCAGTCTGCCGGTAGCCGGCTACTTGGGCCATCGGTCGAAGGGATGACGCAGCCTCGTACCCGGGGGCAGGTCGCGGCGGACGAACCACTCGGTGCCGAACACCAGCCGGTAGAGCGGCCCCGGCACCTTGAGCATCACGGCCAGCGTGCGGTCGGTGTCGCCGCCGGTCGCCTGCGAGGCGTGGGCCTCCATCGACGCCCGCTTCTGCCGGGCGTAGCGGCGCACGTTGACGCGGTGGGTGATGGTCTCGCCGGAGGAGTAGGCGCTCTCGAACGTGCGCACGTCGAACTCCGGCGGGAACCGGTAGACCTTGCCCGCCGCCTTGAGCAGCTTGACCAGCGGGTCGCGGTTGACCGTCGCCTCCAGCACGACCCGCGTGCCGGCGATCTCCGCTGCGCGCCTGCCCACCCGGTGCACCTGCACGTGGTCGGGATGGCCGTAGCCGCCCGCCGGGTCGTAGATCGACAGCAGGTCGGCGTTCTCCTCCTGGAGGATGGCGGCCAGCGCGGTGGCGGCCTTCTCCGTGTCGGCGTCGATGAAGGCGTTGTCGGGCCGCTCCTCGGCGATGCCGCCCTTCGGGCTCAGCCCCGAGTCGCCGTAGCCCAGGCACTCGACGCGGGCGCAGCCGAGCGCGGCGGCCGAGGCGTAGAGCTCCTTCATGCGGGTCTCGCCGAGCGCCTCGCCCGGCCGGATCTCCGCCAGGCCGCGCTCGCCCGCGGTGGCCACCACGAGCACCACGCGGTGCCCTTCGGCCGCGAGCATCGCCATCGTGCCCGCCGTCAGCAGGGCCTCGTCGTCGGGGTGGGCATGGAAGAACACAGCGGTACGTGGAGGCACAGGCCCAGATTAGTCTGGGAGGGGTGCGGATCTTTCACGTGAGTGACTGTTACCTGCCGAGACTCGGGGGAATCGAGGTGCAGGTCGCCGATCTCGTGCGAATGCAGCGCGAGTCCGGACACGAGGTGGAGCTGGCCACCGCCACCCGGGGCGAGGCGCTGCCCGGTGTGCACCGGATCGTGGCGCGTGTCCCGTTCGATCTGCCGGTGCACCCGGCGGGCGTGAGGCATCTCACCCGCCGCCTGGCCGGGTCCCGGCCCGACGTGGTGCACGTGCACACGGGGGCCGTATCGCCGTTCGCCTGGCAGGGCGTGCGCGCCGCCGTCCGGCTCGGGCTGCCGTGCGTGGTGACGGTCCACAGCATGTGGGATCCGGTCACGCGCGCCCTCTACCGGCTGCTCGGCACGGCGTACGGGTGGCAGCGGTGGGGGCTGGTGGCCACCACGGTCAGCAACGCGGCGGCGGTTCCGATCCGCGCGGTCGCCGGGCCCCGGGTGCCGGTGCACGTGGTGTCCAACGGGCTGGACCTGTCGGGCTGGCGCCGCTTCCCCGCCGAGAGCGGCCCCGACGACCGGGGCGAGGTGCACGTCGTGGCCGTCGGCAGGCTGGCCCCGCGCAAGCATCCGGTACGCCTGCTCAAGCTGCTGGAGCTGGCCAGGTCGCGGGTCCCGGCGGAGATTGCGCTGCGCGCGACCGTGGTCGGCGACGGCCCGGCCCGCGCCTCGATGGAGCGCTACCTGGCCCGGCACGGCATGACCGGCTGGGTGTCGCTGCCGGGCCGCCACACCCGCGAGCAGATCGCCAAGGTGCTGGAGTCGGCCGACGTGTTCGTGGCCCCGGCGCCGCGCGAGTCGTTCGGCATCGCCGCCCTGGAGGCGCGCGCGGCCGGGCTGCCGGTGGTGGCGCGGTCGCAGAGCGGGGTGGCCGACTTCGTCAGCGACGGCACCGAGGGCCTGCTCGGCCCTGACGTGAACGCGCTGGCCGACGCCGTGGCCAGGCTCAGCGTGGACCGCGAGCTGCGCGAGCGGATCACCCGGCACAACCGCGCCACACCGCCGGCGGCGGGCTCGTGGCCCGCGGTCCTGGCCGGGTTCGACCGGGCCTACGCCGAGGCGGCCGCCCGCCCGCCAGCCCGCCCGAATTGAGGTATATTGTTACCATGGTAACAGCGGAGCGGACCCAGACCGGCCTCCGGGTGGAGAAGAACCTGCTCAAGGTCCTCAAGGGGCTGGCGGAATACCTGGACATGTCCCTGGGCGACCTCGTCGAGGGCATCACGCTCCACGCCTTCGAGGGGCGGGCGCCGTTCTCGCCCGAGACGCTCGGCAAGATCGACCAGCTCAAGTCCGTCTACGGCCTCACCCTGACCGCCGACGACGCGCACCGGCTGGTCACCCGGTGACGGGGGTGCAGTATTCGCTCAGCGGCCTGGTCGCGGTGCCGCTGCCGCCCGCCGAGGCGCTGCTGCTGTTCACGCCGCGCGGCGAGGAGCGCTGGGTCAAGGGCTGGCGGCCGCGCTTCCCGATGCCCGCCGACGACGACTGCGCGCCCGGCACGGTCTTCGAGACCGACACCCACGGCGAGCGCACCACCTGGATCGTGGTCGACCGCCAGGAGGGCCGCCGCGTCTGCTACGCCCGCGTCACCCCCGGCTCCCGGGCCGGCACGGTCACCGTGACCGTCACCGGCGACACCCGGGGCGGCAGCACGGCCGAGGTCGTCTACGACCTCACCGCCCTGTCCCCGCAGGGCGCCCGCGAGCTGCGCGGGTTCGCTGACGGCTACGCCGACTACCTGCGCGGCTGGCAGACCGCCATCGCCGAGCACCTCAGCGCGCCCGAGGCCGTGACCCCCGGCTGAGGTCATGGAGCCCGGTTGAGCACCACGTAGCCGTCGCGCTCGAACACCTTCGTGTAGCCCTCCGCCATCAGCCTGCCCACCTGGGCGAACTGCTCCTCGGCGGTGCCGAACGGGAACTCCCAGCGGGCCGTGTCGGCCACCACCCAGGGCGCGCCCTGCGGCCGTCCCGTCCACAGCAGGACCGTGGCGCGGCTGCTCAGGGCGGGCCCGACGGAGTTGGCCGCCTCGACCGTCACCCCCGACGGCACGTGCGCGACCGCCGCCTCGGCCGCGGCCGTCTTGACCGGGTCGCCCTTGTAGAAGGCGGGATGGTAGAGCTGGTCCAGGGCGAACCTCGGCACCAGCGTGACCGCCACCGCGCACATCGCCACCGCCCACGCCAGCGTCAGCGACCGGTCGCCGGGCCGCTTGACCCAGCGCAGCAGCCGGGCCAGCCCGTCCACGCCCGCGCAGAACAGGATCGCCACCGTGAAGGCGTTGTACTGGAAGTCCGCCTGCCACCACAGATGACGGTCGGCCAGCATGCGTTCGAGCACGTGCGGCAGCGCCACCAGAGACAGCGGCGACAGCAGGCACAGCAGCAGCGTCGGCCACGCCAGCAGGAACAGCGTGTCGACCTTGGCCTCCTCGCTGAAGGGCAGCAGCAGCGCGGCGAGCGGATCGCGCAGCATCGTCAGCACCGCGCCCGGCACGTCCGGCCCGAGATGGCCGTAGGCCCAGAAGTCGGACGCCTGCCCGCCCAGCATCGGGACGAGCGCGCCCCGGGTCAGCATCACCCCGCCCAGCCCCACGGCCGCGCAGCACACGCCGCGGAAGCGGTCGCCCACGGCGAACAGGTAGGCGCCGAACCCGATCACCATCAGCCCCATGTCCTCCTTGACCAGGAGGAGCGTGAACAGGGCCACGAAGGCGGGCAGGTGCCGGCCGGCCTGGTAGCGCTCGATCGCGACGGCGGTCAGCAGCGGCACGAACATGACCTCGTGCGCGTCGAACGCCACCGCCTGCGCCACCGGCCACGACAGCGCGTAGGCCAGCGCGACCAGGTAGGCGGGGCCGAGACCCAGCACGCGGCGGGTGAACAGCCAGATGAACGGGATCGCCGCCGCGAACAGCAGCGCCTGCGCCACGATCAGCGACCCGGGCCCGTCGTGCACCCAGTAGAAAGGCGCCAGCAGCGCGTAGATGGGCGAGAAGTGGTCGGCGAGCTGGAGGTAGTCCAGCCCCCGGTCGTGGAAGGCGCCGAGGACCGGCGCGTACGGGAGCCGGAAGGACGCGTAGTTGCGCACGGTCTGGTCGAGGATGACCAGGTCGAAGGTGCTGGTGCGGTAGGTGGCCAGCTCCACCAGGCCGATCACGGCGTACGCGACGGCCGACACCAGGCTGAGGAGCCCGACCCGCAGGCGGTCGCCCCTCAGCCAGGGGTTGAACCGGGTCATGAAACCGGAGAGAGTGGCGCCGACCTTGGGCCGCCCCACCAGCGTGTCGCCCGTCACGGGCAGCAAGACTAGACCGGTTTCATGCGGAACGTCATCAGCTGCAGGCGCCCTGGATCTTCGTCGCGGAGCTCTGGAGCTTGGTGACGGCGTCCATGGCGGCGGTCGGGTTCGCAGCGTCGATCTTGATGCTCTCCATGCCGCTGGCCATCTCGTCGAGGGCCGAGCGGAGCTCGCCGTCATAGTCGGCGGCCAGGGTCTTGATCTTGCCGGCGGCCTCCTGGCCGGCCTTCTCCATGGCGGAGGGGTCGGTGGCGGCGCCCGCGACCGAGGTGCTGAAGCCGTTCATGATCGTGGTGACCTCGCTGGCGACCTTGTTGCAGTCGACCGCGGTGCCGATCGCGCCGCACGCGGTGGTGAGGCCGGCAAGGGTGAGCGTCGCGATCGCGATCGCGATGCGGCGAGGGGGAGTCATGGTCTTGCCCTTCGTTGGTGTAGGAACGAGGGGACAGTATGGCGCAAACCTTGACCGACGCTTGCACCCCACTAGCATCATCGATATCAAGCCGACGTAAAGCGGGTATCTGTCCTCTTCGTGAGAGTGGTCGTGATCGGGGCGGGCGTGGCGGGTCTCGCTCTCGCGCGCGCTCTGATGGGCGGCGGGCACGAGGTCGAGGTGTTCGAGGAGGCCCCGGAGCCGCGCACGGCCGGCGGGTCCGTCACGCTCTGGCCGGGCAGCACCGCGATCCTGCGCGAGCTCGGCATCGACGCCGCAGCCGCCGGGCGCCGGCTGGAGACGCTGGAGTCCTGGTCGGCGCGGGGGCGGATGCTCAGCGCCGCCGACCTCACCGACGCCGAGCGCGCCTACGGCCATCCCACCGTGCACGTGGCGCGCGGCGAGCTGGTCGCGCTGCTCGCCGAGGGCGTCCCGGTCACGTACGGCGCCGCCGCCGAGGACGTCGACCCAGGCGGCGCGCGTGCGCGGCTGGCCGGCGGCCGGACGGTCCGCGGCGACGTGCTGGTGGGCGCGGACGGGCGCCGGTCGGCGGTCCGGCACGCCATGCTGGGCGGCGATCCCGCGCGGCTCAGCGGCTGGGCGACCTGGCAGGGGTTCACCACCGAGCCGACCCCGCTCATCTCCGCGGGCCGGGCCGTCCTGATCTCCGGCGAGGGCGGGCTGTGCGGGCTGATCCCGGCGGGCGGCGGGCGGCTGCTGTGGTGGTTCGACGTGCGCACGGCTCCCGGCAGGCCGCTGTGGGGCGACGACCCCGACCCGGTGGGGAAGCTGCGGCGGCTGTTCGGCGACCTGCCCGACCCGGTGCCGCGCATCCTCGCCACGATGACCGCGCCCGAGTTCTTCCCGCACCACACGTGGAAGATCCCGGACGTGTGGGGGCACGGGCCGACCACGCTGGCCGGCGACTCCGCGCACACCATGCCGCCGACCTTGGCGCAGGGCGCCAACCAGGCGCTGGAGGACGCCTGGCTGCTGGCGCGCTCGGTCACCGGCGACCTGCGCGCCTACGAGCGGGCCCGCGCCAGGATGGTGCGCCGCTCGGCCGTGCTCGCCGGGATCGAGATCACCAACCGGCACGAGCCGCTGGCCCGGCTGGTGCCGAAACGGGTCGCGACCGGCCTGTGCACCCGGTGGCTCAGGTGGGCCAGCGGCTACCTCTTGACAGCCTCCTAGGCCGAGCTGACTATTCGCATATAGGGCAACTCGGTGCGTATTACGCAACAAGGAGTGTCTGTTGACCAGCACATCGAGCCTGATCTTCACGCTGCCCGGACGCTCCTACACCGACCCCGAGGTGTTCGCCCGCGAGCAGGCCCTGATCTTCGAATCGCTCTGGTTCTGCGCGGTCAGATCCGCCGAGCTCGCCGCCCCGGGCGCGTTCCGTACCGTCCAGGCCGGGCGCGAGAGCGTCATCGTGGTGCGGGGCCGCGACGGGCTGCTGCGGGCCTTCCTCAACGTCTGCCGGCACCGCGGCGCGCGGCTGTGCCTGGAGGAGGGCGGCGAGGTCAGGCGGACGATCCGGTGCGCCTACCACGCCTGGTCCTACGACCTCGACGGCACGCTGGCGGCGGCGCCCAACCTGGCGAGGATGCCGGACGTCGACCGGGTCGCCTACGGCCTGGTGCCCGTGGCGCTGCGCGAATGGCTCGGCTACGCGTGGATCTGCCTGGCCGACGAGCCGCCACCGTTCGAGGAGAGCGTGACCCACGCCGCCACCGAACGGCTCGGCGACCCGGCCGCCATCGATCGCTACCACGCCGACGAGCTCGCCGTGGGCCGCCGCGTCCGCTACGACGTGCGCGCCAACTGGAAGCTCATCGTCGAGAACTTCATGGAGTGCTACCACTGCGCGACCATCCACCCCGAGCTCACGGCGGTGCTGCCGGAGTTCGCCGGAGGATACGCGGCCCAGTACTACGTCGGGCACGGCGCCGCGTTCGCCGAGCGGGCCGAGGGGTTCACCGTCGACGGCGCCGCCGGGTTCGGCAAGCTGCCCGACGTCGCGCCCGAGCAGGACCGGCGCTACTACGCGGTCACCGTCAAGCCGCAGGTCTTCGTCAATTTGGTGCCCGACCACGTGATCGTGCACCGGATGTTCCCGCTGGCCGCCGACCGCACGATCGTGGAGTGCGACTGGCTCTACCACCCCGACGTGGTCGCCTCGGGGGCCGACCTGTCGCGCTCAGTCGAGCTGTTCCACCGGGTCAACGAGCAGGACTTCGACGCCTGCGAGCGGACCCAGCTCGGCATGTCGTCACGCGCCTACGCCGACGGCGGCGTGCTGGTGCCCAGCGAGCACCACATCTCCGCGTTTCACGACTGGGTGAACCAGCGCTTGCGCGGATAGCGGACCGCGAGCGCGCCGTACTTGGTCTCGCCCGTCACCACCACGTGCAGCACCCCGGGCCGCTGACGCCCGGGCACGTCGGCGGTGGACGTGGTGCCGTACGTGGTGCGGAACCCGTCGACGTTGGCCGAGGCGCCCGGCGGCAGCACGATCTTGGCCGAGCCGTACTTGAGGTCGAGCTCGACCTCCACCACGGGATGGGCGATGACCGCCTGGCTGAAATCGAGGTGGACGCCGCCGTGCTTGGAGACGGCACGCAGCCGGCGCGGCACCGCCCAGTCGCCGGCGCGCTTGAGCTCGTCATGCTTGGTCTCCAGCACGACCACGTCGTCGGCCTGCGGCGTGTCGGCGGGCAGGTCCTCGACGACCTTGACCAGGTCGCTCTGAACCTTGGCACTCAGCGCCCGTTCGAGCCGGTCCTCCAGCTCGAACTGGTCCAGACGCCCCTCGGTGAAGGCGCGCTGCAACTGCTGGGTGACGAGTTCCCGATCCGCGTCGGATGCGCGGATCTGCATTTCCGACATGTCTTGAGCATAGGGTCGCATCGGTCAGAACGGGAGTGGACGGCCTGCGGGGGTACGCAGATCGAGGGGGAGCGGGCGGCGAGGGGGCCGGGGCCGCTGTACGATCTGAAGTCTCTTCACACTGAATAGCTACCCAACACTCGGCCTTGATGACACCAACGCCGGGTAGCGTGAAAGGCGATGTTGGCAGACCCGTTCGTGCACCCGGCACTCTTCTACAGAGGCGATCGGGAATACGTTGCTGCCACGACCCGGTTCATCCGCGAGGGCCTGGACGCCGGCGAGCCCGTGGCCGTCGCCGTTCCGGCGCGTAACCTCGAGCTGATCGAGGCCGTGCTGGGCGCCGATGCCGCCCGTGTGACCATGCTCGACATGCTCAAGGCGGGGCGCAATCCCGGGCGGATCATCCCCGGCGTGCTGCGCGACTTCGCCGACCGCCATCCCGGCGAGCACGTGCGCATCATCGGCGAGCCGATCTGGCCCGGGCGCAGCGCGACAGAATACCCGGCGTGCGCCCAGCACGAGGCGCTGATCAACTACGCGTTCCGGGGCAGGCAGGTCACGATCCTGTGCCCGTACGACCTGGACGGGCTCGATCCCGAGGTCATCCGCGAGGCCGAGCTCACCCACCCCGTGCTGCTCGACGAGGAGGGGGAGCGCATCAGCGACCTCTACGCTCCTCAGGCGGTCGTCGACGGGCACAACCGCCCGCTCGACGAGCCGGGCGAGCACGTCGCGCTCCGCTTCGACCGCCACAACCTGGCGGCGGCCCGCCTGCTCGCCGGTGAGGTGGGCGACAAGCTGGGGTTCACCGGCGAGCGGCTCGACGACATCCGGCTGGTCGTCGCCGAGCTCAGCGCCAACAGCCTCGACCACGGCGGCGGCGCCGGTGTGATCCGCGTGTGGCACGCCGACGGCCGGCTGGTCTGCGAGGTGAGCGACGCCGGGCACATCACCGACCCGCTGGCCGGGCGCGCCCCCGTCGACCCGCGCGTGCCCGGCTCGCGCGGCCTGCTCATCGTCAACCTGCTGAGCGACCTCGTCCGCGTGCACACCCGGGCCGGAGCCACCGCCATCCGGGCCTACTTCGACCTGCCCGGACGGCGCTCCGTGCCCGCTCAGGACTCCAGGTAGGCCATGTCGGCGTAACGGTCGCCGCGCACCGCGTCGGCGGGCACCGCCCGCTCCAGCGCGGCGAGCTGCTCGGAGGTCAGCTCGATGTCCGCCGCCGCCGCGTTCTCCTCCAGGTAGCGCAGCCGCTTGGTGCCCGGGATCGGCACCACGTCGCGTCCCTGGGCGAGCACCCAGGCCAGCGCGAGCTGCGCCGTCGTCACCCCGGCCGCCTCGGCGATCCTGGTGACCTCGGCGACCATGGCGGCGTTGTGCTCGGCGTTCTGTCCCGTGTTGCGCGGCATCCACTTGCGGAAGTCGTCGTCGGGCAGCTCGTCGGCCGGCGGCATGGCGCCGGTGAGGAAGCCCCGGCTGATCGGCGAATAGGCGACCAGCGCCACGCCCAGCTCGCGGGCCGTGGGCAGGATCTCCGCCTCCAGGCCCCGGGTGAACAGCGAGTATTCGCTCTGCAGCGCGGCGATCGGGTGCACGGCCGCCGCCCGGCGCAGCGTCGCCGCGCTCACCTCCGACAGCCCGAGATGGCGGACCTTGCCCTGCTGGACCAGCTCGGCCATCGCGCCGACCGAGTCCTCGACGGGCACGTCCGGGTTGCGGCGGTGCATGTAGTAGAGGTCGATGTGGTCGACGCCGAGCCGGCGCAGCGAGGCGTCGCAGGCCGTCCGGATGTAGTCGGGGCTGTTCTCGATCGTGCGGGCGCCGCCGGCGCGGTTCACGCCGAACTTGGTGGCGAGCACGACCTCGTCCCGGCGGCCCTTGATCGCCCGGCCCACCAGCTCCTCGTTGTGCCCGCTGCCGTACATGTCGGCGGTGTCCAGAAAATTCATGCCCAGGTCGAGGGCGCGATGAATGACCGAGATCGACTCCGCCTCGTCGCCCTTGCCGTAGAACTCCGACATGCCCATGCAGCCCAGCCCCAGAGCCGAGACCTCCGGGCCGTCCGTGCCGAGTGTGCGCCTGTTCATCCGTGTCCCCTGTACATGTCGATCGTGTGGTCCAGGGCCGCTCCCCGACCGCCTCCGGGCCTTCCTGAGCAGCTCATGCATCCAGGGTCGCCCTTTGAGCGCGCTCTAAGTCAAATCCCTACTCCCCCTGAGGGGGCAATCCCTACCAGGGTCTGTATCCCCGCAGGTCATCATGCCCCTGACAGGGGTATTAAGACCGAAGTAGTAGGGGATTCCTCAGGGCCCGCCGAGGGTGATCTCCGATACTCCGCGAAGCCGGATTCCGCCACGTTTGTAGGCATGAAGGGTTTGCTTGTCAGCGGATTCACGGCCATCGGCACCGGCGCGGGCGCCATGTTCACCCTGCACGCCGAGACGGGCCTGGACCCGATGCACACGGTGATCAGCGAGTACGCCTTCCAGGCGGCCGGCTGGCTGCTGCCGCTGTCGCTGACCCTGTTCGCGGTGGGCTCGACGCTGATCGCCGAGGCCGTGCGCCGGGCCGGGGCGGACCGCCGCGTCGTCGCCCTGCTGCTGGTGTGGGGCGCGAGCATGTTCCTCATCGGCGCGTTCCCGACCGACCCGCCCGGCGTCGAGCTGTCGCTGTCGGGCGCCGTCCACCGCTACGCCGCCTTCGTCGCCTTCCTGGTCATGCCCGTCGCGGGACTGCTGCTGGCCAGGGCCCGCGTGCGCCACGCCCGCGCCGTCCGCGTGCTCAGCACCATCGCCCTGGTCGCCCTGGTCGCCGTCGTGATCCCGTACGTGGTCCGGATGTTCGGCATCCCGCTGGCCAACGAGGACTTCCCCGCCGGGCTGATCCAGCGCACCGTGGTCGTCACCGAGCTCGCCGTCCTCGCCCTGGCCGGGATGTCGGCGCTCAACCCCGCCCCCCGCCGCGTGCCCGCCCTCGCCCGCCCCCTTGCCTGAGCCCTTGCCTGAGCAGGAGTGAACGGCTCTCCCTCGGTTAGAGGGGGAGCCTGACACTTTGCTTTGCACGGAGGTACCGGCATGACCATCCTGATCGCCTACGACGGCTCCGACGACGCCAAGGCCGCCATCGCCTTCGCCGGCAAGATGTTCCCCGGCCGGCACGCGGTGGTGCTGACCGTGTGGGAGCGGCTGGCGATGACCTCCGCCCGGGCGTCCGCCGGGCTCATCATGACGATCGACAACTCAGCCGCCGAGGACGAGGCCATCGGCAAGGCCATGCGCGAGCTCGCCGAGCACGGCGCCTCCCTCGCCACCGAGGCCGGCCTGGACGCCACCCCGCGCTGCTCCTCCGACGCCGTGGCCGTCTGGGCCACGATCGTCGACACGGCCGACGAGCTGGACGCCGAGCTGATCGTCACCGGCACCCGGGGGCTCGGCGGTGTGCGCTCGCTCCTGCTGGGCAGCACCTCCGACCGCGTCCTGCACCACTCCCGCCGCCCCGTCCTCGTCGTCCCCGGACCGGAGTCCGGGGCCTGATCTTCCCCGTCCGCTGTCCGGGGGTTGATCGTCCCCGGAGCCCACCGTCCACCCACACCCGCTGGGCTCCGGGGCGCTCGTCGAAACGCCGCCCGCCATTTCCCCCGCGTATCCCGGGCCGATGGGAAAGTGTCGGCCCGATGGTGCAGAGTTGCCTCCTGGAACGAGGAGGGCGCGTGGCCGCAGGGCTGGCGAGAAGGTTGGGCACCGGCGACGCGGTGGTCGTCGGGCTCAGTGCCATGGTGGGCGCCGGCGTGTTCGCGGCCTTCGCCCCCGCTGCGCGGGCGGCCGGCACGTGGCTGCTCGCCGCGCTCGCCCTGGCCGGCCTGGTGGCCTACTGCAACGCGACCTCCTCGGCGCGCCTGGCCGCGCTCTACCCCGAGTCCGGCGGCACGTACGTCTACGGCAGGCGTCGCCTCGGCCCGTTCTGGGGCTACCTCGCGGGCTGGGGCTTCACGATCGGCAAGACCGCCTCCTGCGCCGCGATGGCGCTCACCTTCGGCGCCTATGCGGCCCCCGCGCTCGCCCGCCCGCTGGCCATCGCCGCCGTGGTGGTGCTCACCGCGCTCAACCTGTTCGGGGTGCAGCGCTCCGCCGCCGCGGCCCGGGTGATGGTGGCGTTCGTCCTGCTGGTGCTGGCCGGGGTCGTCGTGGCGGCCTTCGCGGGCGGCACGCCCGGCGCTTCCCAGGTCACGGCCCTGGCCGCCGGGGCGCCCGCCGGCCTGGCCGCCCCCGGGCTCTGGGGAGTGCTCCAGGGCGCCGGGCTGCTGTTCTTCGCGTTCGCCGGATATGCGCGGATCGCCACGCTGGGGGAGGAGGTGCGCGATCCCGCCCGGACCATCCCGCGTGCCATCGGCATCGCGCTGGCCGTCACGTTCGTCGTCTACGCCCTGGTGGCGGTGGCCGCGCTCGGCACGCTGACCGCGTGGGGGCTGGCGGGCTCCGGCGCGCCGCTGGCCGACGTGGTGAGCGCGGCCGGGGCGGAGTGGATGCGGCCGGTGGTCGCCGCCGGCGCGGCGGTGGCGGCCCTCGGCGCGCTGCTCGCGCTCATGCTCGGGGTGTCGCGCACGGTCCTGGCGATGGCCAGGGAGCGTGACCTGCCCGGCGTGTTCGCCGCCGTCCACCCCGGAGCGCAGGTGCCGCGCCGGGCCGAGCTCGCCGTCGCGGCGGCGGTGACCGTCCTGCTGCTGGTCGCCGACCTGCGCGGGGCCATCGGGTTCTCCTCCTTCGGCGTGCTCGTCTACTACGCCGTCGCCAACGCCTCCGCGTTCACCCTGCGCCGCGACGAGGGCGCGCCGCCGAAGGCCGTGCCGGTGCTCGGGCTGGCCCTGTGCCTGCTGCTCGCCGCCACCCTCCCGCTCGCCTCCGTGCTCGCGGGCCTGGCCGTCTTCGCGGCCGGCGCCGTCCTCTGGGCCGTACGGCACCGGCTCCGGCAGGGCCGGCCGTCACCCTGACGCGCCTGGGCCGGGCGGGTCCGGCCGCGTTATGCTGGAGGCTCCCGTCGATGGCTCGGGCGTGCCGCTGAAAGCGCCCATCACATGAAGACCTCCGCGGAGGAGATCCGCCCGCGCGCATGAGCGGGGTCAGGGTCCGTACGAGCAAGGACCTCAAGTCCGCCCGGCGGCGACGGCCACCCCGGTGCCTGGGGCACCTGACCGTCGCGCCGCTGTGGCCGATGCACACCGCCAATCTGGGCACGCTGTTGCGCACCTGCGACGCCGTCGGCGCGTGCCTGGCCGTGCCCCGGCTGCCGTGGGTGCCGGAGGCGCTGGCCAAGGGCAACACGCTGCGCGCCGGGGCCTGCGTCCACTGGGTGCGGCCGCTGCGCTGGCTCGCCGAACGGCGCGAGCGGGGCGAGCAGGTCGTCGGCGTCGAGCTGGCCGAGGAGGCCGTCCGGCTGGCCGACCTGCCCATGGCCAGGCAGCCGACCGTCGTCGTGCTCGGCCACGAGGCCGACGGCATCCCGCCCGAGGCGCTCGACCTGCTCGACCTGGTCGTCGAGATCCCCATGATCGGCACCGGCGCGAGCCTGAACGTGGCCGTCGCCGGGTCGCTCGTCCTCTACAAGCTGGCCGGGTTCAGCTGAGCCGAAGTTGACCCCAACCGTGGTTGAGGTTGCAGGATCGGGCGCATGAAGGTGGAAATCTACGCCGATGTGCTCTGTCCGTGGTGCTACATCGGCAAGAGGAGGCTGGCGGCCGCCCTGGAGACGGTCGCCGGCCGGGAGTCCGTCGAGCTCGTCTGGCGCGCCTACGAGCTGGCGCCGGAGCAGGGCCGCGTCCCCGGCCCGACCGCCGCCGAGGCGATGAGCGAATGGTGGGGCGACCAGGCGCCGGCCAGGGTCGCGCACATCCAGGCCCTGGGCGCGGCCGAGGGCCTGGAGCTCAACCTGGGGCTGGCCAGGCCGGTGAGCACGTTCGACGCGCACCGGCTCAACCTCCTCGCCGCCCGCCACGGGCTGGCCGCCGAGATGATGGAACGGCTGCTGCGCGCCTACCACACCGAGGGCCTGAACGTGGCCGACCTGGACGTGCTGCGCCGCCTCGGCGCGGAGGCGGGCCTGGACGCCGGCGAGGTCGACGCGGTGCTGACCGGCGACGCGCACGCCGACGACGTACGCGCCGACCGGCGCAGCGCGGCCGAGCGGGGCATCACGGGCGTCCCGACCCTGGTGATCGACGGCGGCCCGCCGGTCCCCGGCGTCCAACCCGTCGCCGACCTGCGCCGCCTGCTGGAGCTCGCGCTGGCCAGGTGATCCCCGCCGGGCGCTCGCCGCGGGGTTGCCGGGCGCGTACGTTGACGTGCATGTGAGGCGGCTTTACATTGGCGCGGTCGGCCCAGCAGGCACGGAGGCCCCCATGACCACAGTCAGCACCGTCCGCGGGCCCGTCGAGGCCGACCGGCTCGGCCAGACGCTCATGCACGAGCACGTGTTCGTCACCTCCACCGAGCACCTGGACAACTACGGCAAAGGCGCCTGGTGGGACGAGGAGTACCGGGTCGCCGACGCGATCACGAAGCTCAACGCGGTGGCGGCCAAAGGGGTCAGGACGATCGTCGACCCCACGGTGTGGGGGCTCGGGCGCTACATCCCCCGCATCCAGCGCATAGCGGCTGAAGTGCCCGATCTGCACATCATCGTCGCCACCGGCCTCTACACCTTCGACGAACTGCCCCACCAGTACGAGCACCGGGGGCCGGGGCTGCTCATCGACATGCCGGACCCGATGATCGAGGACTTCGTCCGCGACCTGACCGAAGGCATCGCCGACACGGGCGTCAAGGCGGCGTTCCTCAAGTGCGTCGTCGAGCACAAGGGCCTGACGCCCGGCGTCGAGCGGGTCTGCCGCGCCGTCGCCCAGGCCCACCTGCGCACCGGCGCGCCGATCACCGTCCACACGAACTCGTTCACCCAGAGCGGGCTCCCGGCGCTCGACCTGTTCGCCGAGGAGGGCGTGAACCTGGCCAAGGTCGTGGTCGGCCACGCCGGTGACAGTAACGATTTGGATTACTTGATGAAGCTGGCCGACACCGGCGCCACGCTCGGCATGGACCGGTTCGGGCTCGACCTCTACAACCCGACGGCGCAGCGCGTGGCCACGATCGCCGCGCTGTGCCGCCGCGGCTACGCCGACCGGATGGTGCTCAGCCACGACGCCGCCTGCTTCAACGACTACTTTCCCGAGGCCTGGGACGAGACCCGCGGCGCCCTGGCGCCCAACTGGAGATACGATCACATCCACGACGACGTGCTGGCCGCGCTGACGGAGTCTGGTGTGACCGGCGAGCAGATCGAACGGATGCTGGTGTTCAACCCCCGTCAACTGTTCTCGTAAAGTGGGGGGAAGGTAAGAGCAACGCAGGTAGGTGGAACTGGGTGACTTCGGACCAGGCCTTGTCGATCAGCCTCGGGCTTCAGGGGCCGTGTGTCATCGCAAGGCTGACCGGCGACTTCGATTTCGGCTCCGCGGCCGAGGTCCGTGATCGCGTCACCAAGGCGCTCGACCTGACCCAGCCGCCGATGCTTGTCATCGACATGCAGGCCGTCGCGGTCTGCGACTCCTCGGGCCTGTCCGTCCTGGTCTACCTGCACAAGGCCGTCACCGCGTCCGGCGGACGGCTGCTGCTGTCCGGGCTCAACGGCAGGTGCAAGCACCTGTTCGCGATCACCGCGCTCGACAAGTTCTTCGACATCCGCACCACCGCCGAGCTCGCCATCGCCGAACTCAGCGAAGACGGGAATTCACCGCCGTTTACCGGGTAGTTGCCCCGGCATGCCGGTCCAAGAGCCCGATCTGCTCGGCCTTTACCTGAAGCAGATCGGCACGACCCCCTTGCTCACCGCCGCGGACGAAGTGGAGCTGGCTCAGCGGATCGAAGCCGGGCTGTACGCCGGGCACCTCATCGGCTCCGGCGCGGGCACCGCCGAGCTCGACGTCGTCCGCCGCGATGGCCAGCGTGCCAAGGACCTGCTCATCGGGTCCAACCTCCGGCTGGTGGTCGCCGCCGCCCGACGCTACGCCCACCGCGGGCTGCCGCTCGTCGACGTCATCCAGGAGGGCAACCTCGGGCTGATCAGGGCGGTGGAGAAGTTCGACTACCGGCGCGGCTACAAGTTCTCTACGTACGCGATGTGGTGGATCCGCCAGGCGATCGAACGGGGCATCCACGACAAGAGCCGCACCGTACGGCTGCCCGTCCACGTGGCGGAGGAGCTGGCGCGGCTGCTGCGGGCCGAACGCGCGCTCGCCGCCTCGCTCGGCCGCACACCCGGCGACGACGAGCTGGCCGAGGCCGCCGGGCGCACGCCGGAGCAGGTGGCGGGGCTGCGCGGGCTCGCCAGGGACCCGGTCAGCCTGGACACGCCCGTCGGCGAGAACGGCGAGAGCAGCATCGGCGACCTGCTCGCCGACGAGGACGGGCCGCAGGTGCAGGAGCTGGCCGAGCGGCGGGCGCTGAGCGTCTCGGTGAACGAGGTGATCACGTCGCTGCCGCCGAGGGAGGCGGTGATCCTCAGGCTCAGGTACGGGCTCGCCGGGGAAGAGGTCTGGACATATAGCGATATTGCGCGACAAATGGGGCTGACCCGGGAGCGGATCCGCCAACTGGAGAAACAGGCGCTCAAGCGGCTCAGCAAGGACGGGCCGCTGCTCGCCTGGGCTTCGTAACCGTCCCGCTCCTTGATGTCGCCCGGCTGCCGGTGGTCAATGGAGATGCCGCCTTCAACTGGGGGAGGCGGCTGAACCGGTTCGCCATGGGGGCAACATGATCAGAAGTCTTGCCGGCGCGCTCTTAATCGCCACGGCCGCCGCGGGAGTGCTCGTCCCACCCGCCGAGGCCGCTACCACGCGGGCCGGCGCCGCCGCGTCCGTCACCGAGGCCGCGGCCGCCGTCGCGGCGAAACCGCACCTCATCCGCTACAAGATTTACTTCGGCCGGTGCAAGGACACCTGCCGCATCAAGGTCCGCATCACCAACACATCCAGCAAGCGCCTCTACTCGGTGAGCGTGAACGCTCGCCTCAAGGTCAACAACCGTAAGGTCGGATCCTGCCACGACTACGTCGGCCAGATCCGACCCAAGGGCGTCCGGTGGGGCGGATGCACCGTCCGGACCAGATCGCTGTCGAAGATGTGGAACCGCTGGCTCGACGGTGAGATCCGCTTCGACAAGCAGGTCAACACCGTCGTGCACTACGAGTATTACCGCTGACCCTGCTGCGTCGTCAGGCGGTGATCATCAGGGCGAGACCGATGAGCACCACGATCGGCACGACCCAGACGACAGCCTCGGCGGCGAACTCCTTGTACATGCAGAATCAATCTCCCTGTGCAACGCCCGAGCGGGGGCAGCGTAAACGTCACTGCGCAGCATAGCCGTCCCCGCGCCATGCGCAGAGCCCACCATCCCGGCCACCACCCGCGCCCCACACCCGGTCCCGGCCTTTCGGGAGGGGAAAGGGCGCGACGCCCACCCCATACGGGGCCGCGCACGACGAGCCGACCAACCCCTTCGTGCGGTCGGGCGACGGGCGGTCCGGCCGCCCGCCCTCTCCCGGGAGAGGGGCGTCCGCTCGAACCGGCCGTCCACCCCTCAGGGGGAGGGGTATCCGGCCCGACCGGCTTCCCGCTTCTCCGGAGGCGGGGGCGCCCCGCCCGGTAGGACGTCCGCCGCTCCGGAGGGGGCGTCCGGGAGGGCCCGGCCCTCCGCCCCTCTGGGGAGTGGGCTTCCGGTCGGGTCGGTCCTCTGTCCCTTCGGGGAGAGGGGCTGGGCGTCCGCCCCTTTCCGGTGGGGTGGGTCGGTTCTTCCCTTCCGGAGGGGAGTGTCCGTTTCCGGGCAGGTGCCCGAGGGAAGGGCGGGGCTCAGGGGTGGTGTTGCTGGGCGATGCGCTTGCCGAGGCTCGCGAGGGAGTCGTCGGCCATGAGCGCCGGCAGGTGGGGGGCGTCCTCGTCGATGCGGCGCAGGATCTCCGGGTGGTCGCCGTGGTGGCGGGTCCAGGCGCGGACGACGTCGGGCATCGCCGCGACGGCCGCGTCGGACAGGATCGCCTCACGGGGAAGCCACGAGGTGAGGAACCGCGTCACCCTGGCCGGGCTCCACCACAACGGCCGATCCCCCAGGAACTCGACGAGCTTCTCGAACGCCTCCCGAGCCCCGGGCAGGTCCGGAAGATCGTGGAATCGGGTGATCAGGTCGTCGACCGGGTGGCGTACCGGGTCGGGGACGGCGCGGGCGCGTGACAGCGCGAGCGGGCGGACGGCGGGCAGCGTCTCCGCGACCTCCGCCCCCAGCACCAGGTCCGTCACCTCGAACGCGTCGAGGATCCGCCCGGCCACGACCCCCGGATCGGTGGGGGCGAGGTCGAGGTCGTCGAGGAACTTCGGCTCCTCCACTACCGCGTCGACGGCCAGCCCGCCGTGCACCTGGTCGATGGCCACCACGAGCAGGTGCGGCTCCTTGCCGTCGGCGTAGCGGAAGGCGAGCGCGGCCAGGGTCTGCTCGCCGTAGCGATCTGCCGGGCCGTACCATGCGCCGTCGCAGGTGACCTGCCCCATCCGCGCCACCCAGCCGGCCAGCGACCCCGTCGCCTCGACCCCGGCCTGCCGGTACGGCGCGAAGACGGAGGTGCCGGCGGGGGAGTCAGTGGGGGTGTCGTCGCCGTCTGTGGTCTCGCCTTCGGCGGTGTCCGGTGGCGGTGCGGTGGCCTCGTCCTCGATGGGGTGGAGGGCCGCCAGGGCGGCGAGGGTGAGGCGGGCTTCGGTGCGGTCGTCGCGTACGAGCTGGGCGAGGAGCCCGTCGTCCCCGGCCGCCTCCAGGTCGGCGGTGAGCCGGGCCGCCCACAACTCGGTGCGCAGCGGCGAACGCCACCTGAGCAGGTCGCGAGCCTGGTTGATCGTGGTGTCGAACGCTGTGGTGCTCACCCCTCGACCGTATCGCCCCGCACCTCCACGACAGGGCGTACGGCCTTCCGCTGAGGGCGATCATCCCGGGAGCCCGCCGTTCCGAGCCGGTGGAGGAACGGCGGGCCCTGGGGTCAGCGGGTGGTGTCGCCGCCGAGGCCGGCCTTGCGGAGGGCTTCGGCCATGGCGCCCATCGGCTGCGGGCGGTCCTGGCGGCGCTGGCCGCCACGGTTGCCGTCGCCGCGACCGCGCTGTCCGTCACGTCCGCGCTGCCCGCCGTCGCCGCGACCGTCGCCGCGACCGTCGCCGCGACCGTTGCCGCCCCGGCCGCCGTCGCCACGGGCACCGTCACCACGGGCACTGTCGCCCCGGCCGCCGTTGTTGCCTCGGCCGCCGCGGTTGCCGTCACCGCGCTGGCCGTCGCCGCCGCGGCCACGCTGGGCGCCGTCGCCCCGGCCGCGGGAGCGGCCTTCCCCGCGACCGCCGGTGCCGTTGCCGCCACCGGCCGCGCCGTTGCCGTTGCCGTTGTCGGAGGCGGTGGCTGTGGCGTCGGCGTCGGAGCGGCGGCCGTTGCGACGGCCGTCGGCGCCGGTGGCCGTGGGGAGCTCGTCGTCGAGGCGGAGGGTCAGGCTGATGCGCTTGCGCGGGATGTCGACGTCGAGGACCTTGACGCGGACGATGTTGCCCGGCTTGGCCACCTCGCGGGGATCCTTCACGAAATTGTGGGACATGGCCGAGACGTGGACCAGCCCGTCCTGGTGGACGCCGACGTCCACGAACGCGCCGAACGCCGCGACGTTCGTGACCACGCCCTCCAGGATCATGCCCGGCTCCAGGTCGGACAGCTTCTCCACGCCCTCCTTGAACGTCGCCGTCTTGAAGGCCGGACGCGGGTCGCGGCCGGGCTTCTCCAGCTCGCGCAGGATGTCGGTGACGGTCGGGAGGCCGAAGGTGTCGTCGGTGAACTCCTCGGGCTTCAGCGCCTGCAGCGCCGACGTGTTGCCGATCAGCGACTTGAGGTCGGCGCCCGCCGAGCTGAGGATGCGCCGGACCACCGGGTAGGCCTCGGGGTGCACGCTGGAGGCGTCGAGCGGGTCGTCGCCGTCGGGGATGCGCAGGAAGCCCGCGCACTGCTCGAACGCCTTGGGGCCGAGCCGGGCGACGTCCTTGAGCGCGGTGCGGGTCTTGAACGGCCCGTTGGCGTCGCGGTGGCGCACGATGCTCTCGGCCAGCGTGGCGCCGATGCCCGACACGCGGGTGAGCAGCGGGGCCGAGGCGGTGTTGACGTCGACGCCGACCGCGTTGACACAGTCTTCGACGACGGCGTCGAGCGACCGGGACAGCTTGGTCTCGGCCAGGTCGTGCTGATACTGGCCGACGCCGATCGACTTGGGGTCGATCTTGACCAGCTCGGCGAGCGGGTCCTGCAGCCGGCGGGCGATGGAGACCGCGCCGCGCAGCGACACGTCGAGCTCGGGCAGCTCCTGCGAGGCGTAGGCGGAGGCGGAGTAGACGGACGCGCCCGCCTCCGACACCACGATCTTGGTGACCGACGGCATGAGCTTGACCAGCTCGCCCGCCAGCTTGTCGGTCTCGCGGGAGGCGGTGCCGTTGCCGATGGCGATCAGCTCGACGCCGTGCTTCTGCACCAGAGCGCCGAGCACGGCCAGCGACTGGTCCCACTGCTTCTTCGGCTCGTGCGGGTAGATGGTGGTGGTCTCGACGACCTTGCCGGTGGCGTCGACCACGGCCACCTTGACGCCGGTGCGCAGGCCCGGGTCGAGGCCCATCGTGGCGCGGGTGCCGGCCGGGGCGGCCAGCAGCAGGTCGCGCAGGTTGGCGGCGAACACGCGCACGGCCTCGTCCTCGGCCGCCTGCCAGAGCCGCATGCGCAGGTCGATGCCCAGGTGGACGAGGATGCGGGTGCGCCAGGCCCAGCGGACGGTCTCGGTCAGCCACTTGTCGGCCGGGCGGCCCCGGTCGGCGATGCCGAAGTGGCCGGCGATGCGCAGCTCGTAGGCGGCGGTCTCCTCGGGCTCCAGCGTGACCGTGAGCACTTCTTCCTTCTCGCCCCGGAACATCGCCAGGATCCGGTGCGAGGGCAGCTTGGTGAACGGCTCGCCGAACTCGAAGTAGTCGGAGAACTTGGCCCCCGCCTCCTCCTGCCCCTCGCGCACCTTGGAGACCAGCCGGCCGCGGCTCCACAGCTGCTCGCGCAGGCCGCCGATGAGGTCGGCGTCCTCGGCGAAGCGCTCGATCAGGATCGCCCTGGCGCCTTCGAGCGCCGCCGCGGCGTCGGCGACGCCCTCGGTGACGAACGACTCCGCGAGCTGGGCCGGGTCGAGCGCCGGGTCGCCCAGCAGCTTGTCGGCCAGAGGCTCCAGCCCGAGCTCGCGGGCGATCTGGGCCTTGGTGCGCCGCTTGGGCTTGTAGGGGAGGTAGATGTCCTCCAGGCGGGCCTTGGTCTCGGCCGCCATGACCTGGGCGCGCAGGTCGTCGTCGAGCTTGCCCTGAGACTCGATCGACTCCAGGATCGCCGTCCTGCGCTCTTCGAGCTCGCGCAGGTAGCGCAGCCGCTCTTCGAGCGTGCGCAGCTGGGCGTCGTCGAGGGCGCCCGTGGCCTCCTTGCGGTATCGCGCGATGAACGGCACGGTCGCGCCGCCGTCGAGCAGCTCGATCGCCGCCCGCACCTGCCCCTCGCGCGCGCCGAGCTCTTCCGCGATCCGCTGGTGAATAGAGAGCACTTGCCTGCCTTTCGATGGTCCCGCCGGTCAATTGTGCAGGACGACGCCGTCTTCCATGACCAGGGTGCGCCGAGGGTGAACGGCCGCCTCCCTACCGGGCCGCAGGTCGCGGGGCGGGTCGGCGGCCGGCCCGCCGAGCACCCGCGGGCGGCCGTCGCGCAGGAGGACGTCCGTCATGCCTGCACCCTAAAGCGCCGCACCGACGATTCGGCGCGGTCAGGCGGGGCGGCCGGCGAAGAGTTCGAGGTGGAAGCAGCGGGGGCAACGGTAGGCGTCGATCTCCCACCTCGGGCGGCCGGACAGCTTGGCCCCGCCGAAGACGCCGCGCTCCAGAGCGCCTTCCACCCAGTTGGCGAAGCCCTGGGAGTACTGCCCGCTGTCCATGACGAAGCCTGTCTGCAGCCCTGTCGCGCCGCAGTGGGTGCACCGGAAGTCAGCCATTGCCCGACGATATCGGGATCTCGGAGAGATGAGAGATGTTCGCCTGATCGACGGCATCGGTGCTCGGCCTGCTCGCGAACCAGGCGTCGAGGATCTCGTCGAGCACCACGGCGGAGGTGAGGCGGAGGCTGAGGGCGAGCACGTTGGCGTCGTTCCAGGTGCGGGCGCCGCCCGCGGTGTAGGCGTCGGCGCAGAGGGCGGCGCGGACGCCGGGCACCTTGTTGGCCGCGATCGACGCGCCGGTGCCGGTCCAGCAGCACACGACCGCCTGGTCGGCGCGGCCCTCGGCGACGTCGCGGGCCGCCGCCTCGCAGGCCCAGGCCCAGTCGGCGCGCTCGCCGTGGTTGAGCGCGCCGTGCGGGACGACCTCGTGACCGCGCTCGCGCAGCGCCGTCACCACTCGCTCGGCGATCCCGTCGAGGCTGTCGGCGGCCACCGCGATCCGCATGGCGCTCCTTCCGGGGGTCCAGTTTCAGGCAACGTGTTCAGCTCTATCAGACAACGGAATCAGCGACGAGAGGAGTAACCGGCTGGCGCGATCACCCCGTATGTGCTTGGTTGTGTCGCCATATGGACATCGTTGAAGATGATATTTCCGCTCTTGCGCGGGGATGTGCGGTCCTGGGCACCGGTGGCGGCGGTGACGTGCGGACCGGGGCGCTGGCCGCGCGGCGGGCCATCAGGACGTACGGCCCCGTCCCGCTGGTACGGCTCGCCGAGCTGCCGGAGGACGCGCTGATCGTCCCGCTGTCGGGCATCGGCGCGCCGACCGTCAGCCACGAGATGATCCACGGCGAGGACGAGCCCAGGCGCATCGCCGAGGAGGTTGAGCGGATCTTCGGCCGCCCGCCGGCGGCGGTGATGTCGTCCGAGATCGGCGGCGCGAACGGGGTCGCCCCCGTGGCGTGGGCGGCGCAGCTCGGCCTGCCGCTGCTCGACGCCGACGGGATGGGCCGGGCGTTCCCCGAGGTCCAGATGGTGTCCATGTACGTGGCGGGGCTGCCGGCCGACCTGGTGGTCATGGCGGACGTCGCGGGCAACGTGGTGACGATCCGCCCGGTGGACGGATTGTGGTCGGAGCGGCTGGCGCGGGCGGTGTGCGTGGCCGCCGGGTCGCACGCGCTGATGGCCGACTACGTGATCACCGCCGGGCGGGCGCGCGGGGCGGTGATCGAGGGCACGGTGACGCGGGCGCTGGAGATCGGCCGGGCCACCGAGGGCGCCGCGGACCCGCTGGAGGCGCTGCGGAGCGAGCTGGGCGCGGTCCGGCTGATCACCGGCAAGCTCACCGACGTCGAGCGGCGCACCAGCGGCGGGTTCGTCAGGGGCACGGCCACGATCGAGGGCACCGGCGGCGACCGGGGCCGCACGCTCACGCTGGAGCTGCAGAACGAGAACCTGGTGGCGGTCGAGGACGGCCGGGTCAGGGCCATGGTGCCGGACCTGATCACGGTGGCCGACACCGAGACGGCCGCCGCCGTGCAGACCGAGGGCCTGCGTTACGGCCAGCGCGTGGCGGTGCTCGCCTGGCCGTGCGACCCGCTGTGGCGCACCCCCAGGGGGCTGGAGACGGCCGGGCCCCGGGCGTTCGGCCACGACCTGGAGTACGTGCCCGTCGAAGAACTGGAGACGCGGCATGGCTGACTTGCGTGTCGGGGTCGACGTCGGCGGCACGAACACCGACGCCGTCGTGCTGGACGGCTCCGATCGGGTGATCGCCAAGGCCAAGCGGCCCACGAGCCGGGACGTGACCGAGGGCCTGCGCGCCGCCCTGGACGCCGTGCTCGCCGGGCTGGACCCGTACGCGAGGAAGCGGATCGGCCGGGTCATGCTGGGCACCACGCACGCCACGAACGCGATCCTGGAGCGTCGTGACCTGGGCCGGGTGGCCGTGCTGCGGCTGGGGGCGCCCGCGACCACGTCGGTGCCTCCGCTGTCGGACTGGCCGGGTGAGCTGCGCGAGGTCGTGTCGGCGGGCGAGGCGGTGGTGCCGGGCGGGCACTACGTGGACGGCCGGGAGATCGGGCGGCTGGACCTGGACGCGATCCGGCGGTTCCTGGACGGGACGGACGCCGACGCGGTGGCGGTCACCGGGGTGTTCAGCCCGTCGAGCGCCGGGCACGAGCTGGCCGTGCGGGAGCTGGTCCAGGCCGAGTACGGGCTGCCGGTGTCGGCGAGCCACGAGATCGGCTCGCTGGGGCTGCTGGAGCGCGAGAACGCGACCGTGCTGAACGCGGCGCTGTACCGGGTGGCCGCGCAGGTGACCGGGGCGCTCACCGCGACGCTGGCCGAGCGCGGCCTGGACGCGCTGCCGTACCTGGCGCAGAACGACGGCACGCTGATGACGGTCGAGCAGGCGGCGCGGCTGCCGGTGTCGACCATCGGGTCCGGGCCGGCCAACTCGCTGCGCGGGGCCGCGTTCCTGTCGGGGGTGCCGGACGCGATCGTGGCGGACGTGGGCGGCACGTCGACGGACCTCGGGGTGCTGGCCGGCGGGTTCCCGCGCGAGTCGGCGGCGGCGGTGGAGATCGGCGGCGTGCTCACCAACTTCCGCATGCCGGACATCCTGGCGATCGCGCTCGGCGGCGGGACGGTGGTGCGCGGCCGGGACGTGGGGCCGGACTCGGTCGGCTACCGGATCGCCGAGGAGGCGCTGGTGTTCGGCGGCCGGACCCCGACGCTCACGGACGCCGCCGTGGCCGCGGGCCGCCTGCCCGATGGGTCGGCGGGCTGGGCGGACCGGCTGGCGGCGTCCGGCGCCGATCTCGCGGAGCTGCGCGCCGCGCTCGCGCTCGCCGACGCGGCGGCCGCGGACGCGGTGGACCGGATGGCGCTCGGCCGGGCCGGCCGGCCGCTGGTCGTCGTCGGGGGCGGCGCGTTCCTGCTGCCCGCCGACCTCCCGGGCGTGAGCCGGGTGATCAGGCCCGAGCACGCCGAGGTCGCCAACGCCGTCGGCGCCGCCATCGCCCTGGCGAGCGGCAGAGTCGATACGATCATGCCTGCGCACGAAAGCCGGGCAGAGGCTATCGAAAGGGTTAAAGAGGAGGCGGCTGCCCGAGCCGTCGCCGCGGGCGCGGATCCGGCCGGGGTCGAGATCGTCGACCTGCTGGAGGTGCCGCTGAGCTACCTCGCCGAACCCGCCGTGCGCGTACACGTCAAAGCCGCCGGACCCCTCGCGCGGTGACAGAGAAAGGATCCCCCCATGCGCTGGCACAAGCGCCTGCTGGTCGCCGGAGTCGTCGGAATCCTGTCCCTGGCCGCGTCCGCGTGCGCGGGCGGCCAGGTGCGCGGCGCCGGGGGCACCCCGCAGCCGACGGCGGATGACGGCACGGGCGCCCCGACGGCGGCCCAGGCCGAGCCGGGCGGCAAGGAGAACGACGCCACGTTCGTCTACGCGCCGAACCTGGACGTGGTGACCGACTGGGACCCGGCGTCCTCGTACTCCAACGAGATCATCGCCATGTCCAACATCTACGAGGGCCTGACCCGCTACAACGCCGAGACGAAGAAGCCGGAGCCGCGCCTGGCCACCGAGTGGTCGTCGGCGGACGACGGCAGGCAGTGGACGTTCAAGCTGCGCCAGGGCGTGAAGTTCCACACCGGCGCGCCCATGGACGCCGAGGCGGCCAAGAAGGCCATCGAGCGCACGATCAAGAAGAACGCGGGCGCGGCCTACATCTGGGGGGCCGTCGACACGATCGAGGCGCCGGACGCCTCGACGCTGAAGTTCTCGCTCAAGTACGCGGCGCCGCTCGACCTGGTGGCCTCCTCCGGCTACGCGGCCTACATCTACGACACCGAGGCCGTGGACGCGGTCGCCGACGGCAAGAGCGACGCCGGGACCGGCCCGTACACGATCGACAGCTGGAGGAAGGGCCAGGAGACCGAGCTGACGCTGAAGGCGTTCGAGGACTACTGGGGCGGCTGGAAGCCCGAGCAGTACAAGAAGGTGGCCTTCCGGGTGACGCCGGAGATCACCACGGCCTGGCAGCTGCTCAAGCGGGGCGAGGTGAACTTCGTCCAGCGGCTCAACCCGCAGCTCTTCCAGCAGGCCGGGTCCACCGAGGGCGTGCAGGCGTCGCAGACGCCGTCGTTCCAGAACCTGCTGGTGCTGTTCAACACCGAGAGCGGGCCGACCAAGGACGTGCGGGTGCGGCAGGCGCTGCAGTACGCCATCGACTACGACGGCCTGGTGTCGGCGCTGAAGGGCTCCGGGCAGAAGGCGAGCGGGCTGGTGCCGCCGGGGCTGCTCGGCCACGTGTTCGGCATGGAGCCGGTGCACGACCTGTCCATGGCGCAGGAGCTGATGACGTCCGCCGGGTACGGGCCCGACAACCCCGAGCTCAAGCTGACCATGACCTACGCGCAGGGCGACGACGACCAGAAGCTGTTCGTGACGCTGCTCAGCTCGGCGCTGAAGAAGCTGAACGTGACCCTCCAGGCGCGGCCGATGGCCTGGAACGCGCAGTGGGACCTGGGCAAGAAGAAGGGCCAGGACGTGTTCGTCATGTACTGGTACCCGGACTACGCCGACCCGTACTCGTGGTTCCTCAACGTGTTCAGGAGCTCGGACAAGCCGGAGTTCAACCTGTCGTACCTGAAGGACGCCGGGATCGACGCGGCGATCGACGGGCTGCCGCGGCTCACGGCCACCGACCCGTTCGCCGCCGAGATGGCCTACGACAAGCTGCAGAAGCAGATCGTCAACGACAAGGCGGCGGTGGCCGTGCCGTACGTGCAGACCTACCAGCGGGCGCTGACGGCGGGCGTGCAGGGGTACAAGGACAACCCGGCCTATCCGAACGTGGTCTTCTTCTACGACCTGAAGCCCGCGGCCTGAGCCGTGGCCCGCTACCTGATCCGCCGGCTCGGCCAGGCGCTCCTGGTCGTGGCCGGCGTGATCGTGCTCACGTTCGTCATCATGCGGCTGGTGCCGGGCGATCCGGCGGTGGCGTACGCGGGGCCGAAGGCGACGCCGGAGCAGCTCGCGCAGGCGCGCGAGCGGTTCGGGCTGGACGAGCCGGTCTGGGTGCAGCTCGGGGCCTACGTCCGGGACCTGGTGACGGGCGACTGGGGCACCAGCCTGCGGACCCGGCAGCCGGTGCTGGACGACCTGGCGCTGGCGTTCCCGGCGAGCCTGGAGCTGGTGGGGGCCGCGCTGTTACTGGCCATCGCGGTGGGCGTCCCGGTCGGGGTGCTCGCCGCCCGCTACAAGACGAGATTTCCGGACCTGGGGGTGCGGGTGGCGAGCATGCTCGCCGTCTCCGTCCCCGTCTTCTGGCTTGCCCTCGCCCTCCAGACCGTCTTCGCCAGCAACCTCGGCTGGTTCCCCGTCGCCGGCGAGTACGACGACAGCCTCAACACGACCAGCCCGCTCACCCTCTGGACCAACATCACGATCGTGGACGCGCTCATCACCGGCAACTGGCCGATCTTCACCAGCACCCTGCGCCACCTGGTGCTGCCCGCGCTCGTCGTGGCCGCCTATCCGGCCGGCGTGATCGCCCAGATGGTCCGCGCCACGCTGATCGAGGAGGCGAGCCAGGACCACGCCCGGCTGGAACGCGCGCTCGGCTTCCGCGAGACGTCCATCCTGACCCGGTTCGCGCTGCGGCCCGCGCTCAACCCGGTGCTGTCGCTGATCGCGCTCGTGTTCGCCTACGCGATCGTGAACGGGTTCCTGGTCGAGGCCGTCTTCAACTGGCCGGGCCTGGGCCGCTACGCGGTCGACTCGATCTTCTCCGGCGACACGCCGGCCATCGCGGGCGTCACGCTGCTCGTGGCGCTCGTCTACGTGCTGGCCAACCTGGTCGTCGACCTCCTCCAGGGCGTCGTCGACCCGAGGGCGAGGGCCCGGTGACCGCGCTCGTGACCCGCCGCGCCCTGCCCGGCTCCGTCGACAGGCTCGCCCTCGCGGGCGCGGCGCTCATCGTGCTCGTGGTGCTCGCCGCCCTGCTGGCGCCGTGGATCGCGCCGTACCCGGCCGACGAGGTCGATCCGGTCAACGCCCTGCTGCCGCCGTCGGGCGCGCACTGGTTCGGCACCGACCAGGTCGGCCGCGACGTGCTCACCCGGGTGCTGTACGGAGGCCGCACGTCGCTGTCGATCGCCGTGGCCGTGCTGGCGGTGTCGGCGGCCGTGGGCGTCACGCTGGGCGTGGTCGCCGGGTACGCGGGCGGCTGGGTGCGCGACCTGATCATGCGGGTCACCGACGTGTTCCTGGCCTTCCCGGCGCTGCTGCTGTCGCTGACCCTGGCCGTGGTGCTCCAGCCGAGCGTGACCACGGTCGTCGTGGCCATCGCCGTCACCTGGTGGCCCTGGTACGCGCGGCTGTCGGCCGCCACGGCCGCCTCCATCGCCAACCGCCCGTACGTGGACGCCGCCCGCTGCCTGGGCGTCCCCGCGCCGCTGGTCGTCGTCAGGCACGTGCTGCCCAACTCGCTCACGCCCGTCCTGGTCCAGCTCTCGCTCGATGCGGGCGGGGTGATCCTCACCGCGGCCGCGCTGTCGTACCTGGGGCTGGGCGCGCAGGAGCCGGTCGCCGAGTGGGGGCTGATGGTGCAGCAGGGCCAGACGCTGTTCACCACGAACTGGTGGGTCGTCACGTTCCCCGGGCTGGCGATCCTGGTGACGGCGTTCGCGTTCAACGTGCTGGGCGAGGGGCTGCGCGGCGCGCTCGACCCGCGGAGGATCGTGAAGTGATCGAGGTACGCGACCTTCAGGTCGCCTACGGCGGGCGGGTCGTCGCCCGGGTGCCCGAGCTGGACCTGCGCGCGGGCGAGTGCGTGGCGGTCGTGGGGGAGAGCGGGTCGGGCAAGTCGACCACGCTGCTGTCGCTGCTCGGCCTCACCGAGGGGGCCGACGTCTCCGGCCACGTCAGGGTGTGCGGCGTGGACGTGCTGACGGCCACGCCGCGCGAGCTGCGCGCGATCAGGGGCGCCCGCGTGGCCCTCGTCATGCAGTCGCCGCAGGCCGCGCTCAGCCCCACCACCCGGCTGGGCGTCCTCATGCGGCGCGCGCTCCGCCTGCACGGGCTGCCGTCGGGCGAGCGCGTCCTGGGCGAGGCCGCCGAGGCGGTCATGCTCGACCCCGGCATCCTGCGGCGCTATCCGCACGAGATCTCCGGCGGCCAGGCGCAGCGGTTCGCGATCGCGCTGGCCATCGCGCTCGGCGCGGAGGCGATCCTGGCCGACGAGCCGACCAGCGCCCTGGACGTGACCGTGCAGGCCGAGGTGGTCGGCGTGCTGCGCCGGCTGCGCGAGGAACGCGGGCTGGCCCTGCTCCTCGTCTCGCACGACCTGGCCCTCGTCTCCACGATCGCCGACCGGGTGCTCGTCATGCGGGACGGCACGGTCGTGGAGAGCGGCCCCGCCGCCGAGGTGCTGTCGCGCCCGGCCCACCCCTACACCCGCGAGCTGCTGGAGGCCCTGCCGTGACCCTGCTGCGGGCGGAGGACGTGACGCTGGGCTACGGCCGCACCCCGGTCGTCCACGGCGTGACGCTGGACCTCGCCGAGGGCGGCACCGGCCTGATCGGCGAGAGCGGGTCCGGCAAGACCACGCTGGCGCGCGCCTTCCTCGGCCTCCTCACCCCCATGTCCGGAAACATCTGGTACGGCACGCAGAACCTCAGGAAAGCCGACCGGAAGGCGTTCCGGGCCGACGTCCAGCCCGTCTTCCAGGCCGAGTCGCTCGACCCCCGGATGCGCGTCGGCCGCTCGATCGCCGAGGCGCTGCCCAGGTCCGGCCGCCACCGCGTCCCCGAGTTGCTGGAACAGGTCGGCCTCGCGCCGGACCTGGCCACGCGCAGGCCGCACGAGCTCTCCGGCGGCCAGCGGCAGCGGGTGGTGATCGCCAGGGCGCTCGCCGTCCGGCCCCGGCTGCTCATCCTCGACGAGCCCACCAGCGCGCTGGACGTGACCGTCCAGGCCAGGATTCTCGACCTGCTCGCCGGGCTCGACACCGAACGGCTGCTCATCACGCACAACCTGGCCGTCGTGGAGCGGCTCTGCCGGACCTCGCACGTGCTGTTCGCGGGCCGGGTGGTGGAGTCGGGCCCGACGGCCGACCTGCTCGGCCGGCCCGCGCACCCGTACACGCTGGCCCTGCGCGACGCCGTGCCGAAGCTGGGCGGGCCGCCGCCGGTGGCGCGGGGGCGGGCGGAGGCCAGGCCGGCGCCGTCGGGCTGCCCGTTCCGGCTGCGCTGCCCGCTCGCGGCGCCGCAGTGCGAGCGGGCGCCTGAGCCGCGCGAGGTGGCCGGCCGGAGGGTCGCCTGCCACCGCGCGGAGGACGTGCTCGCGGGCTCCTGAGGAGCCCGGTCACCGGGCCTGCGAGGAGGGGATCACAGGGCCTTGAGGCCCGTGATCACCTCCAGGAGGACCGTGGCGTCCGGCGCCGGGGGCGGCGACTCGACCTGGACGAGCTGCTGTTCGTGCAGGTCGCCGACCAGCACCCGGACCACCCCGATGGGCAGGTTCAGCTCGGCCGCGACGTCCACCAGCCGGGTCGGCCGGGTGCACTTCTGCAGGATGATCAGGTGCTCGGGCCCAAGGCCGGACGGCGGCGCGAGGCCGCCGGAGGTGATGATGACCGCGATGAGGTCGATGGCCTCGCTCGCGGGCACGGTGCGGCCTCGGGTCAGCAGGTAGGCCGGGACGATCGGACCGGCGTCCTCGTCCAGCCAGCGCTCGTCAGTCACCCTGCACCACCCGCATCGGACGGGCCGGCTGCCGGATGGGCTCCTCCGGCTCGTCGGGAGGATCTGTCACATGCTCTGCCGGGATCAGCACGATGGCGGTGGTCCCTCCATATGGTGAACCGCGCAACGTCACGCGGATGTCATGCCTGGCGGCCAGGCGGGAAACGACGAAAAGACCGAGCCGCTCGCTGTCGGCCAGGTCGAACTCGGGCGGGCTGGCCAGCCGTTCGTTGAGGTCGGCCAGCTCCTCGGGGGTCAGGCCGACCCCGCGGTCCTCGACGTGCACGGCGAAGCCTCGGGCGGCCACCTCGCCGCGCACCACGACCGAGGTGTGCGGCGGCGAGTAGACGGTGGCGTTCTCGATGAGCTCGGCGATCAGGTGGATGACGTCGCCGACCACGGGCCCGGCCAGCCGCTGGGCGGGCATCGGCTCGACGACGACCCTCGGGTACTCCTCCACCTCGGCGGTGGCGCCGCGGACCACGTCGAGCAGCGGGACGGGCTTGCTCCAGCCCCGGCCCGGGGTGGCGCCCGACAGGATGATCAGGCCCTCGGCGTGGCGGCGCATGCGGGTCGTCAGGTGGTCCAGGCGGAACAGGTCGTCCAGC
The DNA here is from genome assembly GCF_040639085.1 of Nonomuraea sp. NPDC023979. Taxonomy (NCBI): domain Bacteria; kingdom Bacillati; phylum Actinomycetota; class Actinomycetes; order Streptosporangiales; family Streptosporangiaceae; genus Nonomuraea; species Nonomuraea sp. NPDC023979. Next base: position 199,171 of record NZ_JBEZZG010000005.1, read on the forward strand.
GCCTCCGGGTCGGTCGCCCGGTGCTGCATGCCCTCCAGCTGGATGCGCTGGCGGTGCAGCAGCGCCTGGCTGCGCCTGGCCAGGTTGCGGAAGACGTGGCCGACGCCGTCGCGGAGCTGCGCCTGGCCGACGGCGGCCTCGACGGCGGTCTGCTGGACGGTGGAGAACGCCTGGCCCACGTCGTCGATCTCGACGGTGGTGCTGGTCACCGACAGCTCGGGCACCTCCACCGCCTCCCCCCTGCGCAGTTTGGCCACGACCTCGGGCAGCCGCTCCCTGGCGACCTCCAGCGCCGCCTCGCGCAGCGTGCCCAGCTCGCGCGAGAGCCGGTTGCCCATCCGCAGCGAGAACGCGATCGACACGACGATCAGCAGCAGCGCGGTGCCGGCCAGCAGCAGCGCCCGGGTGAGGACCGAGTCGGCCACCGGCTCGGACCGGGCCGACAGCGCCATGCTGGCCTTGAGCTGGGCGTCCTGGAACGACTTGGCCAGCCCTTCGGTGGTGTCGAGCCAGCCGAGCGGCGAGCCGCCCGCGATGATCTGGTCCTCCATCAGCCGCATCCGCTGGTAGTCGGGCGAGGTGATGATGGACACCTGGGCCTCGCGCAGCGCGGGGTCCAGCTCGCCGAGCGCGTGGTCGAGCAGGAAGCGCCGGTTGCCGACGATCTGGGTGAAGACCCGGCGCTCGGCGAGCGTGGTCGGGCCCAGGGCGAGGGCCTGCTCGCGGGTGAGCAGCTCCTTGGCGTAGCCGAGGTCGATGACCACGCGCGCCTGCTCGTAGATCGGGATCTCCTTGATGAACCCCACCCGGCGGTGCAGCCCGAAGAGCGAGTCCATGATCGCGTTGTACGCCTCGACTGCGCGCAGGCGGTCGGCCAGGCCCGTGTCGATCTCGCCCCTGATGGCGTCGAGCCCGTCCAGTTCGGTGTACACCGCGTCCACCTGCTTGCGGATCGCCTCCGACGTGTCCCGGGACCGGCCCGAGAGCATCCTGAATTGCTGCCTTGCCTTGTCGCTGCGGGCGCGCTGCTGGGTGAGGGCCGAACGGTCGGCCGCCCTCCCGGCGCGCAGCAGCTTCACCGAGGCGAGGCGCTCACGCTGCAACTCGGTGCCGAGCTTGTAGGCGGGGTGACGCAGGTTGGTCCAGAGCGTGGTGTACTGGCGCAGCTCCAGGCTTTCGCCCGCGGTGACGACGGTGATGACGCCCCACAGCACCACCATCGAAGCGAGCGGAACCAGCAGCAGGCCGATGATCTTCATGCGGATCGTGCGGCTACGACCCATGACACCTCACTCCGGTCGGTCCCCTGCTGGCAACCCCGGACGGGACAAGCCATGAGAATAGCAATTCGATCTCCGGAATGCCCAATTTTTCGGCACTTTTGGACACTTGGCGTTGATCATGCAGTAGGTTTCGCCAGTAGATCGGTCACAGAGGGAGAAGCGTTGCGCCGTCGTCTCGCCGCGGTCGCCGCGCTGGTGATCACACTGGCGGCCTGCTCGGCTCAGGCGCCCGTCCCGAAGGCGTCACCGGGGGAGTCGGCGTTCGTCTACGTCGAGAACACCGGCGTGATCACGGAGTGGGACCCGTCCCGGTCCTACTCCAACGAGATCATCGCCATGCAGAACATCTACGAGACCCTCACCCTGTGGAACCCGGTCACCAAGAAGACCGGCCCCCGCCTGGCCACCTCGTGGCGCTCCTCCGCCGACGGCCGCACCTGGACGTTCACGCTGCGCCAGGGCGTCACCTTCCACACCGGCAGGCCGCTGGACGCCGCCGCGGTCAAGGCGTCGATCGAGCGCACCCGGCAGCTCAAGGCCGGGGCCTACTACATCTGGGACTCCGTCGCCTCCATCCGGGCCGACGACCCGGCCACGGTCACGTTCTCGCTGCGCTACCCGGTCCCGCTGGACGTCGTGGCCTCCTCCGCCTACGCGGCCTACGTCTACGACACCCAGGCGGCCGGCGACCTGACCGCCTGGTTCGGCGCCGGCCGCGACGCCGGGACCGGGCCGTACACGGTGGCCTCCTGGCGGCGGGGCCAGGAGGACGAGCTCACGCTGAGGTCGTACGACCGCTACTGGGGAGGCTGGGACCGGCCGCACTACCGCTCGGTCAAGTTCCGCGTGGTGCCCGAGCCCGAACGGGCCTTCCAGCTGCTGACGCGCGGCGAGGCGACGTTCGTGCACCGGCTCGCCCCGCGCCTGTACGCGCGGGCCGAGCGCACGCCCGGCCTGCGCACGGTCGAGCGGCCCTCGTTCCAGACGGCGATGATGCTCTTCAACACCGCGACCGGCCCCATGAAGGACGTGCGGGTACGGCGGGCCGTCCAGAAGGCCGTCGACTACGAGGGCGTCGTCAGGGCGTTGCGCGGCGCGGTCACGCCCGCCAGCGGCGTCGTGCCCGAAGGGCTCGTCGGCCACGTGCCCGGCCGGACGCCGCGGCAGGACCTGGCGGGCGCCACCAGGCTGCTGCGCCAGGCCGGCTACGGGCCGGGCGGCAGGCCGCTGCGGCTGCTGCTCACCTACACCGAGGGCGACACCGACCAGCGGCTGCTGGCCCGCAGCCTGCGCACCACGCTCGCCCGGCTCGGCATCACGCTGCGGGTGCGCGCCCTGCCCTGGACCCAGCAGTGGGAGCTGGGCAAGAAACGCGGCCAGGACATCCTCGTCATGTACTGGTGGCCCGACTACGCCGACGGCTACTCCTGGTTCGGCAACGTCTTCCGCAGCGCGAACCCGCCCGTCTTCAACCTGGCCTACCTCAACCACCCGGCGACCGACGCGCTGCTCGACTCGCTGCCCGAGCTCACCGTGACCGACAGGGCGACCGCCCAGCGGATGTTCGCCCGCGCCACCAAGCAGGTCCTCGACGACCAGGCCGCCGCGGCGATGCCGTGGGTGGTCAACTACCGCCGCGCCTACCTGGGCGGTGTGCAGGGCTACGACGACAACCCGGCCTACCCGGACGTCGTCTTCGTCTACGACCTGCGGCCCTCCGGCTGATCCCCGGCCCGCTCGCGCAGCCGCTGCCTGATCTCCTCCGGGGTGTAGGCGCGGCGCCGCCGCTCGGCCCGCGCGATCGCCACCCCGGTCGCGGCCACTCCCGCCATCCCGGCCAGCCCGAGTATCTTCCACCAGCGCATGTGCCTAGGCTAGCCGTGTGCTGACTCTCGACGAGGCCGTTGAGCTGACCAGGACCGGTGACCTGTGGGTCTTCCGCGGGCGCTCGGTGCCCGACCGGGCCATCCAGACGATGACCAACAGCCCGGTCAACCACGTGGGCATGGCGATCGTCATCGAGGACCTGCCGCCCATGATGTGGCACGCCGAGCTCGGCAGGTCGCTGCCCGACCTGTGGGCCGGCGGCCACCACCGGGGCGTGCAACTGCACGACCTGCGCGACGCCGTCACCGTCTGGGCCGCCCGCTACGGCCAGCGGGCCTGGCTGCGCCAGCTCGAACCGCAGGCCACCCGCGAGATGGAGGACGCGGCGCTGCGCGCGGTCGCCAGGCTCGACGGCACGCCGTTCCCCTCGACGGCCCGGCTGGCCGGGCGCTGGCTGCGCGGCCGCGTGCCCAAACTGCGCCGCCGCGAGCGCGAGCACACGCTGGAGCGCGCCTACTGCGCCGAGATCGTGGCCGTCACGTACGAGGAGATGGGGTTGCTGCCCGCGGGCCGGCGCCCCAACTGGTACGACCCCGGCCGGTTCTGGAGCGGCGACGACCTCGGGCTGCTCGGCGAGCACAAGCTCGGCAACGAGATCACCGTGGGGGTGCCCCTGCCCGCTCCCGGCTCTGGCCCCGCCTGATCGGCATGTGCTCCAGGTCGTCGAGCGTGCCCGGCGTGTCCTGGAGGAAGTCGAGCCTGATCAGGTCGTCGCCGGTGATCGCGTTCAGCAGCCAGTCGCCGCCGATGCGCAGCTTGGAACGGCCCGTGGGCGCCGTCAGCAGGTGATAGCCGCGCGTCACGAGCTGCGCGGGCGGGCCCGCCAGGTCGATCCCGAACGGCCTGGCCACCGCGTCCGCGCCGCCGAGGTCCACGACGAAGCCGATGTCGTGGTGCCGGTACTCGCGCAGCGGCCGCCCGCGCAGCGCCGCCACCACGTTGTACGCGGCCGTCGCCGCCTGCCGGTGGGCGTGCTGCGCCGTCGGGGCGCAGGGCAGGCCGGAGGCGCTGGTCAGGTCCGGCACCGCCGCCGCGTCACCCAGCCCGAACACGCCGCCGTGCCCCGGCACCACCAGGTCGGTGCCGACCACCAGCCGTCCCTTGACCGTCTCGGTGCCCAGGCTCGCCACCACCGGCCTCGGCGTCACCCCGGCGGTCCAGACGACCGTACGCGTGGGCAGCGTGGTGCCGTCGGTGAGCGCGGCCGACTCGCCCGTCAGCCGCTCCACCGTGACGCCCAGCCGCACGTCGATGCCGCGATGCCGCAGCAGCCGCATCGCGGCGGCGCCGAGCTGCTCGCCGAGCTCCGGCATCAGCTTGGGCGCGATGTCGATCAGCGTCCAGCGGACCAGCCCCGGGTCCAGGCCGGGGAAGCGGTGCAGCGCCTTGCGGGTGACGAGCTGGAGCGTCGCCGCCGTCTCGACGCCCGAGTAGCCGCCGCCCACCACCAGGAATCCGCACCGCGAGGCCCGCTCCTCGGCGTCGTGGGCGATCGCCGCCAGCTCCAGCTGGGCGATCACCTGGTCGCGCAGGTACACGGCCTCGGCCAGCGTCTTCATGCCGCGCGCGTGCTCGGACAGGCCCGGGATGTCGAACGTGCGCGTCTTGCTGCCCGGAGCCAGCACGATCACGTCGAACGGCACCCGCACGGTCTCCCCGCTGATCTTGAACACCTCGCACGTGCGGGAGTCGAGATCCACGTCCATCGCGACGCCCGGCAGCAGCTTGGCGTGACGCAGCTTGGTGTGCAGCGGCGCCACGATCGAGCGCGGCTGCAGCACCCCGGCGGCGACCTGGGGCAGCAGGGGCAGGTAGAGGCTGTAGTCCTTGGGCGTGATGAGGACGATCTCCGCCTCGCCTGGCCGCAGCCGCCGTTCGAGGAGCCTGGCACAGGCGAAGCCGCCGAATCCGCTGCCCACGATCGCGATACGTGTCACGTGAAAGGCCCTTCCGTGGACTGGGCCACGCGAACCTGCGGATACGGGAAAATCCACGCATGACGACTGTGAACGTGGCCTTGATCGGCGTGGGCAACTGCGCGTCCTCCCTCGTCCAGGGGGTGGAGTACTACCGCGACGGTGACGCCCCCGGCCTGCGGAACCCGATCTGCGCCGGCTACGCCGTCTCCCAGGTGCGCTTCACGGCCGCCTTCGACGCCGACCCCGGCAAGATCGGCCTCGACCTGTCCGAGGCGATCTGGGCGGCGCCCAACAACGCGCGCAAGTTCGCCGACGTGCCCTGCCTCGGCGTCGAGGTGGCCGCCCCGCACGAGGCCGCGGAACGGCTGCGCGGCGCCCACGTCGCGGTCAGCTTCCTGCCGGCCGGCGCCCAGCGCGAGAGCGAGATGTACGCGGAGGCGGCCCTCGCGGCCGGCTGCGCCTACGTCAACTGCATGCCCGCCGTGCTCGCCCGCTCGCCCGAGTGGGCCGCCCGGTTCGCCGCCGCCGGGCTGCCGCTGGTCGGCGACGACCTGAAGAGCTCCTTCGGCGCCACGCTGGTGCACCGCGCGCTCGTCGACGCCCTCACCTCGGGAGGGGTACGGCTCGGCGACGGCTACCAGCTGCTCGGCGGCGGCAACATGGACTTCCTCAACCTGCTCGACCCCGTGAGCATGCAGACCAAGCGGGCCACCAAGGTCGCGGGCGCGGGCACCGCCGCCCACGTCGGCGCCGACTACATCCCGTTCCTGGAGGACCGCAAGGTCGCCTACATCCGCCTCGAAGGCGAGGGGTTCGGCGGGTCGCCGCTGGAGGTCGAGGTGCGCATGAGCGTCGAGGACTCGCCCAGCGCCGCGGGCAACACGCTGGACGCCGTCCGCCACGCCAAGGCCGCCCTGGACCGGGGCGTCGGCGGCGTCCTCGGCGAGGTCTCACACGAGCTGATGAAGGCGCCCGCCTGATCAACTCGCCCGGCTCGCCCGCGTGATTATGCTCGGACGTTGTGGACATCCGCGTGCTCGGCCCGGTGGAGGTGCGGGACGGCGGCGGTTCGGGGGTGCCGCTGGGGGGAGCCCAGCAGAGGTGCGTCGCCGGGCTGCTCGCCGCGCACCTCGGCGGCTACGTGTCCGTGGAGCGGCTGAGCGAGGCCCTGTGGGACGACGAACCGCCCAAGACCGCCAAGACCATCGTGCAGGGGCACGTGTCCCAGCTCCGCAAGGCCGCCGGTGACCTGATCGACAGCGGCGCGGCCGGCTACGCGCTGGCCGTGCCCGCCGACCGGGTCGACCTCGGCCGGTTCCGCCGCCTGGCCGCCGAAGGGCGCGCCGCCGCCCGGCCCGCCGACGCCGCCCGCGCCTGGTCGCGGGCCCTGGACGAGTGGCGCGGCCAGCCGCTCCAGGGCATCGGCGGCGTCTGGGTCGACCAGCGGGTGCGCGGGCCGCTGCTGGAGGAGCGGTGGGCGCTGCTGGAGGAGTACGCCGCCGCGCTGGCCGAGCTGGGCCGCCACCACGAGGTGCCGGTCGTGCTGCGGGAGCTGCGGCACGAGCAGCCGTTCCGCGAACGGCCGCACGAGCTGGCCATGGTCGCGCTGTGGCACGGCGGGCGCGCGCCGGAGGCGCTGGAGCTGTTCCGGGAGGTCCGGCGGCTGTTCGCGCACGAGCTGGGCGTGGACCCCGGGCCCCGCCTGCGCGACCTGCACGCGAGCATCCTGTCCGGCGCCCCGCCGCCGTCGGCCGGGCGCGTGGTGCTGACGACCGGCCACCCGCAGACGACGTCGCCCGGTTCGCGCGCGCCCGGTTCGACTGCGCCTGGCTCGCCCGCGTCCAGCTCGTCCGCGTCTGGTTCGCCCGCTCCGGCGGGCGGGCGGGTGGTGCCGAGGCAGCTCCCCATGGAGACCGCCGGGTTCGCCGGCCGCCGGGCCGAGCTCGACCGGCTCTGCGCGCTGCTCCGCGAGCGCCAGATCGTACTCGTCACCGGGGCCGCCGGGGCCGGGAAGTCGGCGCTGGCCGTGCGGGCCGGGCACCGGCTGGCGGCCGAGTTCCCCGACGGGCAGCTCCACGTCGACCTCAACGGCTACGGCCAGGGCGACCCGGTGCCCCCCGAACGCGCGCTCACCCGCTGCCTGCGGGCGCTCGGCGTCGGCTCCGTCCCCGCGGGCGCGACCGAACAGGCCGACCTCTACCGCTCTCTCACGGCAGGCCGGCGGCTGCTCGTCGTCCTCGACAACGCCGCGAACGCCGGCCAGGTGCGCCCCCTGCTGCCGGGCGGCACCGGCTGCGCCGTGATCGTCACCAGCCGCGACAGCCTGCGCGGCCTGGTCGCCCTGGAGGGCGCCCGCAGCCTGACGCTCGGCACGCTCACCCCCGTCGAGGCCCGCGACCTGCTCGCCGACGTGGCCGGGCCCGACCGGATCGGCGCCGAGCCCGGGGCGGTCGCCGAGATGGCCGGGCTCTGCGGCCACCTGCCGCTCGCCCTGCGCATCGCGGGCGCCAACCTCGCCGCCCGGCCCGGCCTCGGCGTCGAGAGCTACACCGCGGAGCTGCGCGCCGACCGGTGGCGCACGCTCAGCGTCGAAGGCGACCCGCGGGCGGCCGTCGCCACCGCCTTCGGCCGCTCGTACGCCTCGCTCGCCCCCGACGCCGCGCTGCTGTTCCGCCGGTTCGGGCTGGCGCCGGGCTGCGACTTCACCGTGGCCACCGCGTCCCGGCTCGCCGGCGCCGACGCCGCCACGGCCACGCGCCTGCTGGGCGCGCTCGCCTCCGCCCACCTCATCGAGGAGCACGCGCCCGGCCGCTTCCGCCTGCACGACCTGATCCACCTGTACGCGCGCGAGCGGCGGCAGCCGGACGACGAGCCCGCCCGCACCCGCCTGCACGCCTACTACCTGCACACGGCGCGGGCCGCCGCCGCCCTCCTCGCGCCCGCCAACGAGCTGCTGCCGCTCAGCGCCGACGACCCGCCGCTCGACGCCGAGCCGCTCGACGACCCCGCCCGGGCCCGCGCCTGGCTCGACGCCGAACAGCACAACCTGCTCGCCGTCCTCGACCAGGCGATCCAGCTCGGCGCGCACCGGATGCTGTGGCGGCTGATCGAGGTGCTGCGCGCGTTCATGAACGGGCGCGTCCACCTGGAGGTGATCCTCTCCCTGGCCCGCGCCGGGCTGCGCGCCGCCGAACAGGCCGGTGACACCGCCGGGCAGGGCAGCATGCACCACACGCTGGGCAACGCCCGGCTCGTGCTCAACGACCCGCACGCCGCCATCGCCCACTACGAGCGCGCCTCGGCCCACTACGAGGACATCGGCTGGACGCCCGGCGTGCTCATGACGCTGACCAACCTGGCCACGGCGGGCACCAGCCGCGGCGACCTCGCCGGCAGCACCCGCCACTACGAGCGCGTCATCCGCGTCTGGGAGAAGCTCGAACCGTCGGCCAAACTGGCCGCCACCCTGGAGAACCACGCCCTCGCCCTGCTGTGGCAGGGGCGGGCCGGGGAGGCGCTGGAGCAGCAGCGGCGCGCCATCGACCTGTTCCGGGCGCTCGGCGGCAGCCGGTCGTGGCGCGGGCGCGCGTACGCGATCCTGGGGGACGTGCACCTGGCGCTCGGCGACCTGGGCGCGGCCGAGGAGGCGTTCGGGGTGGCGCTCGGCGGCGAGCCGGAGTTCGGCTCCCGCTTCCGGGAGGCGGCGGCCTACGGCAGCGTCGCCATGACCCACTACCTGCGCGGCGACGTCGGCGCCGCCGTGGAGCACGCGCGCCGGGCCGTCGAGGCCACGCGCGGCAGGGGGGTCGCGGGCGAGCACGACGAGGCGCTGTCCACGCTGGCCTGGGTGGACGAGACCGCAGACCTCGACGCCAGGTGCGCGCTCCTGGAGCGGGTGGTCGCCTCCTACGCCGAGCGGGGGGCGCACCCGTACCCCAAGACCCGCGCCCACCTTGTGCTGGCGACGCTGCGGCAGCGCGCGGGGACCTCCGGGGAGGCCGGTCGGCGCGTTTCCGAGGCGCTCGAGCTCGCCCGCGCGCACGGGCTGCGGCGGCTGGAAGGGCAGGCGCTCACGGTGTCGGCCCGCCTCCCGGAGGGGGCGGCCGGAGACGCGCTGCGGGCCGCCGAGCTGCACCGGGAGCTCGGCCACCGGCTCGACGAGGCCGACGCCATGCTGGCGGCGGCCGCCTGCCTCGTCCGCGACGGCCGCCCCGACCAGGCGGCCCCCCTGGCCGCCCGCGCCCGCACCCGCCTCCGCGCCCTCGGCGCCCGCCCGCCCTGGCTCCACCCCACCACCCCCGACCTGAGGGACGGCGCCCCCGCCCTGGAGAGCGGCGGCCTCGACCTGGGGATGACCCCCTGACCCAGGTCCCACCACCCCGCCCTGGTGGACGGCGCCCACCCTGGGAAGACGCCGGGCCCGCCCCGACAGGCCGGCACCCCCGCCGGAGGGGAGGGCACCCCGCTTCCCCGAGGAGGGCGGGTGTCTCCCTGTCTTGGGGATCGGGTGTCAGAGGGTGCGTTGGAGGACGGCTTCGAAGGTGGAGCGGAGTTCGGGGCCGGGGTCGACGCCGAGGTCGGCGGCGAGGCCGGCGCGGGTGCGTTCGTAGAGGTCGAGGGCTTCGGCCTGGCGGCCCAGGCGGTAGAAGGCGGTCATGAGGAGAGCCACCAGCCGTTCCCGGTGAGGACCGGCGGCGACGGCGGTGCGGAGCGCGGCCACGACCCGCTCGGGCTCGCCGAGCCGCAGGCGGCGCCGGGCCAGGTCCTCGACGGCGGCCAGCCTGGCTTCCTCCAGGTCGATGGCGGCGGCCAGCCCCGGTTCGCCGAGGGCGGGGCCGCGCCACAGCGACAGCGCCTCGTCGAGCAGGTCGGCGCCGCGCCGGTCGCCGGCCTGGGCGGCCTCGGCCACGAGCCGGCGGAACCGCAGCGCGTCGACCCGTTCAGGTTCGACGCGCAGCACGTAGCCGGTCGGCGTCGTCTCCAGCAGCTCGTCGCCGAGCAGTTTGCGCAGCCGGTAGACGTGGCCCTGCACGGTGACGCGGGCGCTGTCGGGCGGGCTGCCGTCCCATACGGCGCCGATCAGCCGGTCCACGGCCACGGGCGTGCCGGGCGTCAGCAGCAGCGCGGCGAGCACGTACCGCCGTTTGCGCGGCCCCAGCTCCAGCCTCTGTCCCCCGTTCCAGGCGTCGATGGACCCGAGCAGGCGAAACTCCAGGAGATCCATCCGCCACAGCATGGCGGGGGCCGCTAAGGGCGGGCTAAGGATCGGCTAGGAGCTGCGACGCCAACGAAACGCCAAGCGCGCCTGCGAGGGTTTCCACCCGTTGTTTCGCCTACATGATCGGGGAAGGAAGCAGTGAAGGCTTTCAAGAAGGCGGTCGCGGGGGCGGCGGTCGTCGCGGCGGGTTCGTTGCTGGTCGCGGCGCAGTTCACCACGGCGGCGGCGGCGCAGCCGGCGGCGGCTGTGACCGCCGAGACTGCGGTGGCCGCGAAGGACCGGCTGGGCGCGGGGGAGTGGCTGCTGCCCGGGCAGTCGCTCACGTCGGGCGGCGGCCGGTTCAAGCTGGTCCAGCAGCGTGAGGGCAACCTGGTGTTCTACGACGGCACCAGGGCGCTGTGGAGTTCGCCCACGTCCGGCAACCGGGGTGCGCGCACCACCATGCAGAAGGAGGGGAACCTCGTCATCTACGACGCCGGGAACAAGCCGCTGTGGTCCACGCCCACGGCGGGGAACCCGGGCGCGTACCTGAAGCTGCCCGCGCAGAGCGGCAACCTGGTGATCTACTCGCGGGAGAACACGCCGCTGTGGTCGTCGCACACGTACTTCGGCAAGCTGCCGTCGGGCCACGTGCTGCGGCCGGGGCAGTGGGTGCAGTCGGCCAACGGCCGCTACAAGCTGATCCAGCAGGACGAGGGCAACGCGGTGCTGTACGACGGCACGCGGAGCCTGTGGACGACGCCGACGGCCGGTCACCCCGGCGCCCGCTCGATCATGCAGCGGGAGGGCAACTGGGTGGTCGTCGGCCGTGACGACAAGGCTCTGTGGACGAGCCCGACGGCGGGCAACCCGGGCGCGTGGCTGTCGGTGAGCAACGACGGCCGGGTCATCGTCTACTCGACGGACAACAAGCCGCTCTGGTCCAGCCGCCGATAGGCGTCCCGCTTCACCGCCAAGGCCCCCGGTCGCGTACCGGGGGCCTTGTGGTTGTGGAACCGATCGTTCCGTTCTGCTATTATGGGAATGTAGCGTTCCGTTCCAATCGAAGGGCCGAGCACATGACCGTCCTCGCTCCCCCCGCGCCCGTCGCCGTGGCACCGCCCAGGCGCTGGACCGGGCTGTTCGCGATCCTCGCGGCCGACCTGCTCAACCTGCTCGACGGCACCGTCGGCAACGTGGCCGCCCCCGCCATCCGCGCCGAGCTGGGCGGCTCGGCCGCCACCATGCAGTGGATCGTCGCCGGCTACACGCTCGCCATGGCCGTCGGGCTGCTCACCGGCGGGCGGCTCGGCGACATGTACGGACGCAAGCGGATGATGATGGTCGGGGTGACCGGGTTCGTCGTCGCCTCCCTGGCCTGCGGGCTGGCGTTCTCGCCCGCGACGATGATCGCCGCCCGGGTGCTGCAGGGGCTGTTCGGCGCGCTCATGGTGCCGCAGTCGTTCGGCCTCATCCGCGACCTGTTCGGCGAGCGGACCGGCAAGGCGTTCGCCCTGCTCGGGCCGGTGATCGGGCTGGCCACCATCCTCGGGCCCATCGTGTCCGGGCTGCTCGTCGAGGCAGGCGGCTGGCGGTCGGTGTTCCTGATCAACGTGCCGCTGGGCGCGTTCGCGCTGGCCGTGGGCTGGAAGGTGCTGCCCGCCGTGCCGCCCACCGCCCGGGGCGCCCGGCTCGACACCACCGGCGCGCTGCTGGCGGGCGCGGGGCTGACCATGCTCGTCGTGCCGCTGGTTCAGGGCCACGAGCTCGGCTGGCCGATCTGGACGCTCGTCCTGCTGGCCGCCTCGGTGCCCACGCTCGGCCTGTTCGTCCTGCACCAGCTCCGCCGCCGGGGCCGCGCGCCGCTGGTCGACCTCGGCGTCTTCGCCCGGCGCTCCTACGCCTCAGGGGTCGCGTTCGTGGTCGCCTTCTTCGGCTCGATCACCGGGTTCTCGCTCGTGGTGGCGCTGTTCCTGCAGGTGGGGCTCCGCTACTCGCCGCTGGACGCCAGCCTGGCCATGTCCGGCTGGGCGGTGGGCGCCTTCCTCGGCTCCGCCTTCGGCGGCGCGCTGATGAACCGGCTCGGCCGCCGCATCCTGCACCTCGGCCTCGCCCTGATGACCACCGGCCTCGGCTGGCTGTACGCGGTCTTCACCGGCATCGGCGTCGCGCTCGACGGCTGGGACCTGACCGGGCCCCTGGTCGTGTACGGGATCGGCATGGGAATGATCTTCGTGCCGCTGTTCGACATCATCGTCGGCGGGCTGCGCGACCACGAGGTCGGCTCGGGGTCCGGCATGCTGTCGGCCTTCCAGCAGGTCGGCGCGTCGCTGGGGGTGGCGGTGCTCGGCACCGTGTTCTTCTCCACGGCCGGGACGGCGGGCTTCGCCGAGGCGGCGGCCCGGGTGACGCTGCTCGCTGCCGGGGCCACGGCCGTCACGTTCTGCCTGGGCTTCCTGCTCCCGAAGCGGGCCCGCCTGGAGTAGATCACGCCGGCGGTGGGGCGGTGCTGGCGCGGACGACGAGCTCGTTGACCAGGTCGATGCGGCTGCTGGCGAGCTCCGCGCCGCGCGCCAGGTCGAGCAGCATCTGGGCGGCCATCCCCGACATGTCGCGCAACGGCTGGTTGACGGTGGTCAGCGGCGGATCGATCCATTCGGACATCGGCAGGTTGTCGTACCCGATCACCGACAGCTCCCGGGGCACGTCGATCCCGAGCCGCCGGGCCGCGCGCAGGACGCCGAGCGCCTGCATGTCGGCCCCGGCGAAGATCGCGGTCGGGCGGTCCTGGCGGGACAGCAGCTCCATGCCGTGCTCGTAGCCGGCGTCGATGTAGAAGTTGCCGTAGCGGACCAGCTCGGGGTCGGCCTCCAGCCCGGCCTCCTCGTGCGCCGAGCGGAACCCGGCCACGCGCGCCCGGCTGCACAGCACGTCCTCGGGGCCGGAGACGATCGCGATGCGCTGGTGGCCGAGCTCCAGCAGGTGGCGGGTGGCGAGCAGGCCGCCGTCCCAGTTGTTGGAGCCGACCGTCGGCACGGAGGCGGCGGTCGCGCTGTCGGTGTCGACGACGACGACCGGGATGCCCTGCCGCTGGAGCCGTTCCTGCTGGGCCGGGGTGGGCCCGGACAGCACGAACACCACGCCGAGCGGCCGGCGGGCGAGCACGGCGTTGAGCCATTCGGCGGGCGGCCGGTGCTTGCCGCCGAGCTGGGACAGCACCATCTCGACCTTCGCCGTGGCGGCCACGGCCTCGACCCCGCGGATGATCTCGACGGCCCAGGCCGAGTCGAGCTCGTGGAAGACCAGGTCGAGCTGGCCCGATCCGGACGATCGGCGCCGGGTCCGGCGCCGGTACTGGTGGCGGGCGAGGCTCGCCTCGACGCGGGCCCGGGTCTCGGGCGCGACGTCGGGATGGCCGTTGAGGACCTTGGAGACCGTCGTCACGGAGACGCCGACCTCACCGGCCACGGTGGCGATCGTCGCGGAGCGGGGAGTGGTCATCGCCCGGCATCCTATTTTTTCGGAAACTTTCGGGCAACCCCTGCCGTCAAAGCCCGCAACTTTCGGCCTGACAGTCCCGAACTATACGCATAACGGCAGATGACGCAACTCTTGACACACCACGACGAGCCCCTTAGGTTGCCGCAATTAACGGAATCTTCTCGAAAGTTTCGTATTCCGTCGGCCGAAGGGATGGCATGCCAACCGACACCGCCCCCGAGCCCTGGCGTGATCCCCGGCTGTCCCCTGCGGAGCGCGCCGAGGCGCTGATCCCGCTCATGACGCTGGAGGAGAAGGTCGCCCAGCTCGCCGGGGTGTGGGTGGGCGCCGACGCGTCGGGGGGCGGCGTCGCCCCGCACCAGGAGGACATGGCGGGCGTCGAGTGGAGCGAGGTCATCGCCCACGGCCTGGGCCAGCTCACCCGCCCGTTCGGCACCGCCCCGGTAGACCCGGTCGCCGGCGCCCGCTCGCTGGCCGCCTCCCAGGCCGAGATCGTGGCCGCCGGCCGGTTCGGCATCCCCGCCCAGGTGCACGAGGAGTGCCTGACCGGCTTCGCCGCCTGGCGCGCTACCGTCTACCCCGCCCCGCTGAGCTGGGGCGCGAGCTTCGACCCGGCGCTGGTCGAGGAGATGGCCGGACACATCGGCCGCTCCCTGCGCGCCGCCGGCGTCCACCAGGGCCTGGCCCCGGTGGTGGACGTGACCAGGGACTACCGCTGGGGCCGCACCGAGGAGACGATCGGCGAGGACCCCTACCTCGTCGGCACGCTCGGCGCCGCCTACGTGCGCGGCCTGGAGGGCGCCGGGATCGTCGCCACGCTCAAGCACTTCGCCGGGTACGCCTCCTCCCGGGGCGGGCGCAACCTGGCCCCCGTGCCGATGGGGCCGCGCGAGCTGGCCGACGTGGTGCTGCCGCCGTTCGAGATGGCGCTGCGCCTGGGCGGCCCCCGCTCGGTGATGAACTCCTACTCCGAGATCGACGGCCTGCCCGTGGCCGCCGACGAGAGCCTGCTCACCGGCCTGCTCCGCGACACCTGGGGCTTCACCGGCACGGTCGTCGCCGACTACTTCGCGGTCCGGTTCCTGCAGAAGCTGCACGGCCTGGCCGCCGACGGGGGACAGGCCGCCGGGCTGGCCCTGCGCGCCGGGATCGACGTCGAGCTGCCCACCGTCGACACGTTCGGCGCCCCGCTGATCGACGCGGTCAAGGCGGGCACGGTGAGCGACGCGCTGATCGACCGGGCGCTGCGCCGGGTGCTGGCGCAGAAGGCCGAGCTCGGCCTGCTCGACCCGGACTGGCGGCCCCTGCCGGACGACGTCGAGAACCTGCGCCTGGACGACGACCGGGGCCGCGACATCGCGCTGCGCCTGGCCCGCCAGGCGGTCGTGCTGCTCCGCAACAGCCGCGGCGTCCTCCCGCTTGCCCCCGGCGCGCGGGTCGCGCTGGTCGGGCCGGTGGCCGATGACCCGATGGCGATGCTCGGCTGCTACTCCTTCCCCCTGCACGTCGGCGGCCACCCGGAGCACGGCCTCGGGCTGGAGGTCCCCTCGCTGCGCCAGGCGCTCGACGCCCTCGTCCCCGGCGTCGCGTACGCGCGGGGCTGTGACGTCAGCGGCGACGACACCTCCGGCATCGCGGCGGCGGTCGCCGCCGCCGAGGCCGCCGACGTGTGCGTGCTCGCCGTCGGCGACCGGGCCGGGCTGTTCGGGCGCGGCACCTCAGGCGAGGGCTGCGACGCCGCCGACCTCCGCCTGCCCGGCGTGCAGCCCGAGCTGGTGCGCGCGGTGCTCGCCACCGGCACCCCCGTGGTCCTGGTGCTGCTCGCCGGCCGCCCGTACGCGCTCGGCCCCGGGACGGACGCCGCCGCGGCCGTCGTCTGCGGCTTCTTCCCCGGCCAGCTCGGCGGCCAGGCGCTGGCCGAGGTGCTCACCGGCGCGGTGAACCCGTCCGGCCGGCTGCCGGTCAGCGTCCCGCGCGACGCCGGCGGGCTGCCCGCCACGTACCTGTCGCCGCCGCTCGGCCGCCGCAGCGAGGTGTCGTCGGTCGACCCGACGCCGGCGTTCCCGTTCGGGCACGGGCTCGGCTACAGCGCGTTCGAGTGGAGCGGGGCGCGGGTGGTCGGGCCGGACGTGTGGCCCGTGGACGGCGAGGCGACGGTCGAGATCACCGTGCGCAACACGGGGGAGCGGCCGGGCGCCGAGGTCGTCCAGCTCTACCTGCACGACCCCGTCGCCCAGACGACCAGGCCGGTGGCCCGCCTGCTCGGCTTCGCCCGGGTGCCGCTGGAACCGGGCGACGGCGCGGTGGTGACGTTCACCGTCCCGGCGGACCTCACCGCGTTCACCGGCGTGCGCGGCCGCCGCGTCGTCGAGCCCGGCGACGTCGAGCTGCGGTTCGGGCGCTCGGCGGGCGACCTGGTGGCGGCGCTGCCGCTGCGCCTCGACGGCCGGGAACGCGAGGTGGGGCACGACCGGAAGCTGCGGCCGGTGACGCGGATCGCGCCCGAGGAGCGGTCGTGAAACCCCAGGACCGCACCTGGCGCCGGGCGCTGCGCCGCGACTGGCAGCTCTACACACTGGCGATCCTGCCGCTGCTGTTCTTCCTGATCTTCCGCTACGCGCCGATGCTCGGCAACGTCATCGCCTTCCGCAAGTTCCAGCCCGGCGGCAACCTCTTCGGCGAGGAGTGGGTCGGCCTCCGCTACGTCAACATGTTCCTGTCCGACCCGACGTTCTGGACGGTGTTCACCAACACGCTCGTGCTCGGCGGGCTGACGCTGCTGTTCTGCTTCCCGCTGCCGATCGTGCTGGCGCTGCTGCTGAACGAGATCCGCACCCGCAGGCTCAAGCGGTTCCTGCAGTCGGTGTCCTACCTGCCGCACTTCCTGTCGGTCGTCATCGTGGCCGCGCTCGTCATGCAGATGACGGCCGTCGACGGCCCGATCAACCAGGTGCTCAAGTCGCTCGGCGAGGAGCCCGTCACGTTCCTGCAGCAGCCCGAGTGGTTCCGGACGATCTACGTCTCGTCCGAGGTGTGGCAGACCGTCGGCTGGGGGACCATCCTCTACCTCGCCGCCCTGACCACCATCGACGAGCAGCTGTACGAGGCCGCCCGGATGGACGGCGCCGGCCGGTGGCGGCAGATCTGGCACGTGACGCTGCCGGGCATCCGGCCCACGGCGGTCACCCTGATGATCCTCAACCTCGGCACGTTCCTGGCCGTGGGCTTCGAGAAGATCCTGCTGCTCTACAACCCGCTGACGTACCCCACCGCCGACGTGATCTCCACGTACCTGTTCCGGATGGGCGTGCTGTCCAGCAACTTCAGCTACGCGGCCGCCATCGGCCTGTTCGAGGCGCTCATCGGCCTGGTGCTGGTCGTGTCGGCGAACGTGATCTCCCGCCGCACAGTAGGGACGAGCCTGTGGTGACAGTCGGCACGAGCCGGGGCTACCGGGTCTTCCAGGCGGTCAACGCCGTCGTCCTCACCGGCGTCGTGGCCGTCACGCTCTACCCGTTCTTCAACATCCTGGCCCGCTCGTTCAGCGAGGAGACGTACATCCGCGCGGGCGAGGTGAACCTGATCCCGCGCGGCTTCAACCTGACCACGTACGAGATCGTCGCCTCCGACCCGATGTTCTGGCGCAACTACGGCAACACCGTGTACTACACGGTCGTCGCCACGCTGGTCGCGATCGTGCTGACCACCTGTTACGCCTACGTGCTGTCGAAGAAGCACCTCAAGGGCCGCACGGCGCTCATCTGGATCGCCGTCTTCACCATGATCTTCTCCGGCGGCCTGATCCCGAACTACGTCCTGGTCACCAGCCTCGGCCTGCGCAACTCCGTGTGGGCCATCGCGCTGCCCAACGCGATCAGCGTCTTCAACCTGCTGGTGATGAAGGCGTTCTTCGAGAGCCTGCCGGACGACCTGGAGGAGGCGGCCGCCATCGACGGGCTCAACACCTACGGCATCCTGTGGCGGATCACGCTGCCGCTGTCGAAGGCGGTGGTGGCCACGATGGTGCTCTTCTACGCGGTCTCGTTCTGGAACTCGTGGTTCGCGGCGTTCCTCTACATGAACGAGTCGGAGCTGTTCCCCGTGACGGTCTACCTGCGCAACCTCATCGCCGGAGCCACGGGCGTGGAGAACGCCGGCGCCGTGGCCGGGGAGCTGACGCAGGCCGCCGCCAACATCCAGTCGGTGACCATCGTGCTCACCGTCCTCCCCATCCTGGCCGTCTATCCCTTCGTGCAGCGCTACTTCGTCTCGGGCGTCATGCTCGGAGCCGTCAAGGGATAGGGGCCGCCGTCTCCCCACGGGAAAGGCAACCCCCCATGCACAGAGTCACCCGCCGCGTCACCCGCCGCCAGGCGCTCCTCACGTTCGGCGCGCTCGCCCTGGCCGCCACCGCGTGCAGCGGCGAGGCCCCGGCCGCGCCCGCCGCCGGGAAGCCGGGCCTGGGCAACAAGGCGGGCGCGATGCCCAAGTACGCCGTCGGCGACCAGTTCAAGGCCACCGTGCCGCTGACCTTCTCCGTCCTGTACAACAACCACCCGAACTACGCGCTCAAGAAGGACTGGCTGTTCTGGTCGGAGCTGGAGAAGCGCACCAGCGTGACGTTCGACCCGGTCACGGTGCCGCTCAGCGACTACGAGAAGAAGCGCAGCCTGCTCATCGGCGCGGGAGACGCCCCCCTCATCATCCCCAAGACCTACCCGCACCAGGAGGAGCCGTTCGTCGCCTCCGGCGCGATCCTGCCGGTCAGCGACTACGTCGACCTGATGCCGCACTTCCAGGACAAGGTCGCCAAGTGGA
This sequence comes from Nonomuraea sp. NPDC023979, assembly GCF_040639085.1. Classification (NCBI taxonomy): domain Bacteria; kingdom Bacillati; phylum Actinomycetota; class Actinomycetes; order Streptosporangiales; family Streptosporangiaceae; genus Nonomuraea; species Nonomuraea sp. NPDC023979. Next base: position 217,776 of record NZ_JBEZZG010000005.1, read on the forward strand.
ACATGAAGGCCGACCTGGACACCCTCCGCCAGGCCGACGGCCGCTTCTACCTGCTGCCCGGCCTGCACGAGAACATCTGGCTCGACTACTCGCTGGCCGTCAGGGCCGACATCCTCGACAAGCACGGCCTCCAGGTCCCGAAGACCTGGGACGAGCTCCACACGCTGCTCAAGGCCATCAAGCAGGAGTATCCGGACCTCTACCCGATGACCGACCGGTGGGGCGTCCCGACGCCGGGCGGCAACCTGCTCAACATCGTCGGCGCCGCCCACGGCGCGCCCGGCGGCTGGGGCTACCAGCACGCCACCTGGGACGCCGCCGCGGGGAAGTTCGCCTTCACCGGCAGCATGCCGCAGTACAAGGCCGTGCTGGAGTACCTGAACAAGCTGGTGGCCGAGAAGCTGCTCGACCCCGAGTCGTTCACCCAGTCGGACGACGCCGCCATCCAGAAGATCGTCGGCGGCAAGTCGTTCGTCATCAGCACGAACGCGCAGACGCTGGTCAACGACTACCGGCCGCCGCTGAAGAAGTTCGACCCGGACGCGAAGCTCGTCAAGATCCCGACGCCCACGGGCCCGCTCGGCGACGTCAAGGCCGGCAACCGCCTGGAGAACGGCATCATGATCTCCAAGAAGGCGCTGGACAGCGAGAACTTCGTCGCCATGATGCAGTTCATCGACTGGCTCTGGTACTCCGACGCCGGCCAGGAGTTCGCCAAGTGGGGCGTCGAGGGCGTCACCTACACCAAGGCCGGCGAGGGCGAGTACGAGCTGAACGAGGACGTCGACTTCATCGGGCTCAACCCCGACGGCTCCAAGCACCTGCAGAAGGACTTCGGCTTCAGCAACGGCGTGTTCGCCTACGGCGGCCGGACGTCGCTGCTCCAGTCCACCTTCTCCGACGAGGAGAAGGAGTTCCAGGCCGTGATCAACGCCCGTCAGGCGCTCCCGGTGCCGCCGCCGCGCCCGTTCACCGACGAGGAGCGCGAGCAGGCGGCGCTGTGGGAGACCGCGCTGCGCGACCACGTCGACCAGAACACGCTCAAGTTCATCCTGGGCGACCGGCCGCTGTCGGAGTGGGACGCCTACGTCAAGGAGCTGGAGGCCAAGAGCTCCACCAGCTACATCAACCTGGTCAACACCGCCTACGAGCGGTTCAAGAAGGAACACGGCTGAGCGTGACGAAGATCCCGGCGGCGGGCGGGCGGTTCGGCGAGGGGGTGCTCTCCCGGGCCGCCGCGCTCGTCTACACCCTGCTGACGATCGAGCTGCTGTTCCTGGCCGGGGTCGTGCCCGGCCTGGCGGGGCTGACCCTGCTCGACCGCGACCCCGGCAACGTCCCGCTGGCCGTCGCCTGCCTGCTGCCCGTGGGCCCGGCGCTGTCCGCCGCCGTCTACGCGCTGCGCCGCCGCTCCCGCGACCTCGCCGACCTGCGGCCCGCCGCCGCGTTCTGGCGGGGCTACCGGGCCAACGCGGGCGGCGTGCTGAAGATCTGGACGCCGTGGCTGGCCTGGCTGGCCGTCGCGGGCCTCACCCTGGCCAACTTCGGCGCCTCCGGCCTGCCCGGCTGGTGGGCGGCGCTCCTCGTCGTGGTCGCCGTCGCGGCCACCCTGTGGGTCGCCAACGCCCTGGTGATCACCTCCCTGTACGCGTTCCGCACCGCCGACGTGGCGCGGCTGGCGGCGTACTTCCTGGTGCGCGCGCCCGGCGCCACGCTCGGCAACCTGTGCCTGCTGGTGCTGGCGGGCGGCGTCACGCTGGTCGCCTCGGAGGCGGCGCTGGCGCTGCTCGCCTTCGCGGTGGCGGCGGCGCTGCTGCGCAACAGCCGGCCGATGATCGCCGAGATCGAGGAGAGGTTCACCCGCTGAAGCCGCAGGACGCCCGGCGGCGTCCTGGTCCTGCGCGAGGACCGAGCCTCAGGGGATGCGCCGGCCGTGCGCGTCCGGCACCCCCGACTTGCGGAAGAAATAGGCGTTGACCTGGTCGCGCCACTCCTCGGCGCAGCGGACCTGCTCGTCGAGGAGCTCCCGCACCCGGGCGTGCAGCGCCGGGTCCACCAGCCCGGCCGCCTCCGCCCACCGCTCCCGGTAACCGGCCGCCTCCCGCGCCCCGGCGAAGTGCGTGTCGTAGATGTGCTGGATCACCGTCGACCCGCTGCGCAGCACGTGCCCGTACGGGACGTGGTGGAAGAACAGCAGCAGCTCGTCGGGGCACCGGTCGAGCGACTCGTACGTCCCCGCCCACGGTTCCGGGTACTGCCCGGCGAAGCCGGTGCCGGTGGCGCGGGTCCGGTCCACGCCCACGCCGTCACGGTCGGCGAAGTGGTACGTGCCCCACGGCGAGTACTCGTAGCCGTCGACCGACGGGCCGTAGTGGTCGCCCGGGTTGACCATGAACCCGACGCCGAGCGGGGCGGTGTAACGCTCGTACGTCCGCCACGAGCCGTCCATGATCGCGTGCAGCGTCTCCCGCAGCGCGGCCGGGGCCTGCGGGAACGTGAGCCCGATCCACTCGTCCAGGATCGCGGCCGGGTCCGCCCGGGGCGCCCACGCCAGCCTGCCGAACGCGTACAGGTTCGCCTGGGCGAGCGGGTGGCCGGTCCAGTACGGGTCGTCGCCCACGTTGGAGACCGCGACCAGCCCGCCCCCGGCGGCCACGTCCGCGACGCCGGCGAAGGCCAGCACCTCGCTCCACATCGGCGCGAGATAGCACACGTGCCGCTGCTGGCCGGTGTACTCCTGCGTGACCTGGAGCTCCACCGCCAGGCGGGTGCGCGGCATGGCGGTGATCACGGGGGAGACCGGCTCGCGCGGCTGGAAGTCCATCGGCCCGTGCTTGACCTGCACGATCGCGTTGTCCCTGAACTGCCCGTCGAGCGGCGCGAAGTGGTCGTGGGCGGCACGGGCCCGGTCGGTGGAGCGGTCGCGCCAGTCCTGGCGGTGGTTGTAGACGAACGCGCGCCAGTGCACCACGCCGCCGAACGGGGCCAGCGCGTCGGCCAGCATGTTCGCGCCGTCCGCGTGGGTGCGCCCGTAGGCGAACGGGCCCGGCTGCCCCTCGGAGTCGGCCTTGACCACGTAACCGCCGAAGTCCGGGATCGCCTCGTACACGCGTGCGGTCGTGCCCGCCCACCAGGCGCGCACGTCCTCGTCCAGCGGGTCGGCGACCGGCAGCCCGCCCAGCGTGACCGGCGCGGCGAAGTTCACCGACAGGTGCACGCGGATGCCGTACGGGCGCAGCTCGCCGGCGATCGCGGCGACGTCGCCGAGCCGGTCGGTCAGCAGCCGGGCCTCGGCGGCGTGCACGTTCACGTTGTTGACGGCGATGGCGTTGACGCCGATCGCGGCCAGCAGCCGCCCGTAGGCGCGCACCCTGGCCAGGTCGCCCCGCGGGCCGCCGTCCCGCCAGAAGATCGAACCGCCCGCGTAGCCGCGCTCGACCTGGCCCATCACCGGGTGCACGGCGACGTTGTCCCAGTGGTCGAGCATCCTGCGGCGCAGCGCGGGCCGGTGGTGCTCGACCGGCCGGTCCGCGCCGAACGCCGCCTCGCCCAGCCGCACCACGTGGAACAGCCCGTACAGCAGCCCGGCCGGGTCGTCGGCGAGCACGGTGGTGACGCCGTCGCGGCGGCCGAGCGCGTACCCCTCCGGGCCGATCCCGTCGGCGGCGGGAGCTCCCGCCGCCGACGTCAGCGCGAGCACAAGCTCGGCGGCGTCGCCATCGTTCATCCTGCCGCCGAACCGGGCGCAGGCCGTCGCCACCTCGTCATGCACGGTGGCGACGCCGTCGCCGCCCAGCACGAGGGTGCGGCGCGAGCCGATCGCCCGGAACGCCTCCGGAGGCAGCCACGCGGCGTGGACGTCGGCCAGGTCGGAAATGCTCACGGGGGTCCTCCGGCGGGAAAGCGCTTCCTCGCGCCAACCTACCGGAGACCGGCCTCTCCCGGCATTACCGCCCCAGGGTCAGCGGCAGCGTGCGCGGCCCCCGCACCTGGCCGGCCGCCCACGTCACCGCCTCCGGATCGGCCAGGCCGAACACCGGGATGCGCTCCAGCCACACCTCCAGCGCCACCCGCAGCTCCATCCGGGCCAGATGCGAGCCCACGCAGCGGTGGATGCCCAGCCCGAACGCGGCGTGCCGGTTCACCTGACGGTCGATGACGACCTCGCCCGCCCGCTCGAACTGCGCCGGGTCCCGGTTCGCCGCCGGGAACGACAGCAGGACCCAGTCGTCGGCCTTCATGTCGACGCCGTGCCAGTGCATGTCCTCCTTGACCAGCCGCGCCATCGTCACCGGCGCGTAGACGCGCAGCAGCTCCTCCATCGCCGTCGGCAGCAGCCCCGGCTCGGCAACCAGGCGCTCCCGGTCGGCCGGCGTCTTGGCCAGGTGCCACAGCGAGGCGCCGATCGCGCTCCACGTCGTGTCGATCCCCGCGATGAGCAGCAGCGCCATCGTGCCCGCCACGTGCGAGGGGTCCAGCTTCTGGCCGTAGAGCTCGGCGTTGATCAGGTAGGTCGTCAGGTCGTCACGCGGCCGGTCGACGTGGTCGCGGATTTGCTCCAGCAGGTAGTCGAAGAGCTGCTGCATCCGCTCGATCCGCTCCTCCGGCGGATGGTTGACGCCTTCGAGCACGTTCTCGATGAACTCGCGGAACCTCGGCCCGTCCTCGGCCGGGAAGCCGAGCATGGCGGCGATCACCCGCATCGGGATGTGCTGGGCGTAGTCGCGGGCGGCGTCGACCACGTCGCGGCCCTCGAACTCGTCGATGAGCGCGTGGCACAGTGCCCGCGTCGATTCCACCTGCTTGGCGACCGCCGTCTTGGTGAAGGCCGGCAGCAGCAGCTTGCGCGCGTCGTGGTGGAAGGGCGGGTCGGAGGAGATGGGCGGCGAGCCGCCCATCGGCGCCAGCTCGCGCGGCGGCCGGAAGTTGCTCATGATGATCGACCGTGACGAGAACCGCTCGGTGTCGTACGCCACCGCCGCCACGTCCTCGTACCGCGTCGGCAGCCAGCCGCCGCCGAACCGCTCGGTGTGCGCGATCGGGCAGCGCTGCCGCAGGTCGTCCTGGATCGGGTACGGGTCGGCCGCCCACTCCGGTTCCAAGTGGGAGAAATCGGTCGCCCAGTCGGAGACCGGGCCAGTGATGATCTCGTTCCGGGTGCCCAGGGGTTCCTCCCCGTCGGTCTCCCGGAAATCACGGGTGAAGCGGTCGTCAACGGTCATCTCATGCCTCCTCGACGGCCTTCTCGGGACAGTTGGCCATCGCCAGCCGCGCCTCCTGCTCCCGCCCCGGTGGCACCAGGCCGTCGCCGAGCACCGTCCCGTAGCCTTCGCCGTCCTCGCCGAACAGGGCGGGCGCCAGGTCGTAGCACCGGCCGTGGCCCTGGCACCGTTCGGGGTTGATCTGGACTTTCACGGTGTCGCCTCCGTGGCTGAGGTGGATCCGGTACGGGTGATCGCGGCGACGAGACGGGTGAGCAGCGCGACCCACTCCTCGTCGTCCACCGCGTGCTGGTCGGGGGTGACCAGCGCGCTGCCCATCGCGAGCAGGAAGCAGAAGTGCGCGAGCGCGTCGGGGGAGACCGCGGGGTCGAGCTCGCCCGCGTCCTGCCCGGCGCGCACCAGCCGGGTGATCCAGTCGGCGCGTTCGCGCACGTAGTCGCGCATCGGCCCGGCCACGTCCTCGTCGCGCCGGGCGGCCACCAGCGCCTCGACGATCAGGTAGCCGAGCGCGTCCCGCCGCCGGGGCAGCCGCCGCCCGCTCGCCACCAGCAGGTCCGTGATCGGCTCGTCCGGGTGGGCGGCGAACAGGTCCGCCATCAGCGTCGGCCCGTGCGCCCGCAACGCGGCCACCAGCAGCTCCGCCTTCGACCCGAAGTGCGCGTACAGAGCGCCGTTGCTCACGCCCGCGGCGGCGGCGATGTCGGCCACGCGCGTGCCGTCGTAGCCGCGCTCGGCGAACGCGTCGGCCGCCGCGCGCAGCAGCCGCTTCCGCGTCTCCGCGGCGGTGACGCCTGCGATACGCCCCATAGGAGAATTGAAAGAACATTCATTTGATTCGTCAAGGGTTGCGGGCCGGGCAACTGGAATGTCTGACGCGGCGCTTGGGGGCCTGGTCGTCAGTGGGCGCGGGGTGGGTCGAGGACTTCGGCGGTTCCCGCCCGTTCGTACTCGTGACCGCTCGGTATGGGACTCGCGTCGCCGGCGAGCAGCGTCTCGGCGACGGCCGTACGGGCATAGAGCACATATCTCCCCGTGCGGTGCGCGCTGGCCAAGCCAGCCCTGCGGAGAGCGGTGAGGTGCTGGTTCGCGCCTGGTTCCGACAGGTCGAGGCGGGCGGCCAGTTCCCTGGTCGAGGCGGGCTGGTCGAGCTCGGCCAGCAGCCGGGTGCGGGTGCGGCCGAGCACGGCGGCCAGCGCCTGTGGCGGGTCGCTCTCGCGGTGCTCCCAGAGCGTCGCGACGCCGCGCGGGGGGTAGCGGATCGTGGGCTGCCAGGGCGGGGTCGTGATGGAGAAGACCCGCGGCCAGGTGAACACCGACGGCACGAGCAACAGTCCCAGGCCGCCCAGCGGGCGCACGCCTTCGCAGACCGTCTTGGGCAGGCGCAGTGTCTCTCCCTCCCACGTCACGGCGGGGTCGAGGTCGCTGAGCATGCGCCGCAGGCCGCCCTCGGCCAGCAACCTGGCGCGGTAGAGCACGTCGCCTTCGAGCAGGGCCCGTACGCGCGGCCAGTAGGGCGCGATGGCCGCTTCCCAGTAGCCGCGGATCTCCTCGGCCAGCCGTTCGAGGCCACCCACGGGGTCGGCGTAGAGCTCCTGGAGCGCTCGGGTGCGCGGACCGTCCCAGACGTCGAGACCCTCCTGGACCAGGGGTGCCATCGCCGCCATCCCGGCCAGCTCGACCTCCAGGTCGGGCACGGCGGTTGAGGGCGGGGGGCAGACGAAGCCGACGATCGAGACCGTCGGCACCGGCACCAGGTCGGACAGCAGCCGCCAGTCGACATCGGCGAGCCGCCGCCGCACCCGTTCGGCCCAGGGCTTGAGCACGGCATGCGCGGCCGGATTCTTCGCCACCCGCACGCTGGCGACGACCTCCCACAGAGGAGAAACCGCGAAACGGACATTGGCCGCATCCTGTGCGGTGAACGTCAGCTCAAGGCCCATCCGATTCGTCCTCTGCTTAATCAATGGCGCTCGGACGGAGGATTCCATCATCTAGGTGCTATGACAACTGCCGCCGGGCCTCCGCTCCTGCATGACCCCTCCTTCAGAAACTTCTACCTGGCGTCGGCGGTCAGCCAGTTCGGCACCCAGGTCGGCTACGTGGCGATGCCCCTGCTCGCGGTGATCGCCCTCGACGCGGGGCCCGGTGAAGTGGGACTGCTCAGCGCCCTCACTACCATCACCGTGCTCGTGCTCGGCCTGCCCGCCGGAGCATGGGTGGACCGGGTCAGGCGCCGCCCGGTGATGATCGCGACGGACCTGGTCCGCGCCGTGCTTCTGCTGTCGGTGACGGTCACGTGGTGGCTGGACGCTCTCACGATGACCCAGCTGTACGGCGTCGCCATCGCGACGGGAATCGGCACGCTCTTCTTCGACGTCGCCTCGCAGAGCACGCTCCCGCACCTGGTCGGCCGCGACCGGCTCACCGCCGCGAACTCGGTGCTCGTCGGCACGAGCGCGGCGATGGACGTGGGGGGCAGGAGCTCCGCCGGAGTGTTGGTGGCTCTCGCGGGCGCGCCGGTGGCGATCGTGCTCGACGCGCTCACCTACCTGTGGTCGGCCGTGTGGCTACGCCGGATCAGCAAGCCCGAACCCGCGCCCGCCCCCGTACCCGGCGAGCGACTCGGACGGCAGATCGGCGAGGGGGTGCGATTCCTCTTCGGCAACCGGGTCCTCATCGCCATCGCGGCGCAAGGCGGCATGACGAACCTCGCCTTCCCGCTCTGCTCGACGCTGCTGCCCGTGCTGCTCGTCGACGAGCTCGGGCAGCCCGCCTGGGTGCTCGGGGCTTACCTTGCCGTCGGCGGGCTCGGTGTGCTGGCCGGTTCCTCGACGGCTCACCTGATCGGCCGGCGGCTCGGCCGCGGGCGTGCCGTGTGGATCGTCGGCATGACCACTGCGCCGTTCGCGCTTCTGGTGCCGTTCGTCGGCTGGAGCGTCTGGATCTCGGCGGCCGCATGGAGCATCCTGTGCTTCCGGACAGGGGTGAACAACGTGCTGCTCGTCAGCTTCCGGCAGGAAGTCACACCCGACCCGATGCTCGGCCGGATGAACGCCACCATGCGCCTGATCCTTATCGGTGCGGTCGGCGTCGGTGGTCTGCTGGCGGGCCTTCTCGGCGAGGTCTGGGGCATTGGGACGGCAATGTGGACGGGCGCAGCGATCATGGCGCTCAGCTGGATACCGATCTGGTTCAGCCCACTCCGCCACGAGGTCTGACGCAGGCCGCCATCGTCATGACCACCTGGAGTGTCTTCGCCGCGCGGCCCATCCCTTCGACCCCATCCTGCAGTTGGTATGCACTCAGGGCCCGATCCGGCGCCGTTTCGCTTCGTATACTTCTGAACCCTGCCACCGCGACGTCGTCGGCCCCCGTTCGCGCACCAGCCCCCGTTCACGTCATCGGTGGCGCGGGCCGCCATTCCGACGCGAAGGGACGCTGATGCCCGGTAAGGATGGGAAAGCCTGGCAGGACCCGGACGAGATCGCTCGCCGGGTGCGGGACGGAAGCCTCACCAGACGCCATCTGCTCGCGATGTTCGGTGTGTCCGCGGCGTCGGCGGCCTTCGCCTCGGCCGCGGGGACGGCAGCCGCGGCCACGCGCCGCTACGACTACGTGATCGTGGGAGCCGGCTCGGCCGGGTGCACGCTGGCCGCGCGCCTGTTATCGGACTCGCGGGCGAGCGTGCTGCTGATCGAGGCCGGCGGCACGAACGACCTGCCGGTGGTGCGGGACTTCACCAAGTCGGCCCTGGCGGCGGCGCCGAACTCGGGGCTCGTCTGGCCGTACCAGTCGGTTCCGCAGCGGGAGCTGCTGCACGCGCGGCAGTCGTTCGTGTGCGGGAAGCTCGAAGGCGGCAGCAGCTCGGTGAACGGGATGGTGTGGGTCCTCGGCAACCCGGCCGACTACGACAGCTGGGCCGCCCAGGGCGCCACCGGCTGGGACTACGCGAGCGTGCGGCCCTCGCTGGAGGCGCTGTCCGGGCCCATCGAGCCGTCGGACGAGCTGACGCGGCGCAACCTGCTCTCCCAGGCCACGGTGGCAGCGGCCGTCGACCTCGGCTACACGTTCAACCCCGACTACAACGGCGCGACCCAGTTCGGCGTCTCCTACACGCGGCTCAACGTGGTGGACAAGATCCGCCAGGACGCGTTCACCTCGTTCCTGGTCCCGTACCTCACCGACCCGCGCCTGACGATCATGACGGACGCGGAGGTCGCGCGGCTGACGTTCGACCGCCGCGACGCGATCGACGGCGTCGTCATCCACGCCGGTCGCCGCCGGTTCACCGTCCGGGCCGAGCGGGAGGTGATCCTCAGCACGGGCACGGTCAACACGCCTCGCCTGCTCCAGCTGTCCGGCATCGGCGCGGCGCGGGACCTGCGACGGCTCGGCATCCCGGTCGTCGCCGACCTGCCCGGCGTCGGCGCCAACCTGCACGACCACCTGATCTCGGTGGCGTTGAAGAGACTCCGCACCCCCGAGCCCGCGACGCACCTCACTTCGATGGACGTCAGCCTCTTCACCGGCAGCGGCCGGGTGCCCGGGACGCCGGCGTACCAGGGGCAGGTCTACTACATCGGCGCGGGCGGGTATCCGCCCTTCTCCGCGTTCTCGCAGGCGGTCGGCATGATCAACCTGCACCCCACCAGCCGGGGGTACGTCAGGCTGCGGTCGGCCGATCCCGCCGTGCCGCCGATCATCCAGCCGAACTTCCTGCGGACCGGAGAGGATCTCGAGGCGCAGCTCGACGGCTACCGGCTGGCCATCGAGCTGGTCAACGCGAAGGGACTGCGTGACTGGGTCATCGACGACGACGCCATCCCCGGCTCTCACGTCAACACCCGCAAGGAGCTGATCCGAGCGGTGCGCGCCTATTCGCAGGCCGACTTCCACGCGGTCGGCACCTGCCGGATGGGCACGGACGCGCACGCCGTCGTGGACCCCCACCTGCGCGTACGCGGCGTCAGGGGGCTGCGGCTGGCCAGCGCCGCGATCATGCCCAGCATCACCTCCGGCAACACCAACGCCCCGTCGATGATGATCGGCGACCGGTGCGGACGGCTGATCCTGGGCGGCGCCTGACCGCGCGGGTCACACCGGGCAGTCGCGGGGGCCGACGCTCTGCCCGGCGCCGATGATGGTGACCTGGGCGGGGTGGTCCCGTTCCGGGGCGGTGACCGTGCACACGATCTGGTCGACCGCCAGCGGCGACAGCTCACCGGCCGGAGCCGACAGGGTCACCACCAGGTGGCCGGCCTTCACGGGGGTGACCGAGAACGGGCCGGCCCCGGCCGGGATGTCGGTGGTGAAGCCGTTCGCCCGTTCCCCGGCGGTGGGGCCGACGGCCAGCAGCGCCAGGATGTCCGCCCGGAACCACGGGCGGCTGTCGTCGGACCGCTTCACCGGGCTGGGCCGGCCGTCCTTGACCAGGTAGAGGGTGAGCGTCGTGTGCGTGGCGACGCCACCGCTCGGCGGGGCGCCGACGGAGATGGGGTCGCTGGGCCGCACGCCGCAGCCGGCGACGGCGACGAGCGCCGCCACGCCCAGGGCGAGCCCGAGACGGCCGGGTCCGGCTCTCACGCGGGACCTCCAGAGTCGAGGTGCCCGTCCGGATCGTCCATCCGGCGCGGCAGGCGGAGCGTGAACACGGCGCCTCCGTCCGGGGCGTTGGCGACGGTGAGATCGCCCCGGTGCAGCCGCGCGTTCTCCCGCGCGATGGCCAGGCCGAGACCGCTGCCCTCGGACCTGGCCCGGGCCGCGCTGGCCTTGTAGAACCGGTCGAACACGTGCGGCAGCACCGCCTCGTCCAGCCCCGGCCCGTGATCGCGTACCTCCAGGACGATCTCCTCCGCGCCGGCGGACAGCCGTACCGACACGGGCGGCTCGCCGTGTCGCAGGGCGTTGCCGACCAGGTTGGCGAGGACGACGTCCACCCGGCGCGGATCCAGCCGCGCGGTCACCCCGGCGGGCAGCTCGGTGCGTACGGACTCCGACCAGCCACGGGCGTGCAGGGTCGCGCGCACCAGCTCGGCCACGTCGACCTCGTTCAGCGCGAGCGCCGCGACGCCGGAGTCGAACCTGCTGATCTCGATGAGGTCATTCACCAGCCCGGTCAGGCTGAGCGTCTCCTGGCTGACCAGCCGCGCGGCGCGCCCGGCGGTCTCGGGCAGCTCGGCCGCCTCCTCGTCGAGGACGTCGGCGACCGCCGCGAGCGCGGCCAGCGGGGTGCGCAGCTCGTGGGACACGTCCGCCACGAACCGGCGGGCGTCGGCCTCCATCTCGCGCAGCTGCTCGACGTGCCGCTCCAGCTCCGCGGCCGTCTCGTTGAACGTACGCGCCACGTCCGCCAGCTCGTCGGAGCCGCGGACCGCGATCCTGGTCCGCAGATCGCCCTCGCCGAGCAGGCGGGCCGCCCGGCCCAGCTCGCGCACCGGGCGCAGCACGCCACGGGTGGCCAGCGACGCCAGGACGACCGAGAGCACCAGCGCCGCCCCGCCGGCGAGCCACGCCCGCGCGGCGAGGCTGTCGATGCTGAGCTGTTCGGGAGCCAGGCTGCGCGCGGTGTAGACCTCGATGCCCGACACCTGCGCCGTCCGGCCCGGCTCGGCGATCAGCAACGGCGCGCCGATGAGCAGGAGAGGGTGGCCCCTCCACACCACGCGCTGCCACGCCATCTCGCCGCGCGCCACCGTCCCCCGCAGCCCCGCCGGGATCAGCCCCGGGTCCAGGACCGGCGTGTCCTCGCGCCGCAGCCGGGGGCCCGGCGCCGCGAGCAGCGTCGAGTGCGCGTCGCGGTAGACGGCGACCGCGAAGCCGCCCCCGTCGGCCATGACGCGGGCGATCTCGTCGAGATCGGCCTGGCCCGGCGTCGCGGTCCGCAACGGGAAGAGGGCCGCCAGGCGTCCCCGCGTCGCCTCCACCGCGGCATCCTGGGCCCGCTGGAGGATCGCGGTGCGGGCCTCGACGTACATCGCACCGGCCACCGCCGCCGCCGTGACCACGCACAACAGGGCGAACGCGTACAGCAGCCGGTTCCGCAGCCCCAGACTCGGCCGGGACTCCACCAACCGGCTCACACCGGCCCGAACCGGTACCCGAACCCACGCACCGTCTGCACGTAGACCGGCGCCGCCGAGTCGTCCTCGATCTTCGCGCGCAACCGCTGCACACACGCGTCCACCAGCCGCGAATCGCCGAAGTAGCCGTGCTCCCACACCGACTCCAGCAACTGCTGGCGGCTGTGCACCCGGCCCGGCGTGCCCGAGAGCTCCAGCAGCAGGCGCAGCTCGGTCGGCGCGAGGCTGACCGGCTCGCCGCGCCTGGTGACCACCAGCCCGGCCCGGTCGATGACCAGGTCCCCGTGCCGCTCCAGCTCCGCCTGGTCCCGGCCGATCCGCCGCAGCACCGCGCGCATGCGGGCCTCCAGCACCCTCGGCTGCACCGGCTTGACCACGTAGTCGTCGGCGCCCGCCTCCAGCCCCGCCACCACGTCCATGTCGTCACCGCGCGCCGTCAGCATGATGATCGGCGTCTCACCGGCCACCCGGATACGACGGCACACCTCGAAGCCATCCATGCCGGGCAGCATCAGGTCGAGCACCACCACGTCCGGGACGTCCGTACGCAGCCGCTCCAGCCCCTGCTCCCCGGACTCCACCGCGCGCACCCGGTGGCCGTGCCGGGTCAGGGCCAGCTCCAGCCCCTCCCGCACAGCCGGGTCATCCTCGATCAACAACACTCGCGACACGCTGCCGAGCATCTCAGCACGCTCCGTAACTCACCCGCCGGCCGACCCCGTCCACTGTCGACCGGCCGTGTCCGCGCCCTGTGCGCGCCGTGTCATCGTTGTGTCACGATCCCGCCCTCGGGCGCCACGGGTGCGCCGCCGTCGACGAACCATGACATACGGCTGACGACGCGCGCACATCCCCCGCCAATCGTAGTTCGTCATGAGCGAACCACACATCCTCCCGCCCCGGCCCCGCGACCGGCTGTACGCCGTGGTCACGCTGGTGCTCGCCGCGCTCCTGCTGCCCGTGGCCTTCGCCCGCCACCCCGGCCGCGCCCGCGAGCTCGCCTGCGGCTGGGCGCTGCGGCTGCGCTTCCCCGCCGAGGACCTCACCGGCCTCACCGACGGCGCCAAGGCCGCCTTCACCGCGGCGCGCACCGACGCCCTCTGGCGCCACGGCCAGCTCATCGGCCTCACCTCCGGCTACCGCGACCCCGCCGCCCAGCAACGGCTGTTCGACGAGGAGGTACGCCGCTCCGGCTCCCCGGCCTCCGCCCGGATGCTCGTCCTGCCGCCGGCCGAATCGCGCCACGTCAAGGGCACCGCCCTGGATGTACGCCCCTACGAAGGCGCCCGCTGGCTGGAGGACCACGGCCCCCGCTACGCCCTCTACCGCATGTACGACAACGAGTGGTGGCACTTCGAACACCACCCCGCCGGCCCCCCACCCCGCCGCCCCCACCCGAACTGGCACCCCCTCCCCGCACCCGAGAACCACGCCTAGCTCTGGCGCTCGCGGGGGCGTGTCACCGGCGTCGTGATCACTCAGGCGCACCTCGGCCGGCCCGTGCTGGGGGCGGTCGTGCGCGGGTGATCGTGCAATAGCGTGGGTGGGGAGCAGGAGGGACGTGGCATGGGGGCTGCCCGGAGGGTGGACGTGGCGGGGTTGCCCGAGGAGCTCGTGGCGCTCATCGACGGGCTCGAACCCGGTGAGGAGCTGGTCGTCACGCGGGACGGCGGGTCGATCGCGACGATCTCCAGCACCGTGGACGTGGTGCAGGGGGCCGTCGTCGGGCGCGGGACGCCGGACGAGGGGCACGGGCGGGGGCCGGCGAGCTACGAGGGCGTGACCGTGGTGGCGACCGCGATGGAGTTGTCCACCGCGGCCAGGGTGGCGCTGGCCGCGCAGCTCGGGGCCGACTACGTGGTGCTCGACATGCACGCGGCTCCCGTGACGGCCGACGTGCTGCTGGTGCCGGCGGGCAGTCCGCAGTTGATCGGGGCGTTGCGGTCGGCGTTCCCGAAGGCGCGCGTCGTCGTCACCGAGATCGAGGACGACGAGCTCGGGGTGCGGTACGACGGCCCGGTCCGCCGGCTGCTCGACGCCGGGGCCGACGCGTACCTGCCTCCCGCGTCCGTCCCGAACCTGGCCAGGCAGCTCGACCACGCGCTGAACCACGGGCGGGAGCTCGCGGGCGGGACCGCCGCGCCCCTGCAGCTAGCGGCGGCGGCGGAAGCGGCGGACCAGGCTCACCGTGACGACGAGGGCGACCAGCACGCCGAGCAGGGCCCATGACGCCCGCCCGAGGAGCCGTTCCAGATGGGCGGCGGAGGCGCCCGCGAACGCGCCCAGGCTGACGTACACCGCCGACCACAGCAGCGATCCGGCGAGCGAGGCGGGCAGGAAGCGCCCGTAACGCACCTGGGCGGCGCCCGCGGCGGCCGGGGTGAGCGTGCGCACCACGGGGATCAGCCGGGTGACGAACACCGCAGCCGCGCCGTACCTGAGCAGCGCCGTCGTGGCGCGGTCCCAGTGCCGTACGCCGAGCCGCCGCACCACCCGCAGCTCCCGCATCCGCACGCCGTAGCGGCGGCCGAGCAGGTAGCCGACGTGGTCACCCGCGGTCACGCCGAGGGCGACGACGAGGAGCATCACGACGTACCGCACGGGCGTGCCGGCGGCGGCCCCCAGCAGGAGCACGCCCGTCTCCCCGGGCACGATCGACCCGAGGCCCAGGCCGGATTCGGCGAACGCCATGGCCCCGGCCACGACCCCCACCACCGGGAACGGCAGATCGCTGATCGCCTGGACGACATCCGTGATCAGATCCACCGTGCGCCGCCCCCGTACATGTTCGTGAACCACCATGATCCCGGCTTCCCGGGACTGATGGCGCCAATCGCCGCCCGGGACGGGCTCGTCACCTCACAGTCAGTAGTTGAGTCATTGCTGTAAGTGAACAATGGCGTCGTCCCACCCGTTCGAGAACAGGAATCCAGACCATGCGACGCATCACCACAGCCCTCGCCGCCCTGGCCGCCGCCGGAGCGGTCCTGGCCCCGCTCACGCCCGCCCACGCCGCCGACGGCGTGCTCGTCATCAACGACCACCCGTACTTCAACCCCAGCGGCTGCTACTCGAGCGACCGGTGGCCGCTGTCCGTCGCCAACCACACCAACGGGCTCGCGTACGTCTTCAGCTCGCCCGACTGCACCGGCGAGCTGCTCGAACTGGTCGAGCCGGGCGCCTCGACCGTCTCGGAGTTCGGCACGAGCGTGTACATCGACTGACCGAGCCCAGGGCCTGGGCTCGGCGTTCAGCGGCCGGTGACGAGGTCGTCCAGGTAGCCCGCCACCGGGCCGAGGGTGAGCACGCCGCTGCCCGCCCCGGCCAGCTCTCCGGCGGCGGGCGCGAGCTCGCGGCGCAGGCGGGCCATGACGGCGCGCTCGCCGAGCGCGACGGCGGCGCGGGCCGCCAGGCACAGGCGCGCCTCGCGCATCAGGTCGTGGGGCGATTCGGGCAGGCCGCGCAGCGCCGCCGCGGCCTCCTCGCGCCGGCCGGCGTCCAGCAGGATCAGCGGGCGGACCCACGGCTCGTACGGGCCGTAGTCGCGGGCACGCCAGCTCCCCGCGTCCCCGTCCCGGCCGGTCGTCAGGCGCAGCGCCAGCAGGGCGAGCGGCAGCAGGCCCTCCTCCATGCCGGGCATGCCGCTCCCGGCCAGCCGGGCCTGCGCGTCCCGGTAGGCGGCCGCGGCCTCCTCCGGCCGTCCCGCCACCGCGTGCCGCAGCCCCGCGTACCAGGCGGTGAACACCCCCACCAGCGGCAGCTCGTACCGGCTCGCGAGCGCGTCGGCGGCCTCGGCGTGCGCGTCGGCGGCGGCCAGGTCGCCCAGCGCGGCGCGCGCCTGGAGCTGGACGAGCCGCCCCAGCACCTCGAACGTCACCAGCTCGCCGCCGGCTGCCAGCTCGACCAGCTCGGCCCCGATCCGCGCCCGTTCGCCCGCCAGCCCGGCACGTCCGAACGCGTGCATGAACCGGGCGTTGAGCGCGAGCGCCAGCGACGCCCGGTCCCCGGACGCGCGGGCGATCGCCTCCGCCTCGCGGGCCGCCCGCCGGCCGCGATCCGACGTCGTGCCGCGCAGCTCCAGCGCCAGCGCGCTCCACAGCCGGCCCACCACGTCCCGGGGAGCGGACGGGTCGCCGGAGAGCGCGGCCAGCGTGCGCTCGGCGGCGGCGGCGATCCGGGCGGACAGGCGCTCGTCGTCGTTGCGCGTCCACACGGCCGGCACGCCGAAGGCCGTGATCACGGCCGCCGTCAGGTCGGCGTCGCCGAGGCTCTCCGCCGTGTCCACCGCCTCCGCCCGCAGCCGCCGCGCCTCCTCCATCCGCCCCGTCACGGCCAGCGCCCGCCCCAGCCCGAGATCCGCCTCCAGCCGATCCCGTACGGCGTCGCCGCCCGTGTGTGTGATCACCTGGCGCCACAGCCGGGCGGCCTCGTGCGGATCGGAACGGCGTTCGGCCAGCTCGGCAGCCGCGCGGGCATAACGGGCGGCCCTGGGCGAGACAGCGCCGCCCGCGGCCAGGGTGAAATGGTGGGCGAGCGCCGCCACGTCGTCCGGATGCAGCCGCTCCACCGCCTCCCCGACCGCCGCGTGCCACCGGGCCCGGCGCAACGCCGACAGATCCCCGTACAGCGTGTCGCGCACCAGGATGTGCGTGAACCGCAGCCCGCCCCGCTCGGTCAGGAACCCCGCCCGCAGCGCCCGCTCCACCGCGTCCAGCATCGGCCCCTCGCCCGCCAGCTCGGCCAGCACCTCCGGGTCCACGTCCCGCCCCGCGACCGCCGCCTGCATCAGCACGGTCCGCGTCTCCTCGGGCAGTTGCGCCAGGCGGTGCCGGATCACGTCCCGCACCCCCGCCGGAACCGCCTCCAGCCCCGCCTCGCCCTCGGCCGCGAACAGCCGGGCCAGCTCCCGTACGAAGAACGGGTTGCCGCCGCTGCGCCGATGGATCAGCCGCACCACCGGCCCGGCCGGCTCCCGCCCGGTGACCGCCCCGGCCAGCTCGCCCGTCGCCGCCTCGGTCAGCCCGCCCAGGTAGACCCGCACGGGCTCGGTGCGCGCCAGCCTGGCCAGCGCCGAGGTCAGCTCCGGGCCGACCTCCGTGGTCCGGAACGTGCCCACGACCAGCACCGGGCCCATCTCGGGCGCGGTGGCGACGGCGGTCAGCAGGTCGAGGGTGTCGGCGTCGGCCCGGTGCAGGTCGTCCAGCACCACCAGCACCGGCTCCCTGGCCGCCGCCCCCGCGACCCGCGCCACGACCGCCCGATGCCGCCGGAACCTCACCACCGCCGGATCCGCTCCCCGCCCTCCGCCATCCGGCCCGGGCCCGCCCGACCCGCCCGGCTCGGGGGGCGGGGGCAGCGCGCCGGTGACCTGGGTCCACGGCGCGGCGACGGGCGCGCCCTCGTACTCGGGGCTGCGGCCCCACGCCGTCACCCAGCCGCGCGCCGCCAGCCGCGCCGCGACGGCCTCGGCCAGCGCCGTCTTGCCCGCCCCGGCCTCCCCGGACACCAGGACGACCCCCGGCCCGCCCCGCCCGGCCACCTGCCCGGCCGCCTCCTCCAGCCGTGCCAGGTCCCCCTCCCGCCCCACGAACACCCGGCCGCCTGCCGCCGGCTCGGGAGCCCGTACGGGGGCCGGGTCGTCCTGGCTGAGGTGGGGCGCCTGGGTGAGGATGTCGGACTCCAGGCGGCGCAGCCGGGGCCCCGGGTCCACGCCCAGCTCGGTCACCAGCGTCTCGCGGACCCGGCGCAGCGCGGCCAGCGCGTCGGCCTGCCGCCCCGACCGGTAGAGCGCCGTGGCGAGCAGGTGCCAGGCGTCCTCGCGCAACGGCCGGTCACCGGCGTGCGCCTCCAGGTCGGAGACCGCCTCGGCGGAACGCCCCAGCGCCAGCAGCGCCTGCGCCCGCCGCTCCACGGCCAGCGCCAGCAGCTCGTCCAGCCGGTGGATCTCCGAACGGGCCCACTCCTCCCCGGCGTTCTCGGCGTACGCGGGCCCGCGCCACAGCGCCAGCGCCACGTCCAGGCAGGCCAGCGCCCGCTCGGCCTGCTCCCGGCCGCGCACCGGACCCGTGGGCGCCGGGCCCCCGGGCGGCGCGGCCGGCCGCCCGTCGGCCAGCAGCCGCCCCGCCTCGCCGACGGCCGCCTCGAAGCGCCAGGCGTCCACCGCGTCGGCCGCCGCCCGCAGCGCGTAGCCGGGCGCCGCCGTCACCAGCAGCCGCGCGGGCTCACGCGGCGGCCGGTCGGGCTCCAGCGCCCGCCGCAGATCGGACACGAACGTCCGCAGCGCCGAAACCGCCCCCTCGCCCGGCTCCTCCCACAGGTCCTCGACGAGCCGGTCGACCGGCACCACCCGCCCACGGGCGACCAGGAGCCGCGCCAGCACCGCCCGGTGCCGGGGCCCCCTGAGCGAGATCGGCCCGTGCTCGCCCACCGCCTCCAACGGCCCGAGCACGCCGAACGCCACCGTGGTCACGCCCCCAATCTACGCAGCTCCGGCCTCCTGACCCGACCCGCTGACCGGACCGCTGATCCAACACTGACCGGCTGCTGACCCCCGCCGGGCACGCTGGACGGCGTACCACTGGAAGCACCACCGAAAGGCCCTCATGAACCCCCGGATCAGCGGATTCGACCACCACCGCGTCACCGTCGCCGACGGCGTGACGCTGAACGCCGCCGTCGGCGGCTCCGGCAGCCCGATCGTGCTGCTGCACGGCTTCCCGCAGACGCACCTCATGTGGCGGCACGTCGCCGCCGACCTGGCCGCCGACCACACCGTCATCTGCCCCGACCTGCGCGGCTACGGCGCCAGCGACAAGCCCGGCGACCCGGACGGCACCGCGTACGCCAAGCGCACCATGGCCGCCGACATCGTCACGCTGGCCCGCGAACTGGGCCACGACCGGTTCGCCTTGGCGGGGCACGACCGGGGCGCCCTCGTCGCCGTACGCGCCGGGCTCGACCACCCGGACGCCGTCACCCACCTGGCGTCCCTCGACGTCCTGCCCACGCTCGACATGTGGGACGTCATGCGCGGCGCCGGCGCGGCCGTCGGCTGGCACCTGTACCTGATGGCCCAGCCGCCCGGCCTGCCCGAACAGCTCATCTCCGCCGGCGCGGACGCCTTCTTCGGCCACTTCCTCGACGTCTGGACCACCGACCCGGAGGCGATCCCGGCGGACGTACGGGCCGCGTACCTGAAGGCGTCGCGCGAGGCCGTGCCGTCGATCGTCGCCGACTACCGCGCGACGGCCGGCATCGACCTCGACCACGACCGGGCCGACCGCGCGGCCGGCAACCACCTGCGCATGCCCGTCACCGTGCTCCAGCAGGACTGGGGCGCCGCCCTCGGCTACGACGCGGAGGCGCTGTGGCGGGCCTGGGCGCCCGACCTGGTCCACCGCACCGTCACCTGCGGCCACTTCATGGCCGAGGAGGCCCCCGCCGTGGTCGTCAAGGAGCTGCGCGCGCTCCTGGCCAGGTAGACGTGTCGGCCGGGCCGCCTACCATACGGCCATGACCACGCACGGATTCACGCTGACCGCCGAGGGCCCGTTCGACTTCGGCGCGTCGCTGCGGTTCGTCGAGGACTGGCCGGCCACCGCCGCGCTGCCCTCCGACGGGCGGGCGCTGCGCTTCGCCTACTGCGCGGAGTCGGACTGGCGGCCGATCGGCGTGACCGTGACCGCCGCGCCCGGCGGGGTCGCCGTCGCCACCACACGACCGGCCGGGCCGGCGATCCGGGGCGAGGTGGCGCGGATCCTGTCGCTCGACGTCGACGGCACCGGCTTCGCCGAGCTCGGCAAGAGCGACCCGATCCTCGGCGACCTGCAACGGCGCAGCCCCGGCCTGCGCCCGGTGTGCTTCTGGAGCCCCTGGGAGGCGGCCTGCTGGGCGGTGATCGTCCAGCGTTCGTCCATGCTGATCACCTCGCGCATCAAGCAGCGCATCGCCGAGCGCCACGGCTCCCGCGTCACCGTCGACGGCACCGCCTACGCGGCCTTCCCGCCGCCGGTCTCGCTGCTCGACGCGGGCGGGCTGGGCCTGCCCGCGCAGAAGGAGGAGTGGCTGCGCGGCCTGGCCCGCGCCGCGCTCGACGGCGTGCTCACCACCGAGCACCTGCGCGCCCTCGACCCGCGCGACGCCCTGGCCGAGCTGCGCGCCCTCCCTGGCGTGGGCCCGTTCTCGGCCGGCCTCATCCTCATCCGCGGCGCGGGCGCCCCGGACGCCTTCCCGGGCGACGAGCCGCGCCTGTTCGCCATCCTCCGGGAGGCGTACGGGCTGCCGGAGGACGCCCCGGCCGCCGCCTACCGCAAGGTCGCCGACGCCTGGCGCCCGTACCGCTCCTGGGCGTCCTTCCTGTTCCGCGCCTCCACCTACGGCACCCCGGCCGACCAGCCGTCCTGACCGAGCGAGGCTTTCACGGCGGCGAACCAGGCGTCAGCATGCGGGCACCCCTTCCTGACGGCGTCGATCCCGATCTCGGCGATGACGAGCGGGCCGTCGGAGGTTTTGCGATAGCGCGGGTAGAGGTTCAGCAGGCGTTTGGACGGCGCCGTGTCGGCCCCGTCGTTGACGAGTTCGGCGCCGTGGGCGCCCAGCACGATCGCCTCCGCGGCGCGAGCTCGACATGGGTGACCCGGTCGTGTGGCGAACCTGGCGGGCGGGTCGCCATGCCAGGCACGTCGCCGGGCAGCCCGTAGTAGTCGAGCAGGGTCGTGAGCACGGTGATGGAGGAGTCGCGCAGGAGCAGGCGGATCTCGGTGGCGAGCTTGCCCCAGGTGGACAGGCCCCCTTTGTGGCTCATGCCGCCGGCAGGGCGCTTGGTGGTGAAGATGGACCGGGTCACGTAGACGTCGGCGCTGCGCAGATAGGGGTCGATGACCTCGCGTACGACGGTCTCCTCGGTCTGTCCCTCACACAGGACGTGCAGGCGGCGCATCCCGGTCACCGGGGCTCGGCCTGGGGCCTGGCTCCGAGCAGGTTCTTCTCCCAGAGTTCGCCCAGCGAGTAGTCCGTGAGCCAGGCCCGCAACCGTTCGGGGTCGGGGCGGTCGAAGACGGAGGCTCCGCCGGCACGTTCGACGATGATGAGATCGTCGAGGCCGAACTGGTTCATCAGCGTGACCGACTGGGTGGCGATGAGGACCTGGCTGTCGTGGCTGGCCGCGCGCAGCATGTCGGCCAGCTGCACGATGGCGTAGGGGTGCAGGCCGAGCTCCGGCTCGTCGAGGACGACGAGGTTGGGCAGGTCAGGCAGGCTGAGCAAGGTCGTCAGGCAGATGAAGCGGAGCGTTCCGTCGGACAGGGCGTCGGCGGGGAACACCACGTCGGACCCCTCCTGCCGCCAGCGCAGTCGCAGCCGCCCGTTCTCCTCGGCGAGGACGAAGTCACGGAAGAAGGGGGCGACCTGCCTGACGCTGAGCACGATGCGCCGGTAGGTCGCGCCGTCGGTCTGCTGCAGACGGAGAAGGACGGCGGCCAGGTTGCCGGCGTCAGGGTGGAGCGCGATGTTGTCGGATGCGTAGCCGGTCTGCTTCACCGGAGCGTTAGGGCCGGTGTCGTGAAAGTGGAACACCCGGCAGCCGCGCAGCGTGTCGACCACGTGCCCGGCGACGGAGTCCCAGCCGTACCGGCCGATCTCCTCCAGCAGCAGGGTTTCGCGATGCCCTCGCCCGAGAGAGGAGTCGACCGGCTGCGTCCGGCCCTCGCCATGAAATCGGATGCGTTCGTCACTGAAGATCAGTTCGTCGCGGGCGGCGGGGATGAGCGTCGCCTCGTACGCGCTGGGCGAGAAGTCCAGGCCGAGAGAGATCCGCGCATCGCCCTTGGAGCCGCCGTGGAGCAGCGCGGAGGCCCCGCCGGCGCGGCCCACGAACAGGTTGAGCTCGGCGTCGACGATGCGCCCCAGCAGGGCCAGCGCGGAGATGAAGTTGCTCTTGCCGGCGCCGTTGGCGCCGATCAGCACATTGAGATCGCGCAGCTCGACGCGGGCCGAGCGGATCGAGGTGTATCCCTCGACCGTGATCGATCGGAGTCCGCGGCGCGTCATGTGACCAGCTTAGGACGGCTCGGCCCCGCGTGATCTGCGATCGGGCGGTCAGGGGCAGGGTGGGGGTGTGGTGACGTGGAAGAACTCCAGGCGGATCGACGGGTCGTCGTGCAGGGCGATGGCGCGGGCCTGGGGGGTCGTCGCCCAGCAGGACGGCAGCAGGAAGTAGCGCTGGTCGGCCCGGATCAGCAGCCGCAGCCCGGCGTAGCGGTAGCGGAACTTGGCCGTCTCGTCCGGCAGGCGGGTCTCGGTGACGCCGGGGCCCTCCAGGTAGAGGCGGTGGGGCGTGTAGATGACCACGCCGGGCAGCAGCGCCGGGCTGTGGCGGAGCTGCTCCACCGCCCGGAGGCCGCGTAGCTGCGCGTACACGGCGACGGACCACAGCAGCAGGACGGCGAGCAGGGCGACGAAGATGGCCCGCCGGACGACGCGGACCCCGTGGGGTTCGACGGCGTAGCCGGGCGGGCGGGGGAGGCTCCGGGCGCGCAGGGAGGCGGCGTAGCCGAGCGCGAGCACGCCGAGCCCCAGGCAGGCGGGGGCGACCGGGGCTCTGACCTTGTACTCGACCCAGCCGGCCAGCCCGAGCACGCCGGCGACGACGGCGGCGAAGCCGAGCACGTCCAGCACGATCACGAACCTGCGCATGGCGGCCGGCCGGGCGGCCAGGCGGCGGACGAGCACCGCGTGCGCCGGCAGCGCGACGAGGACGGCCAGCAGGAGCACGGCCAGCGGTTCGATGGTGGAGGCGACGCTGCGCAGCGCGTAGTCCTGGATCGACAGGCCGAGCACGCTCTGGTCGACGCCGAGGCTGGCGAAGAAGGTGTTCGTGCGCACCGAGCCGAAGTAGACCATGAGCGCGGCGACGATCGTGGTCGGCGTGACGATGTGGGCCAGGACGCTGCCCAGCCGCGCCAGGTCCTGACTCACGCCGGGGCCGGCGTCGCCCTCGTCGGGGTTCTCGCCGAGCTTCTTCACGTTTCTTCGGGGAGGGGTTCGGGTTCCGGCTCCGGTTCGGGCTCCGGCTCCGGCTCCGGTTCCGTCTCGGGGGCCGTGGGCGGGGTGGTCCCGCCGGTTTCCGTCGGCACGGGGTCGTGGGTGGGCTCCGAGGGGCGCTCCTCCTCGCCGGTGGGGGAGCCGGTCGGGGAGCCGGTGCACGCGGGCAGCGCGCCGGGCTTCTCCGCGCAGGCCTCCTTCAGGTACGGGCCCGTGTCCCGGCCGAGTCCGGCGAGCCGGGCCAGGCTCTCCTGGGCCTTGGCCGTCTCGCCGACGGCCGTGTAGCTGACGAGCTGGGCGTGGTACATGAGCTCCAGGAACTGGGGCCGCGTGCCGGCGGGCAGCTCGGCGTCCAGCCGGTCCGCCGCAGCGAGGCTCTTGATCGCCTCCTCGTACCGGCCCAGGCTGGCCTTGGCCGCCCCCGCGCACACCAGGGCGACGGCCACCGTGCTGGAGTCGCCGCCCACGTTCGCGGGCCGCTGGTTCGCGTGCCGGTCCATGCGCCGCGCCGCGAGCTCGTACTGGCCGGATGCCAGCAGCTTCTGGCACTCGCGGCACACGGCCACGGTCGTGTCGGGCACGTCGCCGCCGCCGGTGGACGGCACGAGCTCGCCGTTCGGCTTGATGGCCGGTTTCGCCGACACGCGCGGTGACGGCGCGGAGTCCTGGGAGCCGCCGCAGCCGCCCGCCAGCGCCACGCCGGCGGCGAGCGCGAGCGCCGTCAGGGCCGCTGACCAGGTTCTCCCCACGGCTCCGGTCATACCGTCGCAGCGTGCCCCGCTCCCATCCGGCGTTGGAAAAACCTGGCCAAATCCGCGCCCCGGAGGTCACCGGACGGTGGCCAGCCACTCCTCGAACGTGGTCGGCGCGATGCGGGCGCCCTCGCCGGGCAGCAGCACGTCACCGGCCATCGACGTGCCGAAGAGGCCCGACCACGTCGGCACCAGCTTGACCTCGCGGCCGCGCGCCTGGTGGGTGCGCCGGGCCATGTCGACGAGGTCCTGCGTCTCGGGCCCGGCGAGGTCGGCGTGGCGGCCCAGCGGCGCGCCGGTGGCGATCTCGGCCAGGACGGCGGCCACGTCGGCGGGCGCGACCGGCTGCACGAGCAGCGGCGCGATCGTGGCCACGCCGTCCTGCTCGGTCCAGCCCGCGACCATCTCGGCGAAGTCGTGGAACTGGGTGGCCGGGACGATCGTCCACGGCACCGGCCCGGCGGCCACCAGGCGCTCCTGCTCCCGCTTGCCGGCGTAGTGGGCGTTGCCCTCGACGCGGTGGATGCCGGCGATCGAGAGCAGCACGTGGTGCCGGACGCCGGCCCGCGCCTCGGCGGCGAGCAGGTTGCCCGTGGTGGTGGTGAAGAACTCCACCGCCTCCTCGCGGCGGCCGGCCGGGCCATTGGTGGCGTCGACGACGGCCTCGACGCCGGTGAGCGCCGCGTCGAGCCCGTCGCCGGTCATGAGGTCGACGCCGAGCGAGCGGCTGATGCGCACGACGTCGTGCCCGTCGCGTTCGAGGGCGGCGACGGTCAGGGATCCGATGTTGCCGGTGGCGCCGGCGACGGCGATCCGCATGATGATCTCTCCTTCTTCCCGTGGGGTCACGACCCTATCTCGGACTAAATGGATCTGCAATATCCGCGATATGCTGGTGGCGTGAAGCTGCCCGTGAGCACCGAATGGCTGTTGCACTGCGCCACCACGCTGGCCCAGCTGGAGCCAGGCGCCACCGCGTCGGCGGCTCAGCTCGCCGACTACTACGATCTGCCCGCCCCCTACCTGGCCAAGCAGTTGCAGGCGCTGGTCCGGGCCGGGGTGCTGGCGGCGACGACCGGCCCGCGCGGTGGGTTCCGGCTCGCCCGCCCGGCCGCCGACATCACGCTGCTGCGGATCGTGGAGGCCGTCGACGGCGCGGCCTCGCCGTACGAATGCCGCGAGATCCGCCGGCAGGGGAGAGGTGCGCTGCCTCCGGAGGACTGCCGGGACGCCTGCGTGCTGGCCGCGAAGATGGCCGACGCGCACCGGGCGTGGCGCGACAGCCTGCGCGGGGTCACGCTGGCCGACATCCTCGGCGAGCTGCCCCCGACGGCCCCGGCCCGCACCCGCTCCCGCCTCATGGCGAAGTGAGGGGTCGCCGCTACAGATGTAGCAATCGGCTGCTACAACTGTAGTCATGACGAAGGCCATCACGTGCACGCTGTGCGAAGCGATGTGCGGCCTGCTGATCACCACCTCCGGCGACCGCGTGACCGGCATCCGCGGCGACGCCGACGACCCCCTGTCGGCCGGGCACCTCTGCCCCAAGGCGCTCGCCCTCGCCGACCTGCGCGACGACCCCGACCGCCTGCGCGCCCCCGTCCGCCGCACCGCCGACGGCTGGCAGGAGATCACCTGGGACGAGGCGTACGACCTCGTCGCCGGCGCGCTGGCCCGCATCCGCCGGCGGCACGGCGCCGACGCCGTCGCCACCTACCTGGGCAACCCCGTCACCCACAGCCTCGGCGGCATGACGCACGCGCCGCCGTTCGTCAACCTGCTCGGCAGCCGCAACCGCTTCACCGCCGGATCGGTCGACCAGCTCCCCCACCAGGTCGTCGCCCGGCTCCTGTACGGCCACCAGTGGCTGCTCCCGGTCCCCGACATCGACCGCACCGCGTACTTCCTGATCTTCGGCGCCAACCCCGCCGTCTCGAACGGCAGCCTGATGACCGCCCCCGGCATGGCCCGCCGCATCCGCGCGCTGCACGAGCGCGGCGGCACGGCCGTGCTGTTCGACCCGCGCCGGACCGAGACCGCCAGACTCGGCGTCGACCACCACTTCATCCGCCCCGGCACCGACGCCGCCCTCATCCTCGGCCTGCTCCGCGTCATCCTCACCGAAGGCGCCGCCACGCCCGCCGCGTACGTGGACGGGCTGGACGAGGTCCGCCACGCCGTCGAGCCCTTCACCCCCGAACGGGTCGAGGCCGCGACCGGCGTCGGACCCGGCACCGTCCGGCGCGTCGCCCTGGAGTTCGCCGCCGCGCCGGCCGCCGCCTGCTACGGCCGGATGGGCGTGTCCACGCAGCGGTACGGCACGCTGTGCCAGTGGGGCATCCAGCTCCTCAACATCGTCACCGGCAACCTCGACCGGCCCGGCGGCACCCTCCTCACCAGGCCCGCCGTGGACGCGATCGGACAGCTCGACCCCGGCCGCCGGGGCCGCTGGCACAGCCGGGTGCGCGGGCTGCCCGAGTTCGGCGGCGAACTGCCGCTCGCCGCCCTCGCCGAGGAGATCCGCACCCCCGGCCCCGGCCAGGTCCGCGCCCTGCTCACCGTCGCCGGCAACCCCGTGCAGTCCGCCCCCGGCGGGCCCGCGCTCGACCAGGCGCTGGCCGGGCTGGAGTTCATGGCCGCCGTCGACTTCTACGTCAACGAGACCACCCGCCACGCCCACGTCATCCTGCCGCCCACGGAACCCCTCGAACGCGACCACTACGACCTGGTCTTCCGCATGCTCGCCGTCCGCGACACCGCCCGCTACTCGGCCGCCGCCTTCCCCAAACCGCCCGGCGCCCGGCACGACTGGGAGATCTTCCGCGACCTCGCCCGCCGCTACCGCCGCCTCGTCCGCACCGGCCGGTGGCGCGACGCCCTCATGCTGCGGCTGCGCCCCGACCGGATCGTCGACCTCGCCCTGCGGACCGGCCCGTACCGGCTGTCACTGGCCCGGCTGCGCCGCCACCCGCACGGGATCGACCTCGGCCCGCTGCGCCCCGGCCTGCCCCGGCGGCTGCGCACCCCGCGCAAGCGGGTGCGCGCCGCCCCGCCGCCGCTCCTCGAAGCCGTCCGGCAGGCCGCCGCCGACCTGCTCACCCCCGCCGAGCCCGGGACACTGCTCCTCATCGGCCGCCGCCACCTGCGCGACAACAACTCGTGGATGCACAACTCGGCCCGGCTCACCAAAGGCCGCCCGCGCCACCACCTGCTGATGCACCCCGCCGACCTCGCCGCCCGCGGCCTCGCCGACGGCGCTCCGGTGCGCGTCCGCTCGACGACCGGCGAGGTGACCGTCGAGGTCGCCGCCAGCGACGACCTCATGCCCGGCACCGTCAGCCTGCCCCACGGCTACGGCCACGACCTGCCCGGCGTACGGCTGGCCCGCGCCCGCCACCTGCCCGGCGCCCCCGTCAACGCCCTTACCGACCCGGCCGCGCTCGACCAGCTCAGCGGCACCGCCGTGCTCAACGGCGTCCCCGTCACCGTGGAGCCCAGCCCATGACCCCCCGCAGCCGGCGGGCCGCCGACGCCGCCATCGAGGTCCTCGCCGACGAAGGCATGCGGGGCCTCACCCACCGCGCCGTCGACGCCCGCGCCGGGCTGCCGCCCGGCAGCACCAGCAGCTGCTTCCGCACCCGCCTCGCCCTGCTCGACGCGCTGCTGGCCCGCATGCTGGAGCTGGACGAGGCGTCGATCGTACGCCTGCCGCCCGACGCGTGGAGCAGCCGCGAACGGGTCGCCGCGACGCTGGCCGGGCTGCTCGCCCACTGGCTCGGACCGGCGCGGACCCGGACCCGGGCCCGCATGGAGCTCTACCTCGACGCCGCCCGCCACGCCGCCCTCCGCGCCCAGCTCGACGCCGCCGGCGCCCGCTTCCTCCACCTCGCCGCCACCGGCCTGCGCGCCGCCGGGGTGCCCGGCGCCGACGACGCGGCCCGCATGCTCGTCGCCCAGCTCGACGGCGTCCTCTTCGACGCCCTCGCCCGGCCCCTTCCGGTGGCCGCCCAACCCGCCTGGCTCGAGTACGCCGCCCGCACCATCGCCCACTCCATCCCCGACCCCACCCCATAACCGAAGCCCCGGCGCTCGCTCCTCCCGAGTGCAGCCCGCACCCGCCCCGGCGTCCCTCCGGGCTTGCCTACGGGGTGGCCGCCTTCCGGGGAGGCCGTTCCCGCTTGTACGGGCGCGCGCCCGCGTCGGGACCGGGGTCCTCCTGGGGTGGCCGCCTTCCGGGGAGGCCGTTCCCGCTTGTACGGGCGCGCCCGCGTCGGGCCAGCGTCCCCCGGCTGGGACCGGCGTCCTCTGGCCGGAGATCGTCCCGTTTCGGGGGCCTCTCGTTTTGGGAGGCCGCCCCGTGGGGTGCGTCCCTTCCGGGGGCGCGCTGGGTGGGGCGCGGGGGGCCACCCCGGGCGGCTCCGGTTCTGGGGCGGGGGCGTTACGCTCTCGGGGGGTCAGAGGGTGTGGAGGAAGGATTCGAGGGTTTTGTTGTAGGCGTCCGGTTGTTCCAGGTTGGGGTAGTGGGCGGTGCCGTCGATGGTGTGGGTGCTGCCGTGGGGGACGGTGGTGGTGAGGCGGTCGGCCATGCCGAGGTGGTCGGGCGAGTCGAGGGAGCCGTTGATCGCCAGGACGGGGACGCGGACGGACGGGAGCCGCTCCCAGGTGTCGTGGACCGGGACGAGGTGGTTCGGCTCGCCGGGGGCGTGTTTGGACATGGTCTCGCGGGCCATGCGGCGCAGGCGGGTGACCACGTCGGGGTCGAGGGTGTCGAGCGCGCGGTGCGGTCCGGCGGCGAAGAGCAGGTGTCCTTCGACGGAGGCGTCCAGGTCGCCGGCGGCCATGGCGGCCTGCCAGCCGGCCCAGGCCCGGGTGGTCCAGGGGTCGGTGAAGTACGGTTCGCTGGTCCCGGCTCCGGTTACGACGACGGCGCTGACGAGGTCGGGGTGTTCGAGCGCGGTGTCGACGGCGGTGGCGGCGCCCATGGAGACGCCGACGAGGATCGCGGGCCCGGTGCCGAGGTGGCGCAGCAGGGCGGCAAGGTCGTCGGTGAGCCGGTAGGGCTCGGTGGCGTTGGGGGAGCGGCCGTGGCCGCGGGCGTCGGGGGCGATGACGCAGAAGCGCTCGGCGAAGGCGGGGATCTGGTCGTCCCACATGCGGTGGTGGAGGAACCCGCCGTGCAGGAGGACGAGGGGACGGCCGGTGCCAGATTCGGTCCAGAACAACTCACTCATGACAACCAAGGTGTCATCTTCCGCTCAACATGGCAACTAAGGTGTCATCATGAGCGAGAGTGGCGACGCGGTGACCGACCGGCTCACCGAGGTGTTCGACCTGGTGGGCCCGCTCTACCGGCGCGCCCAGCGCAAGGTGGAGCTGGACGCCCCGATCGAGGGGTTGTCGGTGGGCGTGCGGGCGGTGCTCAACATGCTGCGCGAGCACGGCCCCATGACCGTCCCCCAGATGGGCCGCGACCAGGCGTTGAGCCGCCAGTTCGTGCAGCGCATGACCAACGACGCGGCGGCGCGCGGGCTGGTCGAGTTCGTGCCGAACCCGGCGCACCGGAGGTCGTCGCTGATCCGGCTGACGGAGGCGGGCCGGGCCGCGATCACCGCCGTGTTCGACCGCGAGCGCGCCATGCTGCGGCAGATCGGCGGCGACCTGACCGAGGCCGAGATCGCCGCCTGCCTGCGCGTGCTGTCACGCCTCCTGAGCCACCTCGACGACGTGGACGTCGACTAGGGGGACGTCGGCTTAGAACGCGGCGTCGTCGTCGGCGGCCGGCTCGGCGGTGGCGTCGTCCGGGTGGTCGGCGGCCGGCGCGCAGCCGAGGTCGCAGCCGCCGAACCGGTCCGCGTCGACCGGCGTGAACGGCGTCGCGGGCACGCCGCGCAGCGCGGCGATCATCGTGTCCTTCCAGATGGGGCCGGGCAGCGAGGCGCCCTGGACCGACCCGTAGTAGCGTCCGCCGATGGTGACGCCGGTCAGCTTGTGGCGCTGGGAGCCGCGCGGGTCGCCGATGCTGACGGCCCCGGCCAGGTCCGGGGTGAACCCGGCGAACCAGGCGCTGGCGTACCCGTCGGTGGTGCCGGTCTTGCCGGCGGCGGGCCGGCCGATGCCGCCGACGCCGCTCATCGTGCCGTGCGTGAACACCCCGGACAGGATGTGCGCGGTGGCGTCGGCGACCCCGGCGTCGAGCACCCGCTCGCAGCGCGGCCGGAACGTGGTGGCCTTGCCGTCCCGGCCGACGACCTTGGTGATGGCCATCGGCGGGCAGTACGTGCCGCGCGCGGCGATGGCGGCGTAGGCGGTGGCCACGGTGACGGGGTCGCTCTCGTTGATGCCGAGCGTGAACGTCTCGAACTCCCGCAGTTCCTCGCCGTCCGCCCGTTTGATGCCGAGCGACCTGGCGGTCTGGACCGTCGGGCACAGGCCGACCCGCTCCTGCAGCTCCATGAAGAACGTGTTGACCGAGCCCCAGGTGCCGGTGGCGAGCGTCTTGAAGCCGGGCGACCCCTCGTCGTTGGTGACGGTCCACGACGGGTCGCCGACCTTGCGGCCCGCGCAGTCGGTGAACGAGGCGGCGGCGGGCGCGGTGTAGCCGGCGCCGGCGGTGATGCCGTCGTCGATCTTCATGCCCTGCTTGAGCGCCTCGATCAGCGTGAACGTCTTGAACGTCGAGCCCGCCTGGAAGCCGATCAGCCCGCCGTGGTCCATGTCGGCCACCGCGTTGTAGGAGATCTCGTTCTTGCGCGCCGAGCCGCCGAAGGGCCGGCTGGCGGCCATCGCCCGGATCGCGCCGGTGCCCGGCTGGACCAGCGCCTCGGCGGCCAGGGCCCGGTCGGAGGCGTGGACGTGCTTCTTGATGGCGGCCTCGGCGGCCTTCTGGGCGGCGGGGTCGAGCGTGGTGTGGACCTTGAGCCCGCCCTGGCTGAAGGCGGCCTCGCGCTGCCGCCGGGTCTTGCCGAAGGCGGGGTCGGACAGCAGCTCGTGCCGGACGTATTCGCAGAAGTACGGGTAGCGGCTCTCCTGGCAGCCGTTGGGCTGTTTGACACCCTTGTAGCCGAGCTTGCGGGCCTTGGCGGCGGCGGCCTGCGCGGGGGTGATCCGGCCCAGCTCGGCCATCCGGTCGAGCACCACGTCGCGCCGCTGCCGCAGCAGCTCGCGGGCCTTGGCGCCGCGGTCGGGCGAGGTCGCCTTGGGGTCCTGGACGGCGCCGGCCAGGGTGGCGGCCTGGGCGAGGTCGAGCCGGGCGGCGGAGACGCCGAAGAAGCGCCTGGCCGCGGCTTCGACGCCGTTGGCGCCCGCGCCGAAGTAGGCGATGTTCAGATATTTCTCCAGGATCTGGTCCTTGGTGTACTTCTGCTCGACGGCCATGGCGTGGCGCAGTTCCTGCAGCTTGCGCGCGTAGCTGGCCTCCAGGGCCGCGTTCTTCTCCGCCTCGGTGCCGGCCGCGTTGAACAGCACCTGCTTGACGTACTGCTGGGTGATGGACGAGCCGCCCTGGCTGATGCCGCCGGAGGTGAGGTTCTTGACCAGCGCGCGGGCGGTGCCCTCGACGTCGATGGCGCCGTGCTCGTAGAAGCGGTCGTCCTCGATGGCGACGATGGCGGTGCGCATCACCTCGGCGATGCGCACCAGCGGGACGACCTTGCGGTCCTGGGCGTAGAACTGGGCGATCCTGCGGCCTTCGGCGTCGTACACCGTGGTCTTCTCCGCCAGCGGCGGTTCCACCAGTTCCTCCGGGCGCAGGTTGAGCGCTTCGGTGCCCGCGACGAGCACCGCGCCCGAGCCGCCCACGGCGGGCAGGGCGAGCGCGGCGGCGACCAGCCCGGCGGCGGTGGCGGCGGCGGCCAGCCGGGCGACGCCGGACATGCGGGTACGGGAATGCGACCTGGACATGGCGGCCATGACAGCACAGGCATCCACAGACTGTCCAAGACCGATATCAATCGCCCTTTGATATCCAAACAGATATCGATGCCGGTGCTGTCACATCCCGGGCCGCTGTCCCGTCCTCCCCGTGCTGTCCAACAGACGAGGAGGTCTTCATGAGGGTGTTGCTGGCCGGGGCGACCGGCGCGATCGGGGTGCCGCTGCTGTCGGCGCTGGCCGGGGCCGGGCACGAGGTGGTCGCCGTCATCCGCGATCCCGCCAAGCGGCGGCTCGTCACCGACGGCGGGGCGGTCGCCGTGATCGCCGACGTGCTCGACCGCGACGCGCTGCTGCGCGCCGTCGACGGGGTGTCGGCCGACGTGGTGATGCACCAGGCCACGGCGCTGCGCAACGCCTCGCGCAGGCTGACTCCCGACGACCCGACGATCGCACTGCGCGGCCGGGGGACCGCCAACCTGCTCGACGCCGCGCGGGTGGTCGGCGCGCACCGGTTCGTCACCCAGTCGCTGATCACCGGCTACGGCTACCGCGACAACGGCGAGCGGCTGCTGACCGAGGAGGACGAGTTCGGCGTGCACGTCGGTACCGTCGCCGACCTGGTGACGGACTCCAGCGTGGCGACCGAGCGGCAGGTGTTCGCCGCCGAGGGCATCGAGGGCATCGCCCTGCGTTACGGCATGTTCTATGGCAAGAACGCCTTCAGCGACATGTTCGCCGACATGATGCGCAAGCGGGCGCCGGTGCTGCCGCGCGGCAGGACGGGCACTACGTCCTTCGTCCACGTGGCCGACGCCGCGGCGGCCGCGGTCGCGGCGATGGAGCGCGGCAGGCCGGGGGAGGCGTACAACATCGTCGACGACGAGCCGATGAGCTGGCGCGACTTCCTGATGACGGTGGCGCGCACGCACGGCACCCCGCGCCCGGTCGTGACGCCGAGGTGGCTGATCCGGCTGGCGGTGCCGTACCTGGGCTGCCTGCTGATCGATACCACGACGCGGGTCTCGCACGCCAAGGCCACCCGCGAACTGGGCTGGGCTCCGGTGCACCGGAGCGTGCCCGAGGGGCTGAAGGCCCGCTGACGACCCGCCGGGGCGGCGCCGCCCCGGCGGTCTCAGAGGATCTCCACGTACCCTTCGCCGCCGTTGACCCGGATGCGCTGCCCGTCCTCGATGCGCCGGGTGGCGCCCTCCACGCCGACGACCGCGGGCAGCCCGTACTCGCGGGCCACCACGGCGCCGTGCGTCATGACCCCGCCGACCTCCATGACGACGCCCTTGACCGAGACGAACAGCGGCGACCAGCTCGGATCGGTGAACACGGTGACGAGGATGTCGCCGTCCTCCAGGTCGGCCTCGGCCATGCTGCGGATGACCCGCGCCCGGCCCTCCACGACGCCCGACGACACGGGGATGCCCGCCAGCGCCCCCTTCGGCAGCGAGCCCGGCTCGTACGCGCCGGAGATCACCTCGCCCTCCGACGTGATCACGCGCGGCGGGGTCAGCTTCTGGAACGTCTCGTGCTCCTCCCGCCGCCGCGTGATGAGCGAGTAGTCCAGCTCGCCGGTGTTGACCGCCTTCCTGAACTCCTCGATGGACAGGAAGTACACGTCCTCGGGCGCCTGGACGACCCCGCGCGCGGCGAGCTTGGCCGCCTCCTCCATGAGCGCCCGCTTGTAGACCTCGTAGCGCAGGAGCAGCGCGTGCTTGGAGTACTCGCGGTAGCCGATGAAGTGCCGGATCAGGCTCATCTTCTTGGCCGCCTTCTTCGCCTTGCCGGCGCAGCCGGGCAGCGCCCGCAGGCGGGCGAGCAGGTCGGCCATCGTGCGCTCGGCGTCGGCGCGGCCCTGCTCCGCCTTGCGGAGGCGCTCCCCGGGCTGGAAGTTGCGGATGTTGCTGAGGATGAGCGGCACGAGCAGCGTCGGGTCCTCGCTCCACCGGGTCCTGGTCAGGTCGATGTCGCCGGCGCAGTGCATCCCGTACGTGTCCAGGTAGCGGCGGATGGCGCCGGCGGCCTCGGCCCCGCCCTCCAGCCCGGCCAGGCCGTCGTAGAAGGTGTCGCGCCGGGCCGTCTCCAGGTAGCGCAGCACCTCGGGGCGGTCGCGGACGGCGTCGGCGACGTCGAGCAGGTCGAGCCCCATCGCGGCCACCACGTTGTGGTCGGCGGACTGGGCGACGGCGTCGGCGGCGTTCTTGACGCCCAGCCAGGACTCCATGTGCTTGTTGACCCAGTTCACCGACTGGATGCCGAGGAAGGCCGCCGCCACGCTGCGCGGGTCGAAGGTGAGCTCGGCGAGCACGTCGTGGTCGTCGACGATGCAGGCGAACAGCTCGTCGCCCGACTTCCCGGCGATCTCGCGCCGCAGCCGCGCCACGGTCGCCTCGGTGTGCGCGATCAGGTCGGGCACGACGCGCGGGTCGTCCTCGCGGGCGAGCTTGAGATACTGCTTGGCGATCGGCAGCACGCCGCCCTCGCCGAAGTCCAGCATCGAGGTCTTGCCGCGGGCCAGCCCGGCGACGAAGTCCTTGCGCGTGAGCACGGCCCGCAGGGCGTTGGCCATCAGCACGTCGACCTGGTCGAGGCTCTTGAGCGTGGCGGGCCTGGCCCAGGCCGAGGTGAGCTCCGCCGAGACGTCCTTGTAGAAGCGGTTGCCGGTCACGACGCCCGCCGTGCGGCCCAGCTTGTCGTGCAGCAGCGCGAAGAACGACAGGCCGAGGGGCGCGAAGGCGTCGGTCATCATCTGCCGGTGCCCGTAGGAGACGTACACGTGGTTCTTGTCGTCGCCGGCGGGCGGCACGGGGTAGAGCGTGGTGACGGGGCGGCTCTGCAGGACGTGGAACGCGCCGTCGTACAGCGCCCACTCGATGTCCTGGGGGCGGCCGAAGTGCGCCTCGATCTCCCGGCCGAGGCGCTCCAGCAGCAGGATCTGCTCGTCGCCGAGCTTCTGCGCGGACTGCCGGGCGGGCTCGACCGGCAGCTCCTCGGTGCCGCCGGACGGCAGCCCGCGCAGCTCCATCGTCTGCGTGGCGATCTTCCTGTCGATGATCCGCCCCGCCCTGACGCGGTAGTTGTCGGCGTTGACCAGCCCCGACACGAACGCCTCGCCGAGCCCGTACCCGGCGTCGATCGACACCACCCGGCGGTTGGCCGAGACCGGGTCGGCGGTGAACATGATGCCCGCCGCCTCGGGGAAGACCATCCGCTGCACGACCACCGACAGCCGGACCAGGCGATGGCCGAAGCCGTTCTGGATGCGGTAGGCCACGGCCCGGTCGGTGAACAGCGACGCCCAGCAGCGCCGCACCGCGTCGACGATCGCCTCGGCGCCGCGCACGTTCAGGTAGGTGTCCTGCTGGCCGGCGAAGGAGCTGGAGGGCAGGTCCTCGGCGGTGGCGCTGGAGCGCACCGCGCAGGGTGCCTCGTCGCCGCCCATCCCGTCGAGGTGGCGGACGATGTCGTGCCGAATCTCCTCGGGCACGGTCAGGCCCTCGATGGCGGCGCGCAGCCGGGCGGCGGCGCCGGCGATGCCGGCCCGGTCGTCGGCCCGCAGCCCGGACAGCCCGTCGATCAGCGCGGCGACCGCCGGGTCTCGCTCGACGACCTGCTCGTACGCGCCGGTGGTGACGCAGAAGCCCGGCGGCACGCGGACCCCGCGGATCGCGGACAGCTCGCCCAGGTTGGCCCCCTTTCCGCCGACCAGGGGGAGGTGCGTCTTGTCGATGTCTTGGAACCCGAGTACGTAGGCACTCATGGCTGATCCCGTCTCTCATCCGATTTCAATACAGCACTGTACTGTATTGAAATCGGGACACGCCAACAGGGAAGGACGTCCCCATGACTGCCAAGATCTGCCTGGTGACCGGAGCCTCCTCGGGCATCGGCCACGCCACCGCGCTGGAGCTGCGCCGGGCCGGCCACATCGTGTACGGGGCCGCGCGCCGCGTCGACCGCATGGCCGGGCTGCGACAGGCCGGGGCCCACCCGCTGGCCATGGACGTCACCAGCGACGACGACCTGGCCCGCGTCGTGGCCGCCGTCCTGGACGAGCACGGCCGGATCGACGTGCTCGTCAACAACGCCGGGACCGGCCTGCACGGCGCCGTCGAGGACGTGCCCGTCGACCGCGCCCGCCGCCTGTTCGAGGTCAACCTCTTCGGCCCGGCCCGGCTCACCCAGCTCGTCCTGCCGCACATGCGCGAGCGCCGCTCCGGCACGATCGTCAACGTCTCCTCGATCGCCGGCGAGATCTCGCTGCCCCTCGTCGCCTGGTACCACGCCTCCAAGCACGCCCTGGAGACCTGGTCCGACTCGCTGCGCCAGGAATGCCTGCCGTTCGGCGTCCGCGTGGTGGTCGTGCAGCCGGGCATCATCCGCACCGAGTTCGAGGAGGACACGCCGCGCGAGCTGCGCGAGACCTCCGGCGGCGGGGCCTACGGCGTGCTCGCCGAGTCGATGGCCAGGCGCGCCGAGGGCAACACCAAGGGCTCCCCGCCCGCCGTGGTCGCCCGGGCCATCAGGACCGCGGCCGAATCGCCCCGGCCCAAGTCCCGCTACCCGGTCGGCTACCTGGCCAGGACGCTCCTGGCGATGCACCGGATCCTGCCCGACCGGGCGTTCGACGCCCTGGTCACGAAGGCAGGCTAGCGCGGCCATGAGACGACCCGGCCGGCCGCGCAGCAGGGAGGTGGACGCGGCGGTCCTGGCCGCCGCGCTCGACCTGCTCATCGAGCGCGGCGCCAGCCAGACCAGCATCGAGCAGATCGCCCAGCGCGCCGGAGTCACCCGCGCCACCGTCTACCGGCGCTTCCCCGGCAAGACGGCCCTGCTCATCCAGGCCATCGAGTCGGTGCACCACGACCACGGCCCCGGGGCGCTCGACTGGCCGGACATCGACCGCATGCTCGACAACTGGGCGGCCTACCTGAGCACCCCCCGCAACCGGCGCATGCTGCGGCGGCTGTACGGGGCCGTGGACGACTACCCCGAGCTGCCGCGCGCGTACCGGAACTCCCACGGCGGGCGGCGGGCGGCGGCCGAGCACGCGGCGCTGCGCCGCTCGCGCGAGCGCGGCCAGCTCCCGCGCGAGAGCGACCCCGACACCGTCCAGCAGCTTCTCAACGGCGCGGTGCTGCACCACCTCGGCGCCTACCCCGACACCGAGAGCGCCGAGGCGGTCAAGGCGTACTTCGTGGCCATCCTGCGGCAGGCCGGATACCGCACGGATGTCACATCGGGCCGCCCGCCGCCGTCTGCTCACTGACGGACGACTGGGGGAGGGGCTGCGGTGATTCTCGCGCACGGGATCGGCGGGCGGTCGGATCTGCCGATCCCGCTCTGGCTGGCGCTCTACGCCGGGGCGGGGGCGGTGCTGATCGCGTTCTTCGCGGTGTCGGTGCTGCGGCCACGGCAGCGGCAGCGATCGGGCGGCGTGCCGCTGCCCCGGGCCGCGCAGCGGATCGCCGCCGCCCCCGCCGTCCGCGCGCTGCTCAGGGCGGCGGGCCTGGCGGCGCTCGCGCTGCTGCTGGCCACCGCCTGGTTCGGCGCCGCCGACCCGGCGCGCAACCCGGCGCCCGCCTGGTTCTACGTGTGGTTCTGGGTCGGCCTGATCCCGGTGTCGCTGCTGTTCGGGCCGCTCTGGCGGCTGGTGAACCCGGTGCGCGCGCTCGCCGCCGCCGTCCGCCGGCTCCTGCCGGAGGCGGCGCGCCGCGAGCCGCCGTCCGGCCGCGCCGGCTCCCTGCCGGCGGTCGCCGGCATGGCCGCCTTCCTCTGGCTCGAACTGGCCTCCCCCGACCCCGGCTCGCCGCGGGCGGTGGCGCTCTTCGTGACCGGGTACGCGCTGGCGCACACGGTGGCCGGAGCCGTGTTCGGGCCGCGCTGGTTCGACCGGGCGGACTCCTTCGAGGTGTACGCCGGGCTGCTCGCCGCCCTGTCGCCGATCGGCAGGGACGAGGCCGGGCGGCTGGTGCTGCGGACGCCCCCGGCCGGGCTGCGCGCCGGTCGCGCCGACGCCGGGCAGACCGCGCTGGCGCTCGTGGTGCTGGGCGGCACCATGTACGACGGTTTCAGCAGGCTGCCGGTGTGGACCGGGATCACCGGCGTGCTCGGCGGCCCGGCCGCGACGCTGCTGACCACGGCCGCGCTCGGCGTCGTGATCGCGCTCAACCACCTGGCCTACCGTGACGCGCTCCGGATGACCAGGCCGTACGCCCGGCCGTCGGCGGGCGTGGCCGACGCGTTCACGCACTCGCTGGTGCCGGTCATGGTCGGCTACAGCGTCGCGCACTACTTCTCCTTCGCCGTCTTCGAGGGGCAGCGGGGCTGGCTGCTGGCCGGTGACCCGTTCGGCCTCGGCTGGGACCTGTTCGGCGTCGGTGACGCGGCCGTCGACTACACGGTGCTGGCGCCGTCGCTGATCGCCGCCGTCCAGGTGGGCGCGATCGTGCTCGGCCACATCGGCGGCGTGGTGGCCGCGCACGACCGGGCGCTGGAGGTGGTGCGCGCCGGGGAGCTGCGGACCGGCCAGTACCCGATGCTCACGCTCATGGTCGTCTACACGGGCCTCGGCATCACGCTGATGTCCGCGGGCTGAGCCGTGTCACACGCCGCCGGGGGCGCTCGTCCTATCACCAGATCAAGCACAGGAAAGGGACAAATCATGATGAACGGCTACAGCAGGCCGGCCAGGATCTTCGTCCAGGTGGCCGTCGTGGTCGGCGCGCTGACGATGCTGGTGTTCGGCGTGTGGATGCGCATCGACCCCGCGGGCTTCGCGGTCTTCGCCCAGTTCCCCAATCACGTGCACTTCCTGCACGACGCCGGGGTCTTCCAGATCGGCATCGGGCTGATGATGCTCTGCGCGCTGGTGTGGCACGACGTGCTCTCGATCGTGCTGGTCGGGTTCTTCGTCACCAACTCGCTGCACGCGGTGAACCACGCGGCCGACCTGGACCTCGGCGGCAGCCCGGACAACTGGTGGCAGCTCGGGCTCGTCTCGCTGCTGGCCCTGGCCGGCCTCGTGGTGCACCGCAGGCAGCTCAGCCGCCGGTCACGGGCTGACGCGTAGCCGGGTCAGCACCAGCCCGCCGCGGTGGAGCTCGACCTCGAAGACGCCCGGGATGTCCGCGACGAGGCTCAGCGTCGAGGCCCGGCCGGGGACGAGCTCCGCCTCGCGGTCGTAGCCGTGCACGTGCAGCTCGTCGGCGGCGTCGGAGGTCACGACCAGCTCGACCGTGTCGCCGGTGCGGGCCTCCACCCGGTCCGGCCCGGTCACCAGCTCGCCGCCGGCCACGACGAACAGGTGCCGCCGCGCGGCGGCGCCCTCGGCCCCCTGCCCCTCGACCTGCCCCCCGACCTGCCCCCCGCCCTGGCCGCACGCCGCCGCCGTCACCAGCAGGGCGACGGCGACGGCCGCGGCGCGGATCGCCCGCCTCACGCGCGGACCTCGCGCATCGCCCGCAGCCCGGCCCGGCAGCTCGGGTACTCCGGCCGCCAGTTCAGCTCCCGCTTGGCCTTGTCGTTCGACAGCCGGATCCGGGTGCCCGCCATCAGCGCGTACATGTAGGGCGCCGGCCGCAGCAGCAGGCTCGGCACGGCGATCGGCGCGGGCGCGCCCGCCGCCTCCGCCAGGGCGGCGACGAACTCGGCGAACGGCAGCGGCGTGTCGTCCACCACGTTGTACGCCTGCCCGGCCCGCCCCCGTTCGAGAGCGGCGACCGTGGCCGCCGCCGCGTCCGCGATGTGGATCGGCGAGGTCACCCCGGACGGCCTCGGCACCGGCAGCATTCGCCGCGACGCCAGCTCCATCAGCTTGCGCGTGCCCGCCTCCGGGCCGTAGAAGAGGCCGTAGCGCAGCGCGACCCCCTCGATGCCCGCCGTGCCGAAGGTCAGCCGCTCGTTCGTCCGCATCGAGCGCATGTGCCGCTCGAAGGCGCCCCGGCCGGTCGGCGCGAACGGGTGCTCCTCGGTCAGCTTCGCCTCACCGTGGGCCAGGTAGCCGTAGCCGAGGAAGAACGACTGCGTGACGAACCGGTGCGCGCCGACCAGCTCGGCCGCCCGCAGCAGGTTCGCCGTGCCCTGCTCGCGCAGGTCGTCGGTGGCGTGCAGGTCCCGGTGGCGCAGCGGCGTGCCGGTGATCGCGGTCGCCTGGTGGATCACCGCGTCGGCGCGGTGCCCGCGCAGCGCGTCCAGCAGCTTCCGCTCGTCCATCACGTC
This sequence comes from Nonomuraea sp. NPDC023979, assembly GCF_040639085.1. Classification (NCBI taxonomy): domain Bacteria; kingdom Bacillati; phylum Actinomycetota; class Actinomycetes; order Streptosporangiales; family Streptosporangiaceae; genus Nonomuraea; species Nonomuraea sp. NPDC023979. The sequence goes on from NZ_JBEZZG010000005.1 coordinate 257,970, forward strand.
GACCACCCGCGTCTCGACGCCCGCCTCCTCCAGCAGGCGCGCCCGGCGGGACGAGCGGGTCAGGCCGAGCACCGAGTGACCGGCGGCGAGGAGCCTCGGCACGAGTTCGCCGCCGAGGGCGCCCGTCGCACCCGCGAGCACGACCTTCATTCCCCGTCTCCTTCTTGCTGGTGTGTCATCGAACACGTTCCTTCCCGCGGCCTCGGTGTTCCTGCCCGGCCGCTCTACGATCTGACGCCGGCGCGCCGGCGCCTGTGACACGGATTTCCGCCCGGGATGTCACAAGCCGGGCGGCGGGTTCGTCCCAACGAGGGAAGGCAAGTGACCAGGGGGAACAGTGACGGACGACATCACGGACGAGAGGGAAGCCGTCTTCGCCGCGAACCGCAACCTGCTGTTCGCGGCCGCGTACGACATCCTCGGCAGCGTCACCGACGCCGAGGACGTCGTGCAGGACGCGTGGCTGCGCTGGCAGGGGGCCGATCATGAGGCCATCGAGCACCCGCGCGCGTACCTGATGCGCATCGTCGTGCACCGGGCGGTCGACCAGCTCCGCAAGGCGCGCAGGATGCGCGAGGACTACATCGGCCCGTGGCTGCCCGAGCCGCTGTGGACCGACGAGAGCGCCGCCGAGCCGGTGGAGCGCAGCGGCGGCGTGGCGCTCGGCCTGCTGGTCGTGCTGGAGACGCTGTCCCCGCTGGAACGGGCCGCGTTCGTCCTCAGGGAGGCGTTCGCCTACGAGTACGACGAGATCGCCGGCATTCTCGGCCGGTCGCCCGCGGCGGTGCGGCAGCTCGTGCACCGGGCGCGCGGGCACGTGCACGCGCGGCGGCCCCGATTCTCCGCCGACCAGCGCGAGGCCCAGGTCGCGGCCGAGCGGTTCGTGGCGGCGGCGGTCGGGGGCAGCATGACCGGCCTGCTCGACGTGCTGGCCCCCGAGGTCACGCTCTGGAACGACGGCGGCGGCCGGGCCCGCGCCGCGCTGCGGCCGGTGCACGGCGCGGCCAAGGTGGCCCGCCTGCTCGCCGCCGTCGGCCCCTACTACGCCGGGTACCAGGTGCGCTGGGCGGCACCCGGCGGCACCCCGACCGCCCTGATCGTCGACGGCGACCGCCCCGTCGCGGTCGTCACCGTCGAAACCGACCCCGTGGACGGCCGGGTACGCGCCATCTACGGCATGGCGAACCCGGACAAGCTCGCCCACCTGTCGCAGCACAACTGACGAACGAGAGGATGCGCGCATGCCGAAGGTCCTGGAGGACTTCATCCCGTGGCCCCTGGGCACCGAGTGCCACGAGCTGCACATCCGGCAGCGGCCGGAGACCGTGTGGACCGCGCTGAACACGCTGACGCCCGCCGAGCTGCCGGGGGTGCGGCTGCTCATGGGCCTGCGCTCGCTCCCGGCGAACGGGCTGAACCAGGCGCCGACGATGCTCGGCACGATGCGCGGCCGCGGCTGGTTCGAGCTGGCCGGAGAGCCGCAGCGCTACATCGTGCTCGGCTCGATCAGCCAGTTCTGGCGGCTGCGGCCGGGGGAGCACCGCCACACCTGCCCGCCCGGCAGCTTCCGCGACTACCACGCGCCCGGCTTCGCCAAGTCGGCGTCGATCTTCGAGGTGATCCCGACCGAGCACGGCACGCTGCTGCGCACCGAGACCCGGGTCACCGCCGACTCGCCGCGGACCCGGCGCAGGATGCTGGCCTACTGGCGGCTGATCCGCCCCTTCAGCGGGCTGATCCGCCGGATCATGCTGCGCGCCATCGCCAGGAAGGCCGCCGCGAGCGCCTGATCCTGTGGTGCCGTCCCCGGCGGCATCGGTAGGATCGGCGCCCCGCCGCCTGAGGAGGTCCCCCGGTGAAGTGGCGTTCGCGGCTCGTCCCGCTGCTGGTGCTGGCCGGGACGGCGCTGTTCCTGTTCGACCAGGGCGCGCGGCGGGAGCCGGTGGTGCGGGAGGTCAGCGTGCTGGAGGGCACGGCGGCGGGCTACCGCTCCTACACCGACAGCGCCGGGCGGGGCAACCGGACCTCGACGGTCGTGGTGTTCGCGCTGACCCTCTCGGGTTATCCGGCCAACGTGACCTTCCGCCTGCTGCAGCCGCCGCCGGGCGGGGTGCCCGACGGCGCCGCCGTGCGCCTGGAGGTCCCCGCCGACGCCGCCGAGACGCTCGCCCGCGCCGCCCGCTTCCCCGACTCCGACTACCTGATCAAGGCGCTGGGGGCCTCGGTCGACGGCCGGCCGGTCTACTCCGCCGCCGGTGACGCCGAGCGGGCGAGCGGCGCGGCGACCGGCTTCAAGATCGCCTCGGCGGTCTTCGCGCTGCTCGCGCTGGCCTGGGGCCTCCTCCTGGTGCGGCGGTTCCGCAAGGCGGGCTGACGGGACGGCTCCTGCGCACGGCTCCCGGTTCGGGGTACGTTTTCGCCTGCGCCGATGAGTTTCGCCGCTCGCGGCGGTCTGCATCATCAGCATCGACCAGGAGGCGACCGCATGACCGAGCTCACGACACACACCCTGGAAGTGCCCGGGGCCGTCCTTCACTACGACATCCGCCCGGCCGACAGCGCCGACCCGATCCTGCTGCTGATCGGGTCGCCGATGGACGCAGCCGGCTTCGCGTCGCTGGCCGCGCGCTTCCCCGACCGCACGGTCGTCACGTACGATCCGCGCGGCGCCGGGCGGAGCGTGCGCACCGAGGGCGGCGAGTCGACGCCCGACCTGCACGCCGACGACCTGCACCGGCTCATCGACGCGATCGGCGGCGGGCCGGTCGACATCCTGGCCAGCAGCGGCGGCGCCGTCAACGCGCTGGCGCTGGTGGCCAAGCACCCCGAGCAGGTCCGCACGCTGGTGGCGCACGAGCCGCCCGCCGCCCAGGCCCTGCCCGACCGCGAGCAGGCGCTCGCGGCCATCGCCGACATCCGGCAGACCTACGAGCGTGACGGCTTCGGGCCCGCGATGGCCAAGTTCATCGGGATCACCAGCCTGACCGGCGAGATCCCCGCCGACTTCGCCGACCGGCCCATGCCCGACCCCGCCGCGTTCGGCATGCCGACGGAGGACGACGGCTCGCGCGACGACGTGCTGTTCGCCCAGAACCTCATCTCCTGTACGCATTACGAGCACGACTACGAGGCGTTGCGCGCCGCCTCCACCCGGGTGGTCATCGCCGTGGGCGCCGAGTCGGAGGGCCAGATGGCCCGGCGCTCGGGCGAGGGCGTCGCCGCGCGGCTCGGCACCGAAGCGGTGATCTTCCCGAGCAACCACGGCGGCTTCATGGACGGCGAGTTCGGCATGAAGGGCGACCCCGACGGCTTCGCCGCCGCGCTGCGCAAGGTCCTGTCGGAGTAGCGCGGGTCAGCCGTGCGGCCGCATCGGCAGCGCGGTGAGCCTGCTGCCCTGGATGCCGCCGAAGTCCGTCTGCCGCAGCTCGGCGTACGGCACCGCGAGCCGCGCCCGGGGGAAGTCGGTGCGCAGGACCTCGACGAGCGCGCGCAGTTCGAGCCGGGCGAGCTGTGCGCCGGTGCAGTAGTGCGGGCCGGCGCCGAAGGTCAGGTCCGGCCCGATCGCCCGGCGCGGATCGAGGTTGATGCCCTGGATGTCGACGAGCACGGGGGAGCGGGCGGGCAGCCGCACCCCGGCCAGCTCGACCGCCGCCGAGGTGAACCGCCACAGCGTGAACGGCGCGGGCGCGTGCCTGCGCAGCGTCTCGTTGACGAAGTCCTCAGCCTGCGACGGCTCCGGGGCGACGTCGAGCGCGCGGGCCAGCAGGAAGCCGAGCGACGGATCGGTGGTGAGCTGACCGGCGAACACCAGCGTGAAGATCAGGTAGTGCACCTCCGGCTCGCTGAACTCGGGCACCCGTTCGCGCAGCTCGGCGGCCAGGCCGTCCCGGCCCTCGGCCAGCGCCGCGCCGGCCAGCTCCGCGAAGGCGGCCATCGCCGCGCCCACCTCCTCGGGGTCCGGGCTGTACATGCTCCGGCAGGCCGCCATCGCCTGGTCGACGCGCTCCAGCGGCACGCCGAGCACGTCGCAGACCACGGTGAGCGGGTAACGGGTGGCGAAGTCCGCCATCACGTCCACGGTCTCGCCCGTGGCGGCCAGCCGGGCCAGCAGGTCGCGGGCGTGCCCGGTGATCCGGTCCGCGTAGGCGGCCAGGCGGCGCGCGGTGAAGAGGGGCGCGTGCGCCCGGCGCAGCCGTTCGTGCGCGGGCCCGTCGAGCGTGGTGAGCGACGGCTGCGCGGCGGCGGTGGGCTCCAGGCCCGCGGTGCGCGGGTCCCAGCTCTCCGGGGCCCAGGCCGGGTCCTTGACGATGTCGGGGTGGACGAGGACCTGGCGGGCCAGCGCCTCCTCGGTGACGATCCACGCCGGGCCGCCCGCGGGGGCGTCGGCCCGGACGATCGGGCCGGCGGCGCGCAGGGCGGCACGGGCCGGATGCGGCTCGCCGATCGCGCGGACGGTGACGGCGAACGGGTCCACGCCGGCGTACGGGGCTTCGGTCATCGGGATCTCCTCGGGGGTCATCGGGTCTGCTTGGGCAGGAGGAACATCAGCGCGGCAGCGCCCACGTAACAGAGGGCCTGCCAGGGCAGCACCGCGCTCATGGCCCCGGAGTACGCCGCGAGCCCGGGCGTCCCGCCCGCGCCCTCCAGGGCGTCGAAGAAGATCAGGCCGAGGACGGCGACGCCCACCGCGTTGCCGATCTGCGTCACGGTCGTGAGCACGCCGCCCGCGGCCCCGGCGTCACGGGCGGGCACCCCGGCGAGCACCACGTTGATCAGGCCGGGCGCGGTGAGGCCCAGCCCCAGGCCGCCCAGCAGCATCGGCGCGGCCAGCAGCCAGGCGGCCGGCTCGGCGCCGCCGCTGACGACCAGGTGGAGGACGACCTGGGAGGCGGCCAGCGTGAGCGACCCCGCCACCAGGGTGCCGCGGCCGGCCCGTACCCCGAGGCCCGAGGTGATGATCGAGCCGACCGCGTACGGCAGGATCACCAGCCCGGTCTCCAGCGCCGAGTAGCCGGCGCCCGACTGCAGGTAGAGCGAGAGCGCGAGGAAGAACGACCCCAGCGCGCCGAAGAACAGCAGCGAGGCCGCCAGCCCGCCCGCGAACGCCCGCACGCGCAGCAGCGCCGGATCGAGAACCGGCTGCCCGCCGCGCTCGGCCAGCCGCCGCTGCCTGGACAGGAACACCGCCGTCACCGGGACCGCGAGCGCCAGGATCACGTAGCTCCACCAGGGCCGGCCCCACTCGCGCCCCTGCACGAGAGGCAGCAGCAGGAGCACGGCGGCGCAGGCGGCGAGCGCCGCGCCCGGCAGGTCGAGCCGGACGCGGCCGGGCTCGCGCGAGTCGGGCAGGTGCCGGGCCCCGAGGGCGAGCCCGACGGCGGCGATCGGCACGTTCACCCAGAAGATCGCCCGCCAGCCGAGCCCGAACAGGTCGGCCTCGACCAGCACCCCGCCGAGCAGCGGCCCGGCGACCGAGGCCAGGCCCAGCACCGCGCCGTACGCGCCGAGCGCCCTGGCCCGGGCGGCGGGCTCGAACGAGGCCCGGATGACGCCGAACACCTGCGGGATCATCAGGCCGCCCGCCAGGCCCTGCGCGACGCGCGCGCCGACCAGGACGGCGGCGTCCGGTGCCAGCCCGCAGCCCGCCGAGGCCAGCGTGAACGCCGACAGCCCGGCGAGGAACACCCGGCGGCGCCCGTACGCGTCACCGGCGCGGCCCCCGGTGATCAGGCCGGCGCCCACGGCGAGCGTGTAGCCGGCGACCGTCCACTGGAGCGCGGCGTCACCCGCGCCCAGGTCGGCGGCGATCGCCGGGAGGGCGACGCTGACGATGGTGGCGTCAAGGAGCTCCATGAACGACGCGATGAGGACCGCGGCCAGGACGAGAACCGCCGGCCGTCCCGTCAGGAGGGTGGTGGGTGGGGGAGTGGTCATAGCGCGTGGGTGCTCCTCGATCCGCTAGAATGACTGCATAACGCAGTAGCTGCGCGACGCAGCTAATTTATAGCAGAACCTCTGCGTCACGCAGCGAACCGGAGGGCGGTCGGGTGATGGACGAGGAACGGCAGGCGCTGGTCGCCGAGCTGGTCAAGAACGCGATACCGGGCTGGGCCATCGCCGTCGTACGGCTCAACAAGGCCGTCGCCGACCGGCTCGGCGTGGCCGAGAGCGACGTCCAATGCCTGCACGTGCTCGACCGGCTCGGCCCCGCCACCCCCGGCGCCCTCGCCAAACAGGTCGGCCTCACCACCGGCTCGGCCTCCCGCATGATCGACCGCCTCGTCGCCGCCGGCTGCGTACGCCGCGTCGCCGACCCCGGCGACCGGCGGCGCGTGCTCATCGAACCCACCCCGGACGGCATCGCCCGCGTCAGCGCCGCCTACGCCGGGCTCATCACCCGCACCGAGCAGTCCCTGGCGCCCTTCGACGACCGCGCCCTGGAGACCATCCTCGAGTTCGTCCGATCCGCCCACCGCGACACCGCCGCCGAACTCCACCACCTCCCGACCCCCACCGACTAACCCCTGGGCCTTCGGGGTCTCCGAGCCGCCCCGGACCTTCCAGGGGCTGTGGGGGCCGGGGGATCCCGCGCGGCGGTGCCCCCAAGCGGTCCGGGCCACGGGTGCCCGGGCGCCGGGCTGTCGGAGCCGGCCGGGCCACTGGGCCGCCACCGGGCCGCGCCAGGCCGCCGTCGGGTCGCGTGGCACGAAGTGGTCCGAGCCGCCCGCTACGGCGGGGTGCGCGTACGGGCCGGTGCGGGGTGGTGGGGTGGTCGGGACGGCGTGACGCGGCGCGGTCCCGTTGCCGGACGTCCAGGTCGCCGGGCGCGTGTCACCGGGCGGTTCGCGTTGCCGGCTCGTCGGCGCCACCGCGCCGCGTGCTCACGAAGTGGCCTGGGCTGCCCGTGCGGGCCGCCGTCCCCGTGCGGCCGCCGGACCCGTGCGGGAGGTTGGGCCCGTGCGGGCCGCACAGACCCGGGCGGGTCGCCGAATCCGTACGGGGCGTCGGGTCCGTGCGGGGCGTGAATCCGTGCGCGGCCACGGCGGTGGCGACGAGCAGGGCGGAGGCGATGAGGCGGCCGGTCGGGAGGGTGCCGGAGACGACGCGCTGGAACACGGCGTGCCTGGCGAGGAACAGCGCGGGGCCGCCGAGTACGGTGAGCGCGGCCCCGGCCGTGGTGTGGCCGAGCGGGTGGGCGATCATAATCGTCAGCGCGCGACCTCGTACGGGATGATCTCGGCGAGAGCGGTGGCGCCGCCCATGCCGTAGTCGGCGCGCAGCCGGATGTAGCGGGCGGAGACGCCGGTCAGGTCGACGTCGTTGGGCGCGGTCATCATCGGCCATTCGACCCGCTTGACGTCGCGGAACGTCTCGCCGTCGTCGCTCACCTGGACGACGCCCCGGCGGACGGTGCCGTTCATGTCGTAGCGGAGCTTCGGCTGGAAGCGTACGGCGGACAGTTCGCGCACCTTGCCCAGGTCCACGGTGATGTGGTGGGGCTGCGGCGGCGGGCCGGGGTAGTAGGAGTGGAAGTCCGTGGTCAGGTTGCCGTCGACGGCCCGGGCGGGGTCGCCGGCGCCGGGCTTGAACGTGCTCGCCGTGGCGCTGAGCTCGGCCGGGGGCACCCGGGTGCCGGCCGGGACCTCGGGCCAGACGCCGGGCGCGTGCTCGGGCTCGTCGTGGACGACCGGCTGGTCGGGGCCGGTGCCCTTGCCCCGGATCACCACGTCGGTGATGACCGAGCTGTGGTCGGAGTAGAACGGGTAGGGGTCGTCGAGCGGGCTGTCCTGGTGGCGGGGGAGCCGCCGGTCGTCGATGCGCGACCCGAGCACGCGTACGTCCTCGCCGCGCGTGAAGACGTAGTCGATGCGGGCGGGCGCGGACCGCCACCCGCTCAGCGAGCTCCAGGTGCGGCCGGGGTGGCGGCCGGCGTCGGGGTTGGCGTGGCGGAAGGTGTCGGTGAAGCCCGCGTCGGTGAACATCTTGGTGAGCGGCCACGGCAGCACCATGCCCGCGTGGCCGCGCGCGTTCTTGAACTGCTCGGTCCAGTCGAGGTGCGGCCAGGCGTTGAGGTCGCCGCCCATGAGCACGGGGGCGTCGTCGTCGCCGATGAAGGACGGCAGCGCCTTCTCCAGGATGGACTTGCCCATGGCGACGCGGCGGAAGTTGTCGTTCTCGGCGAGCTGCTGGTCGGTCTTGGTCCTGGGCATGCCGTAGAGGTTCTGCACGGCGGCCTCGTGGCCGTCCCAGTTGGACGACAGTTCGTGCCAGGTCCACATGCTGAACGCGTGCACGTGCTTGCCGTTGGGCAGGCCGAGGCGGGCGCCGCCGAGGTTGAAGGAGGAGATGTCCTCGTCGGCGTAACGCGGGTAGACCTGCTGGATGTCCAGCTTCGTGTAGATCCACAGGTTGTCGCCGTTGACGCTGTAGTCCTCGGGCTGGGTGAGCCGGGCGGCGGTGTAGCGGTCGTCCTCGGCGCGTCCGGCGTTGAGCCCGTCGAGGATCTTCTCGCCGGACCCGTACGCCTCGACCACGAAGAGGATGTCCGGGTTGACCTCGTTGAGGTATTCGATGAGCTGGGCGAGGTTCTGGCCCGTCTTCTCCTGGCCGTTGATGGTGCCGCCCACGTACAGGTTCCAGGCCATGAGCCGCAGCGGCGTGCCGGCCTTCTTCTCCGGCATGGAGGTGACGGAGACGTCGACGGTCACGTTCCCGGCGGGCAGGGGGAAGGGGCGGGTGCGGGCCTGGCCCTCGCGCGTGTAGATGGTGTCGCGGGCCCACACCTGCTCGCCGGTCCTGACCGTGGCGACGAACTCCTGCACGTGGTTCGGGCGGCTCTTGCCGCTGGCCACGACCGTGCACGAGCTGCCGGGAGCCTGACCGTCACAGTCGAGGCGGTACGCGGCGGGCCTGGGGCCGGGGTGGGCCGAGGCCGGGCTGGGCACGGTCAGGGCGGCGAGGGCCAGGGCGGCCACCATCGGGGGGATCAACTTGCGCAAGGCACTTTCCTTCTGCGGTGCGCCGGGCGAGCCGGCAGGGGGGATCAGGTGAGGCGTTGCGGGGCCGCGGGCCGGGAGATCGAGCCCTGCGGTGAGAAGAACCGGTCGTCCACGTGGTCCAGGGCCAGGCAGGCCGCGCCCAGCGAGACGCACTCCTCGCCGAGCGTCGAGGGCCGGATCTCGGGGACGCGCAGGCAGTGGGGTTCGAGGGCGCGGCGGAGCGCGGGCAGCAGGACGTCCGCCGAGCGGGAGAAGCCGCCGCCGAGGACGACCAGCTCGGGGTCCAGGGTCAGCACCATGGCGGCGGTGCCGAGCGCGAGCTGATCGGCGTAGGCGTCGACGGCGGCCAGGGCGGCGGGGTCGCCGGTGCGGGCGGAGGCGAAGACGAGCCCGGCGGCGTCCTCCGGGGCGGCGCCCGCGGCGGCGGGGGAGTTCTCCAGGTGGCCGGCCATCGTGCGCCAGCCGGTGATGTCCATGAGGCCGACCTCGCCGGTGGCGCCGCTGAAGCCGTGGTGCAGCAGGCCGTTGAGGATGAGCGCGGCCCCGGGCCGCCGGCCGGCGTGCAGGTAGACCAGGTCGCGGACGCCGGCCGCGACGCCCAGCCGCTGCTCGGCCAGGGCGGCGAGCTTGCTGTCGTTCTCGATGGTGATCGGGCACGACAGGCGGCGGCCGAGATGGCCGATGAGGTCGACGCCGGCCCAGTCGGGCAGCGCGGTGACGCGGGTGACCATGCCTTCCCGGTTGACGACGCCGATGCTCCCGGCGGCGACGCCCCACAGGTCGAGCGTGGTGAGGCCGCCGGCGACGAGCGCGGCGTCGATCGCCCTGTCGACGGCCTCCAGCCGTTCGTCGCGCGTGGTGGCGGGGGTCACGGCGACCCGCCCGCTGGCGACGGCCCGCCCGGCGAGGTCGGTGATGATGGCCAGGACCTTGTGCACCCCTATGTCGATGCCGAGCACGTGTCCCGCGTCGGCGCGGAAGCGGTAGCGCTTGGCGGGGCGGCCCATGCCCCCGGGGGCGGGCTCGACCTCGGCGATCCAGCCGCGGTCCTGGAGGTCGGTGACAACGTCGACCATCGAGCCCCGGGACAGCCCGGTTCTCGCGGCCAGTTCGGTCAGCGTCAGCGGGCCGGTGGCCTCACGCAGCGCGCGGATGCTGCTCAGCAGGTTCAGCTGGCGCAGCCGCTGTAGGTCGCCGCCGTTGACCTGCACGGGCTCTCTCCTCACTATTGATGGTCTCCAGACGATGTCGGTCCGCTGCTAGGGGGATCATCGGCCAAGCGGGTCTTGACTGCAAGACCGGATCCATGAATATCTATGGACTCCACAATAAATCGGGGAGTTCGGGCAGATATGACAGTGACCTTAGCCGTCGTCGGGGCAGGAGCCCGAGGCCAGATCTACGCCCGCGCGGCGACGGCCGGCGGACGGGCGCGGATCGTGGCCGTGGCCGACCCGGACCCGGCCCGGCGCGACAGGCTCGCCGACGAGCACGGCGTGTCCGAGGAGGCCCGCTTCACCGGCTGGGCCGAGCTGGCCGCCGCGCCGAAACTGGCCGACGCCGTGGTCATCGCCACCCAGGACCGCCTGCACGTCGATCCCGCGATCGCCTTCGCCGGGCTGGGCTACGCCATCCTGCTGGAGAAGCCGATGGCGCCCACCGAGCCGGAGGCGCGCCGCATCGTCGAGGCCGTCGAGCGCGCCGGCGTCGTCTTCGCCGTCTGCCACGTGCTGCGCTACACCGCCTACACCCAGGTGTTCAAGGAGCTCGTCGACGGCGGCAGGCTCGGCACGATCTCCAGCGTCCAGCACCTGGAGCCGGTCGGCTGGTGGCACATGGCCCACTCCTTCGTCCGTGGCTCCTGGCGCAACGCCGCCGAGTCCGGGCCGATGCTGCTGACCAAGTCCTGCCACGACATCGACTGGCTGCTCCACCTCGTCGGGGACCGGCCCGTCGGCGTGTCCTCGTTCGGCTCGCTGACCCACTTCCGGCCCGAGAACCGGCCGGAGGGCGCGGGCTCGCGGTGCGTGAGCTGCCCGGTCGAGCCCGCCTGCGCCTACTCGGCCAAGCGCCTCTACCTGGGCTGCCTCGGCGACCCGGACCGGGAGTTCTGGCCGCTCGGCCCGGTCACCACCGACGCAACGACGGCAGGCGTCATGAGCGCGCTGGAGACCGGCCCGTACGGGCGCTGCGTGTACGACTGCGACAACGACGTGGTCGACCAGCAGGTGGTGACGATGGAGTTCGCCCGGGGCGCGACCGTGTCGTTCACCATGACGGCCTTCACGCCGCTGGAGCACCGCAAGACCCGCGTGTTCGGCACGCGCGGCTACGCCGAGGGCGACGGGCGGACGATCCGGGTCGTCGACTTCGTGACCGGGGACGAGGAGATCGTCGACACCGGGACCCGCGCGGGCGCCTCGCTGGCCGACGGCCACGGCGGCGGCGACGCGGGGCTCGTCGCGGCGTTCCTCGACGCCGTCGCCACCGGGGACCAGGCGCCGCTCGGCGCCGGCGCGGCCGACGCGCTGGCCGGGCACCTCGTCGTCTGGGCCGCCGAGCGCGCCCGCGAGACCAGGACGGTGCAGCCCCTGTGACGGCGCCCGCTGCCTCCAGAACGGCCGCCACCGCCGCCGGTGGGGTGGTTCCCGCGCCCGCGCGGGTCATCACCGGGGCGGGGCGGTTCACGTTCGACGCCGCCACGCCGCTGGCCGCCGACCCGGCGCTCGCCAGGGCGGCGGCGTGGCTGCGCGAGACGCTCGGCCCGGCCACCGGCCTGCCGCTGCCCGAAGGCCCCGGCGGCGTCGAGATCCGCCTCACCGACGGGCTCGGCCCCGAGGAGTACCGGCTCACCGTCACCCCCGCGTCGGTGCTGATCGAGGCCACGGCTCCGGCCGGCGCCTTCTACGGGGCCCAGACGCTGCGCCAGCTCCTCGACCCCGCCGCGTTCCGGGCGGGCCGCACCGGCGACCGTACGTGGACGGTCCCCGCCGTCACGATCGCCGACGCCCCCCGCTACGCCTGGCGCGGCTGCCTCATCGACGTGGCCCGCCACTACCTGCCGAAGAACGACCTGCTGCGCTACATCGACCTGCTGGCCACCCACAAGCTGAACGTCCTGCACCTGCACCTGACCGACGACCAGGGCTGGCGGCTGGAGATCAGGAAGTACCCGAGGCTGACCGAGGTCGGAGCCTGGCGGCGCGAGTCGCCGCGCGGCGCCAAGCGGCACGGGCTGTTCGACGGCCGCCCGCACGGCGGCTTCTACAGCCAGGAGGACATCAGGGAGATCGTCTCCTACGCGGCCGACCGGTTCGTCACGGTCGTCCCGGAGATCGACCTGCCGGGCCACACCCAGGCCGCCATCGCCGCCTACCCCCAGCTCGGCAACCTGGACACCCCGCTGGACGTGCGCACCGAGTGGGGCGTCGGCGAGAACGTGCTCAACGTCGCCGACGAGACGATCGCCTTCTTCACCGACGTCCTGGACGAGGTGCTGGAGCTCTTCCCCGGCGACTACGTCTGCGTCGGCGGCGACGAGGTGCCCAAGACCCAGTGGAACGAGAGCGTCCCGGCCAAGGAGCGCATCCGCGAGCTGAACCTGCGCGACGCCGAGGAGCTGCAGACCTGGCTGATGCGGCACTTCACCGACTACCTGCTGGCCCGGGGCCGCAAGCCGCTCGGCTGGGACGAGCTCCTGGAGGGCGGCCTGCCGCCGGGGGTCACGGTCGCGGCCTGGCGCGGGGACAAGTGCGCGACGCTGGCCGCGCGGTCCGGCCACGACGTGGTCGTCTCGCCGTTCGCGGAGACGTACCTGGACTTCCGCCAGGCCGAGGGCGACCAGGAGCCGGTGCCGATCGGCAGCGTGACCTCGCTGGACGCGGTGCACGCCTTCGACCCGGTGCCCGCCGGTCTGACCGGAGAGGAGCGCGGCCGGATCCTCGGCGCGCAGGCGGCGCTGTGGACCGAGCACATCGACTCGCCGCGGCTGCTCGACTACATGGCCTTCCCGCGCCTGGCCGCCTTCGCCGAGGCGGTGTGGAGCGAGGAGCGCGACTTCGGCGGGTTCCTCGCCCGGCTCGCCGTGCACGAGAAGCGGCTCGACGCGCTGGGCGTGGAGTATCGCCCGGCCGGCGGACCGCACCCCTGGCAGCGCCGTCCCGACGCCCCCGGTCACCCCCGGACCAGGGCCGAGATCGACGGCAAGCTCGCCGCCTGGACCGCGAACCTGCGGTTCTGACACCCCCCACCTGGAGAAACCATGCGCCACCGCCTCCCCCTGGCCGGGCTGCTCGCCCTCGCCGTCCTCGCCGCGGGCTGCGGCTCCTCCTCCGAGCCGGCCGCCGACGGCAAGGCCGCGATCACGTACGCCATCTGGGACAAGAACGACCAGGCCAGCGCCGAGAAGATCATCGCCGCCTTCCAGCAGGCCAACCCGAAGGTCACGGTCAAGCTGGAGATCACCCCGTGGGACCAGTACTGGACCAAGCTCCAGACGGCCGCGTCCGGCGGCGCGGCGCCGGACGTCTTCTGGATGAACAGCCTCAACGTCCGCATGTACGCCAAGGGCGGCGTCATCTCCCCGATCGACGCGGCCAAGGCCGAGGGCCTGCCGGACGCGGTCGTCGACGGCTACCGCTACGACGGCAAGCTGTACGCGCTGCCGCACAACGTGAGCATCCCGGCCCTCTGGTACGACAAGAAGATCTTCGACGCCGCCGGGCTGGACTACCCGACCGCCGACTGGACCTGGGACGACGTCAAGTCCGCGGCCAAGAAGCTGACCGACCCGGCCAAGAAGCAGTTCGGCATCCTGGCCCCGATGTGGGACCAGGGCGGCTTCTACCCGACGATGCTCCAGGCGGGCGGCCACGTGCTCTCGCCCGACGGCAAGAAGAGCGGCTTCGACGACCCGGCCTCGATCAAGGGCCTGGAGTTCTGGACCGGCCTGATCAAGGACAAGGTCGCGCCCGTCGCCGAGGTCTACACCGACACCGACCCCATCCAGCTCTTCCAGTCCGGCAAGTACGGCATGTACTACGGCGGCGTCTGGTTCGCCTCCACGTTCTGGGCCAACCCGGAGATCCGCGAGCGCATCGACGTGGCGCCGCTGCCCGCGGGCCCGGCGAAGGAGGCCGTCATCCTGCTCGGCCTGGCCAACGCCGTGTCGGCCAAGAGCGAGCACCCGGCGGAGGCGGCGGCGTTCGCCGAGTTCGTCTCCTCCGAGCAGGCGCAGAAGATCCTCAGTGACAGCGGCGGCGGCGCCCTCTCGCTCCGGCCGGGCACGCAGGACGGCTGGTTCAAGGCGTTCCCGTCCTTCCACCTGAAGGAGACCTACGACGCCTCGATGCCGCACGGCGTGCCGTACCCGGCGACGCTGAACACCGCGCAGTGGCAGGACGTGCAGCAGAGGCTGCTGGCCGACGCCTGGTCGGGCAAGCGGCCGGTCGCCGACGTCGCCAAGGAGATCGCGGCGCAGATGAACGAGATCCTGGCCAAGGAGTAACGGATGCTCTCCAAGCGCGAGTGGGTGTGGGGATACCTCCTCATCGCCCCGATGGCGCTGGGCCTGGGCGTCTTCTACCTGTGGCCCATCGCCCAGACGCTCTATCTCAGCTTCACCGAGTCGGGCGTCTTCGGCGGGCACACCTGGGTGGGGACGGACAACTTCACCGAACTGCTCGGCGACGACCAGATGCGGGGCGCGCTCGGCAACACCCTGCTCTACGCGGTGCTGGTGCTGGCGGGCGTGCCGGTGGCGATCGTCGTGGCGGCACTGCTGAACGTGCCGGGGCTGCGCGGCATGAGCGTCTACCGGACGCTGTACTTCCTGCCCGTCGTCACGATGCCCGCCGCCGTCGGCCTGACCTGGCGCTACCTGTTCAACGGCGACTTCGGCGCGATCAACCACTTCCTGGGCGAGCTGGGCATCGACGGGCCGTACTGGGTGGGCGACCCCGACTTCGCCATCTACGCGATCGCGATCGTCGGGGTCTGGAGCTCGGTCGGCTACAACGCCGTGCTGTTCCTGGCCGGGCTCCAGGGCATCCCGCGCCAGTACTACGAGGCGGCCTCGATGGACGGCGCGGGGCGGCTGCGGCAGTTCTTCCGCATCACGCTCCCGCTGCTCACGCCGACCACGTTCTTCGTCCTCGTGATCACCATGATCAACGCGTTGCAGGTCTTCGACCTGGTCTATCTCATGATCGACCTGAACAGCCCGGCGTTGAACGGCAGTCGCACGATCGTCTACCTCTTCTTCGAGAAGGGCTTCGTGCAGAACCAGCGCGGGCTGGCCGCGGCCATCGCCGTGGTGCTGCTCGGGCTGATCCTCGTGCTGACCGCCATCCAGTTCAGGCTGCAGAAGAAGTGGGTGCACTATGAGTAGGGCCAGGACGTGGCCGGCTCACGTGATCCTGACGGCGGGCGCGCTGGTGATGATCGCGCCGTTCGTCTGGCAGGTCGTGGTCTCGCTCCAGACGCTGCCCGACTCGCTGCGGGTGCCGCCGAAGTTCACGCCCTCGTGGGAGTGGTCCAACTTCCCCGAGGTCTTCCGCTCGGTGCCGCTGGCCAGGCAGTTCGTCAACACGGTGGTGGTCACCGTCGGCGTCACGGCGGGGCAGCTCCTGCTGTGCTCGATGGCGGCCTTCGCCTTCGCCCGGCTGCGCTTCCCCGGCCGGGGCGCGATCTTCATGGTGTTCCTGGCCATGCTCATGGTGCCGGGCGAGCTGTTCATCATCCCGCGCTACGAGATCATGCAGGGGCTCGGCTGGCTGAACACGCTGCAGGCGCTGATCGCGCCGGGCGTCTTCGGGGCGTTCGGCACGTTCCTGCTGCGGCAGTTCTTCCTCACGCTGCCCAAGGAGCTGGACGAGGCGGCGCGGCTCGACGGCGCCAACCCGCTGCAGATCTACTGGCACATCATGCTGCCGCTGGTGCGGCCGGGGCTGCTGGCGCTGGGGCTGCTGACCGTCATGTGGTCGTGGAGCAGCCTGCTCTGGCCGCTGGTGGTCAACACCGATCCGGAGATGATGACGCTGTCGGCCGGGCTCGCCTCGCTGCGCGGGCAGTTCCAGACGAACTTCCCCATCCTGTTCGCCGGTTCGGTGGTGGCCTCGCTGCCCGTGATCGCGCTGTTCGTGGTCATGCAGCGGCAGCTCATCGCGGGGATCGCGTTCACGGGCTCGAAGGGGTGACGCTCACGCGCCGCCCTTGAGCGAGGCCAGGATCTCCAGGTAGTGCGGGTTGTACATCAGGCCCAGGATGTTGCCCCACGGGTCGATGACGCTCGCGGTGATGAAGCCGGTGCCGCGGTCGTGCGGGGAGTCGTGCTCCTTGGCGCCCAGCGCCACCAGCCTCTCCAGGGCCGCGGGCACGTCGTCCACGTGCCAGTAGACGACGGCCCCGGCCGGCTGCCCGACGGTCTGCGGGGAGGGGGTCCTGGCCAGCTCGCTCCCGGCGTAGGCGCTGTTGACGACGCCGAACTCGTGCTGGTAGTCGCCGATGCGCCACTCCAGGTAGCCGGGCGTGTCCATGTAGGGCGGGATGCCGAACACCTCGGTGTACCAGCTCCTGGTGGCCTCGAAGTCGGGGGAGTAGAAGGTGGCGGTGGTGAGTCCTCGCAGCATGTCCGGTGCCTTTCTCGTGGTGATGTCTCCATTCTTCCCTTCAAAGTGCTCATCAACTGAGCACTTTCCTGGAGAGAATGGCGGACATGCGCGCTGACCGTCTCGTTGCCGCCCTGCTGCTGCTCCAGTCCCGTGGCCGGGTGACCGCCGCCGAGCTGGCCGAGGAGTTGGAGACCTCCGTCGCGACCGCCCGCCGCGACCTGGAGGCGCTGTCCGCTGCGGGCATCCCCGTCTACCCGCAGCCCGGACGCGGCGGCGGCTGGCAGCTCGTCGGCGGCGCCAGGACCGACCTGAGCGGGCTCAACGCCGCCGAGTCGCGCGCGCTCTTCCTGGTCCTCGGCCCGGCCGGCTCGGCGACCCCCGAGCTGACCTCCGCCCTGCGCAAGCTCGTGCGCGCCCTGCCCGCCACCTTCCGCGCCGACGCCGAGGCCGCCGCGCGGGCCGTCGTGTCGGACCCGGCGGGCTGGGGGGAGCGAGGCAAGGAGCCGCCCGCCCTGGTCGAGTCGCTGCAGACCGCCGTGGTGCGCAGGCTCAAGGTACGGCTCGCGTACCCGGGGAAGGACGGGCAGGCGGCCGAACGGCTCGTGGACCCGCTCGGCCTGGTCGACAAGGACGGGATCTGGTACCTCGTCGCGGGCACCCCGGCCGGGCGGCGGACGTACCGCGTCGACCGCGTCGCCGGGGCGGAGGTCACCGAGCTGCCCGCCGAGCGGCCCGACGGCTTCGACCTTCAGGAGGAGTGGGAGCGCGTCGCGGCGGAGATGGAGCGGCGGCGCTCGCTCGTCCACGCCGAGGTACTGGTCGGCGCCCGGTTCTTCCCGGTGCTGCGGACGCACTTCGGCCGGCACTGCGAGCTCGTCGCCGAGGAGGACGGCGGGCGGGTCCGGGTGCGTGTCGCGGCGCACATGCCGCGCGCGGTCGCCGAGCAGCTCGCCGGGTGGGGCGCCATGATCGAGGTGGTCGAGCCGGAGGAGGTGCGCGCCGAGCTGGCGAGGATCGGGCGGGAGCTGGTCCGCCAGTACGAACCGGACATCCGTATCGATTCATCGCCGGGCGTGGACTGAACATGAGCTTGGCTCTACTTTTGCCCTATGTCGATGCTGCGGAAGCTGGCGGTGGCCGCCCTCCTCGCCCTGTTATGCCTGGCCCAGGCGGCCCCGGCGCTCGCCCATGAGGAGCGCCCGGTCACGTTCCCCGACGGCTCGGGCACCGTGCCGGTCTACCGGACCACCGGCCCCGAACTGCTCGTCTGCAAGAGCGACCGGGCCGACTTCGAGCGGCGCGTCGCCTCCTTCCCCGCCGCGCTCAAGGAGCAGAACCTCACCCTGTTCGAACGCTGCCAGAAGGACGGCTTCCGCCACCTCCAGGAGGCCGTCGACCAGGTCAAGGGCCCCGGCTACACCATCAAGATCCTCCCCGGCCTCTACCAGGAGGAGCCCAGCCTGCCCGAGCCCACCGGCGCCTGCGCGAACCTCCAGGCCCGCTGGTCCTCCTTCGGCTACCAGATCCTCTCCTTCGAGCAGCAGAAGCAGTGCCCGCACAACCAGAACCTGGTCGCCATCCTCGGCATCCAGGACCTCCAGATCGAGGGCACCGGCGCGTCCCCGCTCGACGTGGTCGTGGACGCCCAGTACAGGAAGCTGAACGCGATCCGCGCCGACATGACCGACGGCGTCTACTTCCGCAACTTCACCGCCCAGCGGACCACGTTCAACTCGCTCTACATCCTGGCCACCGACGGCTTCGTCATCGACCGCATGCTCACCCGGTGGAACGACGAGTACGGCTTCCTGACCTTCGCCTCCGACCACGGCCTCTACACCGACTGCGAGTCCTACGGCAACGGCGACAGCGGCATCTACCCCGGCAGCGCCTCCGACATCAACGCCGGCCGGGGCCACGACGTGCCCCGCTACGCGATCGAGATCCGCCGCTGCAAGAGCCACCACAACATGGTCGGCTACTCCGGCACCGCCGGGAACTCCGTCTGGGCGCACGACAACGACTTCTACGACAACATGGCCGGCGCCTCGATGGACAGCCTGTTCCCCGACCACCCCGGGCTCCCGCAGAACCACGCGCTGTTCGAGAACAACAGGATCTACGACAACAACGAGAACTACTACCGGCACGTCCGCGACGGCACCTGCGCCAAGCCCGCCGGGCAGCGCGGCTACGAGAGCGGCGTGGTCTGCCCCCAGATCGGCGTCGCGCCCGGCACCGGCATCCTGACGGCGGGCGGCAACCACAACGTCTACCGCGGCAACTGGGTCTACGGGCACGACAGGACCGCGTTCATGCTGCTGTGGGCTCCGGCGTTCCTGCGCGGCGAGGAGGCGCTGGGCAAGCAGGCCGACACCTCGCACGACAACTTCTACGGCGGCAACCGGCTCGGCGTCGCCCCCGACGGCTCGGTCCGGCCCAACGCCACCGACGTCTTCTGGGACGGCCAGGGCAGCCGCAACTGCTGGGACACCCGGGCCGCGACCAGCCCGTACGTGGTGCCGGGCTGCGGCGGCAAGGCCGGCGAGCTCGCCGGGCCCGGCTCCCACCGGGTGGTCGGCGAGCCCGCCAAGCTCGCCCACTCGCTGGTGTGCGCCGAGTACAGCGTGACCGAGCGGCGGCTGCCCGCCGGGTGCGACTGGTTCGGCGCGTCCGGCCTGGCCAGGGTCGAGGTGCAGGTGACGCTCGGCACGTCCGTGCTGCTCGGGCTGCTGGTGGCGCTGCTGTGGTGGCGGCGGCTGCGTGGCGCCGGCAGGCTGGGGACGGTGTCGGCGGCGCTCGCGCTGGCCGGGCTGGCGCTCGACGTCCCCGGCGCCGCCCAGGACCACACGCTGCTGCCCGCCGCGGCCCTGCTGCTCCTGGGCGCGGGGCTGACCGGCATGGGACTGGCCCTGCGACGCCCGTACCGCTTCTTCGGCGGCGCCACCGTCGTGTTCGGCGTGCTGACGCTGCTCGACGCGGTGGACAAGTCGCTGATGCTGATCCCGTGGCTGCCGCTCAGCCCGGCCTGGTTGCGGGTGCTGTTCGCGATCGTGTGGGTGCTGTGGGCGGTGGTGCGCCTCGCGCCGCGCCCGCCGGGCAGCAGGGCGCCCGAGCCCGTCGCCGCCGAGGCGGCCGCATGACGCGCCTCCCCCTCGGAGTCCTGGCCGTGGCGGCGGCGCTGCTGCTCGGCGGGTGCGGCGAGCCGGTGACCACGCACCACCGGCCCGGCACCGACCACGCGCCCGCCACCGCCTCGGCCGGCACCCCCGGGCCGCCGCACGCCCACGGCGACCACCGCACCCGCGACGTCCCCGCCGCCGAGGCCCCCTCGGTGCGCCTGGAGGTGCGGCCCGACAGCGACTCGGGCTGGAACCTGCGCCTGGTCACCGAGCGGTTCACGTTCACCCCCGACAGCGTCGGCGGGGCCGCGCTGCCCGGCACCGGGCACGCCCACCTCTACCTCGACGGCAAGAAGATCGCCCGGCTGTACGGCCCCTGGCACCACCTGCCGCGCGAGGCCGTGCCGCCGGGCAGCCACACGCTCGCCGCCCGCCTGAGCGCCGACGACCACACGCTCTGGTCGGTGGCCGGCAAGCCGGTGGAGGGCACCGCCACCGTCGAGGGACCCGCCCCGGAGGCGAACACGACCGGTTCCGCGACAGCCACCGGCCCCGCGACAGCCACCGGCCCCGCGACAGCCACCGGCCCCGCGACAGCCACCGGCCCCGCGCCGGTCACCGTCGCCGTCAGCGTCAGTGGCGGCAAGGTGACGCCGCCACCCGGCCGCGTCGAGGTCGCGAAGGGCGGCCGGGTGCGGCTGGAGGTCACGGGCGACCGGGCCGACACCGTCCACGTGCACGGCTTCGACCTCGAACGCCCCCTCACCCCGGGCACCCCGCTCGTCCTCGAGTTCACCGCCGACCGCAGCGGCCTGTTCGAGGTGGAGACCCACGACTCCCGCCTCGTCCTGACCCAGCTCGTCGTCCGATGAGCGGCATCCTCGCGCACGGCATCGGGTCACGCCACGACCTGCCGATCCCCGCGTTCTACGCGTTCGCGGGGGCGCTGGCCGCGCTCGTCGTGTCGTTCCTCGGGCTGGCCGTGCTCTGGGCCGAGTCGAAGTTCCGCGGCCGGGAGGCCGGCCTGGCGCTGCCGCACGTGATGCAACGGCTCGCCGACGCCCCCGCCACCCGGACGGCGCTGCGCGCGCTCGGCCTGGCCGGAGCCGCGTTCACGGTGTTCCTGGCCGCGTTCGGGCCAGACGACCCGGAGCGCAACGCGGCGGCCACGCTCGTCTACGTCGTCTTCTGGGTCGGCCTGGTGCCCGCGTCGCTGCTGTTCGGGCCGGTGTGGCGGCTGGTCAACCCGCTGCGCGCCGTCCACGCCGCACTCGCCCGGCTGCCGGGGCGGCGCCGCGACCGGGAGCCGCCCGCGTGGCTCGGCCACTGGCCGGCGGCGGCCGGGCTGCTCGCCTTCACCTGGCTGGAGCTCGTCGCCCCCGAGCCCGCCGCCAACTCCTCCATGCTGGCGTTCTTCGGCTGCTACGCCGCCGTGCACCTGACCGGGTCACTCGTGTACGGGCCGCGCTGGTTCGACCGGGCCGACGCGTTCGAGGCGTACTCGGCGCTGATCGGACGGCTGGCCCCGCTCGGCCGCCGCGCCGACGGCAGGATCGTGCTGCGCAACCCGTTCCACGGCCTGGACGCGGTGACGCCCGTCCCCGGGCTGGTGGCGCTGGTGTGCGTCATGCTCGCCTCCACCGCCTACGACGGCTTCTCCGACGCCCCCGTGTGGGTGGACACCCTGCAGAGCGCCGCCGCCGGCCCGACCGCCACCGGCACGCTCGGCCTGCTCGCCGCCGTCGCCGGGGTCGCCCTGCTGTACGGCGCGTGCATCGGCGTCGCCGGCCTGATCGGCGGCTCCCGGCGGCCCGGCGACGGCAACCTGCGGGCCTTCGCCCACTCGCTGGTGCCCATCGCCGTCGGCTACCTCGTCGCCCACTACTTCTCGCTGCTGGTCATCGAGGGGCAGCGGGCGTTCATCCTCGCGTCGGACCCGCTGGACACCGGCCTCGACCTGCTCGGCACCGCCTCGCGCACCGTGGACGAGGCGGTGGTCTCGCCGGGCACGATCGCCACCGTGCAGGTCGTGTCCATCGTCGCCGGGCACGTGCTCGGCGTGATCGCCGCCCACGACCGCTCGGTACGGCTGTTCGCCCCCGCCAAGGCCGTCGCCGGGCAGATCCCGCTGTTCATCCTCATGGTCTGCTACACGCTCGGCGGGCTCACCCTCCTCCTGGCCGCATAGCGACCTTTCTGCCGGTGACCGGATGGAGATGGTCATGAGCCGGTGAAGCTCCGTACTGGCGTGCGCGGTCCGGGGGCGGCCGAGGGAAGGCCACGCTTATGGCAGATGTGCAAATCGCGTGCGTCGGCGGGGGACCGGCCGGCCTGTACTTCTCGATCCTGATGAAGCAGGTCGCCCCGGCGTACGACATCACCGTCTATGAACGGAATCCGGCCGGATCCACGTACGGCTGGGGAGTGACCTTCTGGGGCGAGCTCCTCGACGACCTGCTCAGCGCCGACCCCGAGTCGGCGGAGGCGATCAGGAAGAGCTCGTACCGCTGGGACAGCTGGATCATGAACGTCCACGACCGCGCCAGCCTGGGCGGCGAGAACTGGGACGAGGGCTTCGGCATCGGCCGCCGCGAACTGCTCGGCATCCTCGCCGACCGGGCCCGCTCACTCGGCGTCCGCGTCGAGTACGAGCGCGAGATCACCGGGGAGGACGACGTGGCCGGGGCGGACCTGATCGTCGCCGGCGACGGCGCGGGCAGCGCGCTGCGCGAACGCCACGCCGAACACTTCGGGACCAAGGTGACGACCGGCCGCAACCCGTACGTGTGGCTGGGCACGACGAAGCTGTTCGACGGCTTCACCATCGCCTTCACCGAGACCGAGCACGGCTGGATCTGGTGCTACGGCTACGGCTACGGCGAGAACCGCAGCACCTGCGTCATCGAGTGCTACCCGCAGACCTGGCAGGCGCTTGGCCTGGACCGGGCGAACGAGGCCGAGATGCTGGTGCTGCTGGAGAAGCTGTTCGCCGACATCCTCGACGGGAACCCGCTGATCGGCGGCGCGGGCGCGCGCTGGCAGCGCTTCCGCACCGTGACCAACCGGACCTGGCACCGCGGCAACCTCGTCCTGCTCGGCGACGCCGCCCACACCACGCACTACTCCGTCGGCGCCGGCACCGCGCTCGCCCTGGAGGACGCCACCTACCTGGTCGAGGCGCTGGTCGAGGAGAAGAGCCTGGAGCCCGCCCTGGCCCGCTACGGGCGCGACCGCCGGGGCGCGCTCCGGCTCACCCAGCGCGACGCCCGCTACAGCGCCCGGTGGTACGAGAACCTGACCCGCTACATCGGCCTGCCGCCGGAGCAACTGCACGCGCTGCGCAGCCGGCGGCACTCGCGGCTCCTCCCGCACGTGCCGCCCCGGCTCTACTACCAGGGCGTCAGCCTCGGCTCCAAGGCCGCCCGGCTGCTGCCCGGCCGCCGGTCCGCCACGTAGGAGAAATTTCCGGAAGCCGTGTCGATTCCGGCGCCGCTCGGTCGACGCACAGGCGAGAGGACAGAACGCGACGCACGAAGGAGACCTGATGAGCACCGTGGTGATGCACAACGTGGTGTCGGTCGACGGCTTCATCGCCGACCTGGACGACCAGGTCGGCCCACTGTTCGAGTGGTACGGCAACGGCGACGCCGAGCTCGCCGAAGGCAGCCCGATCAGGGTGTCGCAGGCGTCGGCCGACTACGTCCGCCCGATCTGGGCGGGCATGGGGGCGATGGTGATCGGGCGGCACCTGTTCGACATGACCAACGGCTGGGACGGCTCGCCGCCGGCGGCCGAGCACGTCGTCGTGGTGTCGCACCGGCCCAAGCCCGAAGGCTGGCACCCCGAGGCGTCCTACCACTTCGTCGGCGACGTGGCCGAAGCGGTCGCCAAGGCCAAGGAGCTCGCCGGGGAGCGCACCGTCGCCGTCGCGGCGGGCGACGTCGGCGGGCAGGCGTTCGCGCTCGGCCTGGTGGACGAGGTGGCGATGGACGTCGTGCCCGTCGTCTTCGGCTCCGGCAAGCGCTACTTCGGCTCCGTCGACGCCCAGCACCTGCTGGAGGACCCGCACGTGGTCGTCCGGGGGAACCGGGTGCTGCACCTGCTCTACAAGGTCCGCCGCTAGGCCAGCTCGACGTGGTCGAGCTCGGCCCACCGGCTGTGGTGCCGGAAGCGCAGCGTGTTCCAGCCCTGGACCAGCGTGACCGTGGCCGGGACCTCCTTCCACCGGTCCCAGCCGTGGTCGGGATAGTCCAGTACGAACGCGGACGAACCATTCACGGTCACGGTGTGCTGCGCATGGCCGTACCCCGCCGCGTACGTGACGTACGCGGTGTAGGTCCCGGCCGCCGGCGCGAACACGCGCAGGTCCACCCAGCTGTCGTCATGGTCCAGCCCGGCCACGACGGCGCCCTGCGAAGCCCCGGCCGCGCCCGAGCGGACCCTCGCGTGGTGGATCGTGCCCCGCTCGGCCTCGTACCGGACCCTGCTGCCCCGCACCACCGGGAACCCGTCGGCCCAGCCCAGGCTCGCCGCGTACATCCAGCGGGCCGTGCCCGCCCAGCCGTGGAAGAAGAGGCGGTCGCCGAGCACGTCCGCGCCGCCCGGCCCGCGCACCGCCCCGCCTAGCGTGCGGGTCGTCAGCAACGGCCGGTACGCCTTCGTGAACGGCCCCGCCAGCGTCGGCGCCACGGCGTAACCCGTGAAGTAGCGGTCGTCGCCGTACGGGCCGCCCGAGTAGAACAGCACGTACTGGCCGGGACGCCTGACCAGGACCGGCGCCTCGATCACGCCGTGCTCCTCCGGCGCGTCGTTGCGGATGAGCTCGCGGCGCGGGCCGGTGAACGTGACGCCGTCGTCGAGCACCCGCTGGAGCCAGACGATCGCCGGCCTGCGCACCGCGTTGCCGTCGTTCTTGTAGAGCAGGTAGCGCCTGCCGTCGGCATCGGTGAAGCTCGCCGGGTCGATCGCGCCGCCCTCGCTCGGGTCGCACACCAGCGGGCCGTCACCGAGCGGCCGGAACGGGCCGAGCGGGCCGTCCGCGAGCGCCGCGCCGATGCAGCGACGGCCCGCGGCGGCGCTGGGCGCGGTGAAGTACATGAGGTAGCGGCCGTCCGGGCGGCGCGACACGTCAGGCGCCCACAGGCCGCAGTCGGCGCCGCCCCCGCAGGCCACCGCCCAGGACGGGCGGACGGGCAGCGCGTCGCCGCGCACCGTCCACGGGCCGTCCGCCGCCGGCGCCGTGGCGAAGGGGATGTTCCCCGCGCCGCTGCTCGTGGAGTAGGCGAGGAACGTCCCGCCCGCCTCGATCACGTCCGGGTCCGGGAAGTCCGTGGAGATCACGGCCGCCGGGGGCACGGTGGCCGCCGGGGCGGCGGCCGTCAGGGGCAGGGCCGCTGCCAGCAGGGCACGCAGGAGACTCATTCGACAGTCCAGTCCTCGGGTCGGGGCGGGTAGGCGAACGTCTGCGTGTCGGCCCAGTCCTCGCCGACCGTGCCGTAGTCGTGCGCGGCCTCGCTGGAGGCGTGCGACTCGCCGACGTCCACCGTGTCGGCCGTCTCCCACGCGCCGTCCAGCCGCTGCTCCACGACGTACAGGAACTCGTTGAAGCCGGAGGAGGAGAGCGACGTGTTGACCACCGTCAGCTTGCGCCGCCCGGCCGTCAGCTCCGGTGGCAGTTCGACGACCTGGTTGCGCCACTTGTAGACGTCGTCGCCCATGAGCGGGCGCCACTCGCCGGCGGGCAGGCCGTTCACCGTGATGGAGGCGTGCTGCAGGGCCACCCCCACGTCCAGGCGGCGGATCAGGCGGACGCCGGTGTTGCGCGGCTCCACCGTCACCGTGAACCGGCTCCGGCCGCCACGGGGGAACGCGCGGCCGTCGTCGCTCACGATGTGGCCGGGCACCAGGGTGCGCCGGGACAGCGTGTCCGGCGTGCCACCCCACGGTGCCGCCGTCAACGCGACGCTCACCCCCACCCCCGCCACCACCGTCAACCCGGCGGCCACCAACACCACCTTCCGCCGCCGCCCTGCCCTCCGCCCTACTTCCAGAGAGGCCGGTCGGGAGGGCGCGGCCCCGGAGGGTGCGGCGCCGGACGGCCCGGTGGCGGGCCCGGCCCAGGCTGCGGCCTCGGACGGGCCTGCGCCCGAGGCCCCGGCCCCGGTGCCGGTGCCGGAGGGCGCGGTGCCGGTGGGCCAGGCAGTGGATGGGCCCGCGCCCGAGGCGGCGGCCCCAGGGGGCTCGGCCCTGGAGTTGCCGGCCTCAGGCGTCCACGCCCCTGAGGGCCACGCCCCGGACGGGCCTGCGCCCGAGGGGCTGGGCCCGGAGGGGCTGGGGTCGGAGGGACCGGCCCCGAACGGCCAGGTCCCGGAGGGGGCAGTTCCGGGCGGGGTGGCGGGTGGGGCGGCTCCGGGGGGTGGGGCTGGGGGGTGGGTGGGATCGGGGCCGGGTGGGAGCTGGCCGGTAGGGGACTGGGGGGTCGGGGGGTGGGTGAGGGGGAGGCGGTTGAGGCGGACGCGTTCCCAGGCGCGTTCCCAGGCGGGGATGTGCGGTTCGGGCACCCGGCAGGCTCGCAGGAACGCCACCATCACCGCCTTCTTGGGGAAGCGCCGGCCCGCGAGCATGTCGGCGCAGGTGGCGCGCGGCAGCCGCGCCCCGCCCGCCCGGTCGGCCCGCGCCTGCAGCTCCCGCAGCGACACGTCGGCCCGGGCGAACTGCTCGGCCAGCGCCTTCACCAGGCTCTCGTGGCAGTTCACCCGCTCCAGCGCGGGCCCGGGAGCCTGCGTGAGGTCTTCGCTCATCGCATCCCCTCCTCCTCTTGACGGTCCGTGTGACGTCCAGTGTATGAACCGTGACCGAGAGTGTCCGACGAATGGTCGCCGGCCGTCCGGGTCCGGACGGCTTCGTCCGACGCCCTGTTGGACACCCCGGCGGCCCGGCTTGTCTGGGTGGCGGGGCGCGAACCGGCAGGCGGTGCGCGCATCGGCACGAAGGAGGGACGTCGCATGACGCTCATGAGCGACGAGGACAGGAAGACGGCGCTGCGGGAGCACCCGGCGGTGGCCGAGGTGCTGGCGCAGTTCGGGGACGGCGCGGACGCCGTGCTGGACGAGCTGGCGGCGGGGCTGAACGCCGAGCAGATCCAGGCGATCCCGCAGTCGCCGGCGATGCCGCCGGACGCCTCGGCGGTGGACGGCTTCAGGTGCTGGCGGGCCGGCGCCGTCTATGCCGTCTATCAGCTGTTCGGCATGGCGGTGTGCACGATCGTCGGAGGTTACACGGGCGGGCTGGCCGCCATCGCATGCCGGATGATCAAGGCCGCTGCGGGCAAGGCGATCGACTGGAACAGCCTCTGCTAGATCCTCGTCGGGCCGGCCTCCGGGAGTCTCCGGAGGCCGGCCCGACGGGCGTGGGCGCGGTCAGTAGCCGGTGCGGCGTGGGGCGGCGGACTGGCGGCGGGGGAGCGGAGGGCGAGGGGCGGGCTTGAGGTCGCGCGCCGGGTGCCCGTGCCGGTGCGGCGTGCGGGCCCGGTCGCCGGTCCGGTCGCCGGTGATGGAGTCGGGAAGGCGGATGTGCATGCGTGCTCCTGTCTAGGCTCGGGTGAGCCAGGTGACCTGGGTGCCGTTGTCGAAGGACTTGCGCTGCGCGGGCGTGAACAGGGTGGGCCGGAACGCGCCGGAGAACATCGGGACGCCCGCGCCCGCCACCACGGGATAGCTCTTGAGGATGATCTCGTCGATCTCCGGGAGCAGGGTGGCGGCGAGCTTGCCGCCTCCGCACAGGTAGACGTCCATGCCGGTGTCCTCGGCCTTGAGCCGCTTGACGAGCTCGACGGGGTCGCCGGTCTCCACCGTCACCGTTGGGTCGTCGATCTTCAGCGTGCTGGAGACCACGTACTGGCGCAGGTGGGAGTAGGGGCTGGTGGTGGGGACCTCCAGCGCGGGCTCGTACGTGCCGCGGCCCATCACGAGCGTGTCGAACACCTGGTTGGGCGCGTTCTCCAGGCCGACGAGCTTGCGGATGTGGGTGGGCAGCGTCTCCGGGTAGCGCTCGTTGATCCAGGCGATCATCTGGTCGGACACGGGATAGAAGTCGAACTCGGCGTTGGGGCCGGCGATGTAGCCGTCAAGGGAGACGCCGATGTAGTAGACAAGCTTTCGCATACCGCTCAACTCCGTATGTAGTACTATGTTTGAAGTGGTTTCACCGTAGTACTACAAGTGGAGTGGTGTCAAGTGCGTACGAATCCCGAACGCCGGCTGGCGCTGATCGACGCGGCCATCGAGGTGCTGGCCAGGGAGGGCGCAAGAGGGCTGACGTTCCGGGCCGTCGACGCCGAGGCCGGGGTGCCCGTCGGCACCGCCTCCAACTACTTCCCCACCCGCGACGATCTGTTCACCCAGGTCGGCGGCCGGATCTACGAGCGCCTGCTGCCCGACGCGGCGACCGTCGCCCGTGCCCAGGAGGGCGTCCAGGACCAGGCCCGCTACGCCGCGCTCATGCACGAGCTGGTGGACCGGATCTCCGCCTTCAACACCGGCTACCTGGCCCTGCTGGAGCTGCGGCTGGAGTCGACCCGGCGTCCCGAGCTGCGCGCGGTGCTGACCGAGCGCATCCGCCAGGACATCGACGCCAACGTCGCCTACCACGCCGCCTCCGGGCTGCCCGGCGACCCGACCTCGGTGCTGCTGCTCTACCTGGCGCTCAACTGGCTCATCGTGGAGAAGCTGACGCTGCCGGACATCTTCACCGACGAGCAGGTCCACGACCTGATCGACGCCGCCGTGCGCAGATCGCTGCACCCCTGAGCCGGAACGGTCCATGTGCGAGCCGCGCCGAACGGTGTGAGCATCGGAGGATGAGCGAGCCCGAGGTCAGGCCGAACGAGACGACCGTGCCGCTGATGCCGTGCGCGTCGATGGAGGACACCCTGGCGTTCTACGAGACGCTGGGGTTCAGGGCGGTCTACAGGCAGAGCAAGCCGTACGTGTACCTGGCGCTGGAGTGGAGCGGGTTCCAGCTGCGCTTCGGACCGGCGCCCCGGGGGCTGGACCCGGCCCGGGAGGAGTCCGCCCACTGCCTGGTCCTGGTCGACGAGGTGGCGCCCTACCACGCGGCGTTCGCGGCGGCGATGCGCCGGGCGTACGGGAAGGTGCTGGACAGCGGACTGCCCAGGATCACCCGCTACCGGCCGGGCGCGTCCCGGTTCACGCTGGTCGACCCGTCCGGCAACGTGATCACCTTCGTCCGGCGTGACGAGCCGGACGAGCTGGAGTACGGCGGCTCGAAGAAGCTGACCGGCCTGGCCAAGGTGATCGACAACGCGCGGATCCTGCGCGAGTTCAAGAACGACGACCTTCAGGCGTACCGGGCTCTCAAGTCCGGGATGCGCAGGCACGGCGCGGGCGCCGCCGCGGCCGAGCGGGCCGTCGCCCTCGGGAACCTCGCCGACCTGGCCACGGCGCTCGGGGAGCCCGCCGAGCCGTGGATCGCCGAGCTGCGCGGCCTGACGCTCACCGAGGACGACCGGCGGCGCGTCGAGGCGGAGCTCGGGCATCTGGCCGCGCTCCCCGCCTGGCTGCCGTGAGCCGCGCGGCTCGTCAGCGGGCCCGCCGGACGAGCAGGCCGATCAGGTAGCAGCCGCCGATCACCGTCGTCACCACGCCCACGGGCAGCGCGACCGGCGCCAGCAGGAGTTGCGCGGCCAGGTCGGCGGCCAGCAGGAGCACCGCCCCGGCCAGCGCCGCCGGGGCGAGCGCCACCCCGGCGGCGCCCGTCAGCAGCCGCCCGATCTGCGGCGCGGCCAGCGCGACGAACACGATCGGCCCCGCCACCGCCGTCACCGTGGCCGTGCAGCCGACGCCCGCCAGGACGAGCAGCAGCCGCAGCCGGTTCAGCCGCACGCCGGAGGCGACCGCGAGGTCGTCGCCGAGTGCCGCCTGCCGCAGGCCGGGGGAGAGCACGGCCAGCAGCCCGGCCAGCGCGGCGACCACGGCGAACGGCAGGGCCAGCTCGTCCCAGTCGACGCCGTTGAGCGATCCCGCGCTCCAGCCGGTCGCGGCCATGGCGATCTCCAGCTCGGCGCGCAGCACGATCCACGCGTTGAGCGCGGTCAGCATCGCGTTCACGGCGATGCCGACGACGACCAGGCGCATGCCGCTCAGGCCGGACCTGAGCGACAGCGCGTACACGGCAGCGGCGGCGGCCAGGCCACCGGCGATCGAACCGGCCGCGAGCTGCGCGGACGTGCCGCCCAGCACGGTGATGGCGAACAGCGCCCCGGTGTAGGAGCCCGCGTCGAGGCCGACGACGTCGGGGCTGCCGAGCGCGTTGCGGGTGAGGTTCTGGAAGACCGCGCCCGCCAGGCCGAGCGCCGCGCCGAACACCAGCGCGGCGGCCACCCGGGGCAGCCGCCACTCGCGCACCACCACGACCTCGTCGCCGTGCCCGGCCAGCGCCGCCAGCACCTCCGTCGGCGGCGTCCACGACCCGCCGGCGCACAGCCCCAGCAGCCCGAGCCCGAGCGCCGTGAGCACCAGCGCCAGCGACACCGCGAGCGTCCTGCGCCCGGTCCTGACCGAGTACGGGCCCGCGCGCAGCACCAGGTGGGCGCCCGCACGCCGCGCCGGGGCCGCCGGGGAGCCGGTCATGCCGGCGCCGCCCCGCGCCGCCGTACCGCCCAGATGAGCACCGGCGCGCCCGCGAACGCCGTCACCACGGCCACGGGCACCTCGCCGGTCGGCAGCAGCACGCGCGCCCCGATGTCCGAGGCGAGCAGCAGCACCGGCCCGAGCACCATCGTGTACGCCATCAGCCACGGGATCGACGCGCCCGCCGGCCGCCTGGCCAGGTGGGGCACCATCAGCCCGAGGAACGCGATCGGCCCGGCGGCGGCGGTGGCGGCCCCGGCCAGCAGGGTCACGAGCACCAGCACCGACACGCGGGTGCGCAGCACGTGCCCGCCGAGCGCCCGCGCGACCTCCTCGCCCATCATGAGCGCGTTCAGCGGCCTGGTGACCAGGACGGCGCACACCAGCGCGACGGCGATGGCCCCGGCGGGCAGGGCGAGCGGGAGCTGCTCCTGCCCGGCCAGCGACCCCACGGACCAGAACCTGAACCGGTCGAACACGTCGGGGAACATGAGCCGCAGCCCGAGCGAGACGCCGGAGAGCACGGCGCTGAGCGCCACTCCGGTCAGCACCAGGCGCAGCGGCGCGGCCGAGCCGAGCGCGTACACGAGCAGGGCGGCGAGCACGGCGCCGAGCGAGGCGAGCGCGAGCTGCGCCGCCTGCCCGGACGCCAGGCCCAGCACGCCGCCGACGTTGATCGCGAACCCGGCTCCCGCCGTCACGCCCAGGATGCCCGGCTCGGCGAGCGGGTTGCGCGTCAGCGTCTGGACCAGCGTGCCGGCGGTGCCGAGGGCCGCGCCGACGCAGACGCCCAGGACGGTGCGCGGCACCCGCACCTCGTTCACGATCAGGTACGCGTCGCCGCCGCCGGAGCCGGTGAGCGCCCGCCACACGTCAGCCGGGGTGAGCGCCTGCGCGCCGACGCAGAGGCTGGCGACCGCCACGGCGAGCAGCAGCGCCACCGACGCGGCGAGGACGGCCGGGCGGTACTCAGTCTTCAAGCCCGGCGACTCCGCGCTTCCAGTAGCCGGTGAACAGCGCGTCCAGCCGGCCCTCGCTCCACGGGCGCAGCGGCTTGAGGTCGCCCGTCTCCCCGGCGGCGAACAGGAACGCGGGGACGTCCGGCAGCTTCAGCCCCTGGACGGTCTCAGCCAGCGCCGAGCGCCCGTGCTCGCGGACGAGCCGGACGACCTCCACGCCGGCCCGCTCGGCGAGCGGGTAGCCGTGCTCGACGGCGTCGTCGGTCTCGATCACCAGGTGGGCGGAGACGTCCGGCGGCGACTCCTCCAGCCAGCGGGCCGCCGCCGGCAGCGCGGTCGCGTCGACGGCGAACACGTAGTGGCCGTAGGTGTGCGGGAACGTCTTGGCCCCCGGCGGCCCGGCGACCGTCACCGGGTCGCCGACCGCGACGGAGGCCGCCCATCCGCTCGCCAGGCCGCCGTCGTGCAGCACGATGTCCAGGTCCAGCTCGCGGGCCGCCGCGTCGTGGCGCCGCACGGTGAACTTGCGCGTCGGCGGCATCGGCCGGGGCCAGTCGAGCATCAGCCTGTCGTTGGGCACCGGGACCCGGTGGGCGCCGTCGGGGTCAGGGAAGACGATCCTGACGTGGTCGTCGGCCTGGTAGGTGTGGAAGCCGTCCAGCTCCGGCCCCTTGAGGGTGAGCCGCAGCATGCGCGGCGTCACCAGCTCGCGGGCGGCCACCCGGACGGTGCGCACGCCGATCGGGTACGGGACGCGGATCAGGCCGGTCCCGGCGGCGTGGTGGGCGGCGACCTTGGGGCCGGGGTCGCGGCGGTCGGCGCTCATGACGCCGCCAGCGGCGCGAGCGCCTGGTCGACGGCGTCCAGCGTCATCAGCGCCGAGTCGTACGTGGCCGCCTCGGTGTAGCGGATCGGGAACGCCTTCCCGGCCTTGACCGCCGGGAGGTTCTTCCACAGCGGGGAGTCGAGCACGTACTTCACCGACTCGTTCGG
This sequence comes from Nonomuraea sp. NPDC023979, assembly GCF_040639085.1. NCBI lineage: Bacteria > Bacillati > Actinomycetota > Actinomycetes > Streptosporangiales > Streptosporangiaceae > Nonomuraea > Nonomuraea sp. NPDC023979. The sequence continues at coordinate 290,302 of NZ_JBEZZG010000005.1, forward strand.
CGTGCCGTCGGGCCGCACCGAGTACGTGATCGCGTCGGCCTCGCCGAGACTGGCCGGCAGCTCCTCGATCGACGGGTACTCCGACACGTCGCTGCTCCCTCCGCCCTTCTTCTTGACCTGTCCGTAGTAGGTGACGCCGACGTCCTGGGCGATGTTGGTGCCCCAGGAGCCGGCGAACTCGCGCTGGAACGTCCCCTTCGCGGCTTCCCCGTACGAGCCGACGTGGCCGAACTTCATGCCCGCCAGCGCCTCCCGGTACTTGGCGGCCAGTTCGGCGGCCTTCTTCTCGTAGGCGGCCTTGGCCTGGCCGAAGTTCGCGGCGCGGCCGGCGGCGTCGGACTGCCGCTGCGACAGCTCGCGCCACGCGGACGGGACGGTCGGGCCGATGGCGACGACGGGGGCGATGGACTCGAGCCGGTCCATGTCCACGTCGGCCAGCACCGGGGCGGGGACGCCGATGACGATGAGGTCCGGCTTGACCTTGGCGATGGCCTCGTAGTTGGTCTCGGCCGCGGTCTCGCCGGCGATCTTCTCCAGCCGGTCGTAGGTGGCCCGGTCCTCCTGCGACATCAGCGGCAGGCCGCGCTTCCACAGGGAGACGCCGACGAGCGCGGCGTCGGCCTCGATGAGCGCGGGCACGGCGTACCCGGTGGCGACGACCCGCTGGGGGTCGGCGGGGATGGTGACCTGGCCGTTGTCGGCGGCGAACACGCGGGTCGCGGCGGCGGCGGCGGCCGGCTGCTCGCCGGACGGGGCCGAGCCGCACCCGGCGACCAGGGCGAGCGCGAGAAGCGGGACTCCGGCGGCACGCCGGAGCTGGGCAGAGTGCATCAGAAGGGGTCCTTCACCAGGGATGAGACCTAGTTAGGTTACCCTTACCAAAGTTGCTTCTGATGTCGCTGGGAGGCCATCCGATGTCGCTGGGACGCCACTCCGTGACGGTCACCGACCCTGTCGGGACCGACCCGCTGCGCTGCGACGAGTTCGGCTACGGGCTCGGCCGCCTCGACGGCGTCCTCGTGCTCAAGTACCGCTCGGCGGCCGTGCTGGAGTTCGCCGAGAGCCGCCAGGACTTCCTGCACCAGCTCTACTGGTCGCCCGACGGCATGCTGGCCACCAGGCACGGCGCGCGCACCCAGTTCGTCGGCCACCGGGAGGCGTTCTGGGCGCACCGGGCCGTCACCCACGAGGTGCGCGCGGCCGACCGGCAGACCGTCTACCGGATCTGCCTGCGCGAGGTGCCCCCGGCGCTCGCCGGGCTGCGCGCGGGGGCCGTCTCCGTCGGGCGGGAGGCCGCCCGGCTCATCGAGGCCATCGCCAGGCCCGGCCTCGACGAGGCCGAGGGGCTGGCCGCCCGCGACGTCATCATGGCCGGGCTGGGCACGAGCACCGCCGAGTTCGTCGGCCACCACGCCACCGGCACCGGTTTCGCGATGACGGTGGCGCGGGCGCTCTCGCACGACCCGGGCGACGCCGCCCGCCTGGAGGAGTGGGCCGAACGGCTGCATGTCAGCGTCAAGACGTTGCAGCGCGACTTCGAGCGCGAGTTCGGCATGCCGTACTCGCGGGTGCGCACCAAGCTGCGGCTCAGCACGTCGCGGGTGCTGCTGGAGACGCAGCCGGTGGCCGAGGTGGCGCGGCGGGTCGGCTACTCCAGCCCGTCGGCGTTCATCAGCGCCTTCACCAAGGAGTACGGCTGCACCCCGGGCCGCTACGCCGCGACGTGACGGCCATCCGGCGTTCACCGGCACGTCACGGGCGCTGCCTACGCTGAGCGCTCATGCGGAAGATGGCCCCGGCCCTGGCCGCGGCAGCGCTGTTGTGCGGATGCGCCACCGGCCTCGACGGCGCCCCGTCGATCCTGGACAAGGACGAGCTGGTCGTCGCCGTGAAGTCGGACCAGCCCGGCCTGGCCGTGCGCACCCCGGGCGGCGCGTTCGAGGGCTTCGACGTCGACGTGGCCGCCTACGTGGCCGCCCGGCTGGGCAAGAAGGTCTCCTTCGTCGAGACCACCTCGGAGGGCCGCGAGGCCAAGCTGCGCGACGGCGTGGCCGACATGGTGGTGGCCACCTACTCCATCAGCCCCGAACGTAAGGCCCAGGTGACGTTCGCCGGGCCGTACTACGTCTCCCACCAGGACATCCTGGTCCGGGCCGGCTACCGGCGGATCCGCGGCGTGCGCGACCTCGAAGGGCGCAGGTTGTGCGAGGCGCAGGGCTCGATCTCCACCTCGCGCATCGTGGACGGCCGCCGGATCGCCGCCGAGCTGGTCCCGGCCAGGACCTACGGCGAGTGCGTCGACCTGCTCAGGGCGGGGGCCGTGGAGGCGGTCTCCACCGGCGACCTGATCCTCGCCGGGTTCGCCGCCCGCGAGCGCGGCGCGTTCGCGATCGTGAACGCGCCCTTCACCGACGAGAGGTACGGCATCGCCCTGCCGCTCGGGGACGTGGCGGCGTGCGAGCAGGTCAACCGCGCGATCACGGACATGTACCAGGACGGCACGGCGGCCCGGCTGCTGGAGAAGTGGTTCGGCGGCAGCGGGCTGCGGCTGACGCCGTACGTGCCGGAGTTCGAGGGCTGCGTGGACTGACCCTGTCACAAAACGCCCCGCTATTCAGTCGTATGTCTGGAACGGTGTCGGGCGGAAGGGAACAGCCATGTACGCGCCAGAGAAGCGGATCGCCACCTCGGTCCTGGTCATCGGCACGGGCGGGGCCGGCCTGCGGGCCGCCATCGAGCTCGCCGAACGCGGGGTCGGCGTCCTGGCCGTCGGCAAGCGGCCCAAGGCGGACGCGCACACCTCGCTCGCGGCCGGGGGCATCAACGCGGCGCTCGCCACGATGGACCCTGACGACACCTGGGAGCAGCACGCCGCCGACACCCTCAAGGAGAGCTACCTGCTCGCCAACCCCGAGACCGTGCGCATCGTCACGGAAGGCGCCGCCCGGGGCATCGAGGACCTGCAGCGTTACGGCATGCCGTTCGCCCGCGAGGCCGACGGCCGCATCTCCCAGCGCTTCTTCGGCGCCCACACCTACCGCCGCACCGCCTACGCCGGCGACTACACCGGCCTGGAGATCCAGCGCACGCTGATCGACCGCGCGGCCCGCCTCGACGTGCCCGTCCTCGACACCGTGTACGTGACCCGCATCCTGGTCCGCGACAACGCGGTCTTCGGCGCGTACGGGTTCGACCTGACCGACGGCAGCCGCTACGTCATCCACGCCGACGCGGTGATCCTGGCGGCCGGCGGCCACACCCGGATCTGGCGGCGCACCTCCTCCAGGCGCGACGAGAACACCGGCGACTCCTTCCGCCTCGCCGTGCTCGCCGGGGGCCGCATCCGCGATCCCGAGCTGGTGCAGTTCCACCCGTCCGGGCTCCTCCACCCGGAGAACGCGGCCGGCACGCTGGTGTCGGAGGCGGCGCGCGGCGAGGGCGGGATGCTGCGCAACGGGCTCGGCGAGCGGTTCATGGCCCGCTACGACGCCGAGCGGATGGAGCTGTCGACCCGCGACCGCGTCGCCCTCGCCGCCTACACCGAGATCAAGCAGGGGCGCGGCACGCCGGACGGCGGCGTCTGGCTCGACGTGTCGCACCTGCCCCGGCAGACGATCATGACGAAGCTGCCGCGCGTCTACCAGACGCTGATGGAGCTGCAGATGCTCGACATCACCAAGCAGCCGATCGAGATCGCGCCGACCGCGCACTACTCCATGGGCGGCGTCTGGGTGCGGCCCGAGGACCACGGCACCGGCGTGGACGGCCTGTACGCGATCGGCGAGGCGGCCAGCGGCCTGCACGGGGCCAACCGCCTCGGCGGCAACTCCCTCATCGAGCTGCTCGTCTTCGGCCGCATCGTCGGGCAGGCGGCGGCCGAGTATTCTGCCGCCCTCGACGCCCAGCGCCGCTCGGCCGACGCGGTCGGCGAGGCGCGGGCCGAGGCCGACGGGCTGCTCGCCGCCGACGGCCCGGAGAACGTCCGCGCGCTGCAACGCGAGCTGCGCGACATCATGACCGAGCACGCCGGCGTCGTGCGTGACGAGGCCGGGCTGCTCAAGGGGCTCGACGCACTCGCCGCCGTCGAGGCGCGCATCGAGGACGTCGGCGTGCACCCGGACATCGCCGGGTTCCAGGACCTGGCGCACGCCTTCGACCTGAAGTCCGCGGCGCTCGCCGCCCGCGCCACGATGGAGGCCGCGCTGGAGCGGCGCGAGACCCGGGGCTGCCACAACCGCTCCGACCACCCCGGGCTGGACCCCGCCCTCCAGGTCAACCTCGTGTGGTCCGGGCCCGGCTCGATCGAGCGGGAGCCGATCCCGCCGATCCCCGCCGGGATCGCGGCGCTCATGCGCGAGGTCTCCACCGACGGCAAGCTCGTCGAGTAGCCGCCCGGGTTCCGCTCCCGCCGTTCGATGGGTAGATGCAGGCCGGGGCCGAAGAGTCGGCAGGGCGGCAGGGAAGGGAACACCATGAAGATCGTCGTAGTGGGCGGAACCGGCCTCATCGGGTCGAAGCTGGTCACGATGCTGGCCGAGCAGGGCCACGAGGTGGTGGCGGCGTCGCCGGGCACCGGCGTGAACACCCTCACCGGCGAAGGGGTCGCCGAGGCGCTGGCGGGCGCGTCGGTGGTCGTCGACGTGTCCAACTCCCCGTCGTTCGAGGAGGACGCCGTACGGGAGTTCTTCGAGACGTCCACCCGCACCCTGCTCGCCGCCGAGGCCGAGGCCGGAGTCGGTCACCATGTCGCGCTGTCGGTCGTGGGCACCGGCCGGCCGCCCGGCAACCCGTACTTCCGGGCGAAGATCGCCCAGGAGCGGCTCATCGAGGAGGGGGCGGTCCCGTACTCGCTCGTGCACGCCACCCAGTTCTACGAGTTCGTCCGCAGGATCGCCGACGACGCCGCCGACGGCGGCAAGGTGCGGATGGCGCCCGTGCTCTTCCAGCCGATCGCCGGCGACGACGTCGCGCGGATCCTCGCCCGCGTCGCGGCCGGCGCGCCGCTGAACGGCCGGGTCGAGATCGCCGGGCCCGAGCGGTACCGGATGGACGCGTTCTTCCGCGACGCGCTGGCCTCCTGGGACGACCCGCGCGAGGTCGTCACCGACCCGCACGCGCACTACTTCGGCGCCGAGCTGGGGGAGCGGTCGCTGGTGCCGGACGACGGCGCCACCCTCGGCGCCGTCCGCTACGGCGACTGGCCCGGCAGGTGAACGCGCCCGCGCGGGCGCCGGCCGGCCGGTCCCTCGACGGCGACCGGCTCGCGGCCGTGGCCAGGCGTTTCCTCGTGCCCATGCTCACCCCGCGCTGACGTCCGCCCGGCGGCCGACCACTTTCCGGCTCCGGCGGTGTCCATCCCTTCGTCAGGCGTCACCGGGCAGTTCGGCGGGCGCCGCCGGAGAGAAGGAGCCACCATGCGAGGGAGTCCGTCGGCGGCCGAGCTGCTGGCGCTGGCGCGCGGCGGCGACGGCGAGGCGTTCCGCGAGCTCGTCGAGCCGTACCGGCGCGAGCTCCAGGTGCACTGCTACCGCATCCTGGGCTCGGTGCAGGACGCCGAGGACCTGGTCCAGGAGACGCTGCTGGCGGCCTGGCGCGGGATGGACGGCTACGAGCAGCGCGCCTCGGTGCGCACCTGGCTCTACCGCATTGCGACCAACCGCTGCCTCAACGCCCTGCGGGCCGGATCGCGGCGTCCGCAGGACCGGCGGGCCTACCGCGTGGAGGTCACGTTGCCCGAGCCGTCGCACCGCCGGGACGAGCCGAGCTGGCTGGAGCCCTACCCTGACGCGCTGCTCGACGAGCTCGCCGACCGGATGCCCGGCCCGGAGGCCCGCTACGAGCTGCGCGAGTCGGTGTCGCTGGCGTTCCTCGCGGCGCTGCAACGGCTGCCGCCCAGACAGCGGGCCGTGCTCGTGCTGCGCGACGTGCTGGGCTTCCGGGCCGGCGAGGTGGCGGGCATGATCGGCGCCACCGAGAACGCCGTCGCGATGGCGCTGAAGCGGGCCAGGACGACCCTCGCGGGTGAGCTGCCCGGGCGGGAGAGCGCCCCGCTGCCCGGCTCGGCGCGCGAGCGGCGGCTGGTCGACGCGTTCGCGCGGGCGTTCCAGGCCGGCGACGTGGACGCTGTCGTGGCGCTGCTGACCGACGACGCGTGGCTGACCATGCCGCCGCTGCCGCTGGAGTATCAGGGCCCGGAGGTCATCCGTCATTTCCTGGCCGCCGTCGCGATGTGCGGAGGCCGCGAGTACGTGTTGATCCCGACGCGGGCCAACGGGCAGCCGGCGTTCGGCTGCTACCAGCGCGACCCGCGCACGCCGATCCTGCACGCGCACGGCGTGCTCGTGCTGACGCTGACCGGCGACCGGATCGCCGTGGTGACGCGCTTCCTGGACAACGCGCTGCTGGCGTCCTTCGGGCTGCCCCGGTCGCTGCGCGACTGACGGCCACACTTTTACCGACATAGGGGGATACGTGCGTGTCGACGGAGGGCGGATGACGCCCGGACAGGCATGGGTGCTGGGCCTGGCCTCGCTGGCGTCGTTCATGATGGCCCTGGACAGCCTGGTCGTGACCACCGCGCTGGGCACGATCCGGCAGGATCTGGCGGCCTCGATCGAGTCGCTCGAATGGACCGTCAACGCCTACAGCCTGACGTTCGCTGTCCTGCTGCTGACGGGGGCGGCGCTGGGGGACCGGTTCGGGCGGCGGCGGGTGTTCGTCACCGGGCTGGCCGTGTTCACGGCGGCCTCGGCGGCGTGCGCGCTGTCGCCGGACATCGGCACGCTGATCGCGGCGCGGGCGCTCCAGGGGGCGGGCGGCGCGATGGTGCTGCCGCTGTCGCTCACGCTGATCACCGTGGCGTTCCCGCCGGAGCGGCGGGGCCGGGCGATGGGGCTGTACCTCGGCCTCACCGGCCTGGCCACGTTCAGCGGGCCGTTCGTCGGCGGGGTCGTCGCCGAAGGGCTCGCCTGGCAGTGGATCTTCTGGCTGAACCTGCCGATCGGGCTGGCCGCGATCGCGCTCACCGTCCGCCGCGTCGAGGAGAGCGCGGGCCCGCGCAACCGGCTCGACCTGGGCGGCGTCGCGCTGGTGACGCTCGGCGCGCTCGGCGTCGTGTGGGGGCTGGTGCGCGGGAACGCGGCGGGCTGGGGGAGCACCGAGGTGCTGGGCACGCTGCTGCTCGGCGTCGCGCTGCTGATCGCCTTCGTGGCCTGGGAACGGCGTGCGGAGGCGCCGATGCTGCCCATGCGGTTCTTCCGGCTGCGCGCGTTCGCCACCGCCGCCTCGGCCAACTTCCTGGTCTTCGCCTCGCTCTACGGCACGATGTTCTTCCTCGCCCAGTACTTCCAGATCGTGCACGGCGACGGGCCGCTCGGCGCGGGGCTGCGGCTCATGCCGTGGACGGCGACGCTCATGGTGTGCGCGCCGATCGCCGGGCGGCTGGCCGACAGGGTGGGCGAGCGGACGTTCGTGGCCGGCGGGCTGCTGCTGCAGAGCGTGAGCATGGGCTGGATCGCCCTCGCCGCCGGGCCCGGCGCAGGCTACCTCGAACTGCTGCCCGCGCTGATCACCAGCGGGGCCGGGCTGACCATGGCCATGCCCGCCGCGCAGAAGGCGGCGGTCGGCGCGGTCCTGCCGCACGAGATCGGCCAGGCGTCCGGCGCGTTCATGACATTGCGGATCTTCGGCGGGGTGCTCGGCGTCGCCGTCTCGGTCGCGGTCTTCGCCGCGACCGGCGGCTACGCCTCGCCCGCGGAGTTCGGCACCGGGTTCGCGGCGGCGATGGGCGCGGTCACCGCGCTCGCCCTCGCCGGGCTGCTCACCGCCCTCGGCATGCCGCGCGGGCGGACCGCCCTGACCTCCGTGCCCAGGCCGGAGACCGTTCGATGACGACCCCGGAGGAACCCCGTGAACCGTGACGCTTCGACACTCCGCGCGCTGCACGTGCCCGGCGCGCCGCTGGTGCTGCCCAATGCCTGGGACGCGGCCTCGGCCCGGCTGGCGGTGGCGGCCGGGTTCCCGGCCGTGGCCACCAGCAGCGCCGCCACCGCCGCGGTGCTCGGCTACGACGACGGCGAGGCGGCCCCCGTCGGCGAGGTGCTGGCCGCCGCCGCGCGGATCGTCCGGGCGGTGGACGCGCCGGTGACCGTCGACTTCGAGCGCGGCTACGGGCTCGCCCCCGCCGAGCTGGCCGAGCGGTTCGCCGCAACCGGCGCGGCCGGGCTGAACCTGGAGGACTCCGACCCCGCCACCGGCGAGCTCGCCGACGCCGCCGAGCAGGCCCGCTTCCTGGCCGCGGTCCGCCAGGCGGCGGCGTCGATCGGCGCGGACCTGGTCGTCAACGCGCGCATCGACGTGTTCCTGCGCCGGTCCGGGCCGCCGGAGGCGCAGCTCGCCGCCGCGCTCGACCGGGCCGCCCGCTACCTGGAGGCCGGGGCCGACTGCGTCTACCCGATCGGCGCCGGCGACCCCGAGGTGATCCGGGCGCTGACGAAGGGCATCCCCGGGCCGGTGAACGTCGCCTACGGGGGCGGCGCGCTTTCACCGGCGGAGCTGGCCGGGCTCGGCGTCGCGCGGGTGACGTTCGGCCCGGCCCTGCAACGGCACCTGTACGACACGTACGGGAGCGCGCTGTTCGCGGCGGTCGCGTCGGGCGGGAACCCGTTCGCCCGCTGACCGGGGGCCCCGGCGGCGGGCGCGGGGCGGTGATCCGGCAGGATCGGCAGCCGATGAACCTCTTCCGCAACCGCAACTTCAACATCTTCCTGGCGGTCCAGGCGCTGTCGGTGGCCGGCGACTCGTTCTCGACGGTGGCCATCCCGCTGCTGGTCCTGCACGCGACCGGCTCCGTCGTGCAGATGGGCCTGCTGACCGGGCTGTCCGGCGCGGCCTCACTGGTGACGGGGGTGTTCGCCGGCCACCTGGTCGACAGGCTGGACCGCCGCCGCCTGCTGATCGGCTGCGACCTGGCCCGCGCCGCCCTCTACGCCGCCATCCCGCTCGTGTGGATGGCCGGCCCGCAGATCTGGCTCCTGTACGTGATCGTCCCGCTCGGGGCGGCGCTGGGCATGGTCTTCCAGGTCGCCTACGTGGCCGTGGTGCCCAGCCTGGTCGAACCCGACCAGATCACCCAGGCCAACGGCCGCCTGTACGCCATCTACGCGGTGGGCGGCATCGGCGGCCCGGCCCTGGTCGGGGTGATCTCCCAGGCGTTCGGGCCGGTGGTCGCGATCGGCGTGGACGCCGTGACGTTCGTGGTGTCCGCGCTCGGCCTCATGCTGATCCGGCTGCGCCCGGCGGCGGCGGCGCCGGCGGACCGGGGCGGCCTGCTCGAAGGCGCCAGGTTCCTGTGGCGGCACCCGGTGATGCGCTCGCTGACGATCCTGCTGACGTTCTTCATCTTCCTGACGGCGGGCGTGGACGACGTGCTCATCTACCACCTCAAGCACGACCTCGGCCAGAACGACGACGCCGTCGGCCTGGTCCTGGCCTGCGCGGCCGTCGGCGCCATCGTGGGCGCGCCGCTCATCGGCCGCATCCGCAAGGCGATCGGGTTCGGCAACACCTGGGTGAGCGCCACCACGCTGTCCGGGCTGGCGATGGGCGGCGTCGGGCTGGCCACGGGCGTGCCCGCGGTGGCGGTGCTGATGGCGCTGTTCGTGCTCGGCACGGCCGTGGCCGGGATCTGCTCGCAGTCGTTCCGCCAGGAGGTGACGCCCAGCCACCTGCTGGGCCGGGTCACCGCAGCCTTCTGGACGGTCCACTACGTGCTGGGCCCGGCCGGCGCCGCGCTCCTCACGCTCGGCGCGGCGGAGTACGGCGTCGCCACCGTGACCGTGGTCGCCGGCGCGGGCTGCGTGCTGGTGTCGCTGTCGGGCCTGCTCACGCCGATGCGCCGCCCGCTCCCGCCCTCCTGAGCCCGGGGCGGGAGGCCCGCCTGGCGATCACGTCGGCCGCTATCAGCAGCCCGGCGGGAACGACCGCCGTCAGGAAGCCGCTCGGCCCGAGCAGCGCGACGGCGAACGCCCCCCAGGCCAGGACGGCCCAGCCGACGTACGCGGGCACGGTGTGCCCCTGCCGCCCGGCCCGCGCCACCAGGAGCCCCAGCAGCACGAGCACCACGACGAAGCCGCCGGGCAGCGCCCAGAACGTGACCAGGGACTCGCTCCCGGCGGAACGGTCGCGCAGCTCCCCGGCGAACCAGCTCGACCAGGGGGCGAGCGGGGCGAACATCAGAGTGTGCGCGGCGGCGATCAGGATCATCGCCCGGCCGGCCCACACGGTGAGCCGGGCGGGCGCGGACGGGCGGGACGCGGATGTGAGGCTCATGGCAGCCATCGTGTCCGCGCCGCCCCCGGCCCGCCTCCCCCCGTGAGAGGAGGCGGCTCCCCCGTGGAGGTGAGGGTGGCCTTCAGCGCCGCCATCCGCTCCGCACCCACCAGCCCGGGAGCGGCGCGGACGTCCAGATGGACGCGGTTCTTGAGGTCGACAGCGCCTTCGGGTCGTGGGCGTCGAAGGTGACCTGGAAGTGGCGGCTCATCGTGGCGCTCCGTTCGTCTCGCCCACCGCCCACTGTGCCACCCCGGGTTCGGGGCGCGGCTCACTCGGTCATCACCCGCCACAGGGCGGCCCGGTCGAGGGTGTCGACCTGCCAGGTGCGGGAGTCCAGCGTGCCCCGGTGGCGGTAGTCGCGCATGATCCGCACGTGCTCCGGGACCCGGACGAATGCCCGGAGATCCTCCTCGCTGCGCCACACCGACAGGGAGCCGACACGGCGGCTGGGCACGTCGGCCCAGAGCCACATGCCGACCGCGCCCGTCAGGCCCGGCCACAGGCGGCTCAGCGACCGGGCGCGGCGGGCGAGGCCGGGCAGGTCGAGCAGCCGCTGCGCCCGGTAGTCGGTCAGGGCCGCCACCAGCGGCCCGGTGCTGCCGCTCGCCGGGCCGGTGATCCAGCGGGACCTGAAGTGCGGCGCCCGCCTGTCGTCGTTCGTCATGCGGCTCAAACTATATTAACGACCGATCGGTTGCATAGTTGGCCACTTGACTCCGGGCATGGCTCTGCAAGTTAATGTGAACATGAAGTCGAGTGAGTGGATGCAGATCGGGGAGCTGGCCGAGCGGTTCGACCTCGCTCCCCACGTCCTGCGGCACTGGGAGGCGATGGGGCTGATCGCGCCCGCCGCCCGGGTCAACGGGCGGCGCCGCTACACCCAGGACCACCTGATCCACGTGATGACGATCATCCGGGCGAAGGCGGCGGGCATGAGCCTGGAGCAGATCCGGGAAATCCTCGGCGTCACCGGCCAGGCGGAACGCCACGCCCTCCTCCAGCGGCACCACGCCGAGCTCGAACGGCGGCTCCAGGAGATCTCGGCGTCCAAGGCGCTGATCGAGCACCTGATGCGGTGCACGGCCGACGACTTCACCCAGTGCCCGACTTATCGGCGGATAGCGGAGAGTGCGGTCGTGCTTCCGGATCCGCACCACGACGGCTGCGTGGTCTGAGGGCGCGTCAGCCGGCCTCCTGCCGGAAGACGATCGTCGTGCCCAGGACGGGCACGGCCGCCTGCCTGCCGGTCCGGGTGAACGCGACGCCGTTGCCGCCCAGGTGCCGCACGGTGGCGTCGAGGTCGCGTACGGACACCGTGAAGCCGGCGAACCCCGGCAGGGCGGGCGGCGCCCCGCCGGACTGCGGCGCCGACGTGACGGTGACGCCCGCGCGGTCCGGCGCGGCGGCCTGAGCGCTGTCCTGCGCGCTGTCCGGCGCGGTGGCCTGTGTGGCGGGGCCGAAGTAGGTGGCGTAGCGGCGGCGGACCTCGGCCAGGTCCGGGGCGGCGACGTGCAGGAGACACCCGGTCAGGGCGGTCGCGCCGTTGGCGTGCTCGGGGTGCCGCTCGTCGTCGACCGGCGCGTTCTGGGCGAAGCCGACCCGGCCTTCCGGCACGCGGCCCGGGGGCAGGCCGGGGTGGGAGAGCTCCAGGTAGCGGGCGGGCTCCATCCGGGTCCCCGTGGCGGTCTCGACGGGCCGCTGGACGGCGTGCACGCCGCCGTGGCCGACCCCGGCCGCCGTCACCCGCGCGGCGACGGCGTCGATGTCCGGCGTGTCGGCGATCACGATGTGCAGGCCCTGGAAGCGCCGGAGGAAGGCGGCGATGTTCGCGGCCGTCGCGCGGACGGCGGCCGTCAGGCCCGGCAGCTTGTCGTCGGGCACCCGCAGCGGGATCGGTCGCGCCCCGGCGGGCACGCGACCGGCGGACACCAGCTCGACGAAGCCGCCCGGGAAGTACACGTGGGTGTTGACCACGCCGACCGGCTCGGCCATGCCCGGCAGGACGGGGTAGGCGGGCTCGGCCACCGTGAAGCCCAGCCGCCGGTAGCGCTCCATCGCCTCGTCCATGTCGCGCACGATGTGCCCCACGTGGTGCAGGCCGTTGACGTCGCCCATGTCGGGCCTCCAGATGCCGATAGTTCACTCTTGTTTGAGAGAAAACTATCATTTGGGGGCGCGGTAAAGTCGGACGCATGACTGACGGCGGGCTCCGCGAGCGCAAGAAGGCCAAGACCAGGGAGGCGATCCTGCGCGAGGCGTTCCGGCTGTTCCGCGAGCGCGGCTACGGCGCCACCACCGTCGAGCAGATCGCAGACGCCGCCGAGATCTCGCCCGCGACCTTCTTCCGCTACTTCCCGACGAAGGAGCACCTGGTCACGCTCGACCGGTTCCCGCCGCTCGTCGAGGCCCTGGCCGCGCAGCCGCCTGGCCCGCCGCTCACCGTGCTGCGCGGCGCGTTCCGCGAGGCGTTCGCCGAGCTGACCGCCGAGGAGCTCGCCGCCGGGCACGCGCGGGAGGTGTTCGCCGCCACCGTGCCCGAGCTGCTGGTGGCCAACCTGCGCAGGAGCCCCGGCCTGGTCGGCGAGGTCCGCGACCTGGTGGCCGCCAAGGCCGGCTGCGACGCCGGCGACCCGCGCGTCCGCGACGCCGTCGGCGCGGTGTTCGGCGTCGTGGCGCTGATCTGGCTGGAGTGGGCCCACGACGCCGGCATGGACGCCCCCGCCGAGGTCGACCGCGCCCTGGCCCGCCTGGAGTCCGGCCTCACCGCGTAGACGTACGCCCCGCTCGGCGGCGTCGTGCTCACGTGCGCAGCGCGAGAGCGTAGCGGACCTCGGTGAGCGGGAAGCCCCGCAGGTCGTCGGGCTTGACCGTCCCGTCGCCGCGCCAGCCGAGCGCCTCGTAGAAGCGCCTGGCACGCGCGTTGGTGTCGAGCACCCAGAGGGTGGCCAGCCCGTAGCCGGCCCCGGTCAGCGCGTCCACGGCCGTGCCCAGGAGCGCGCCGCCGATCCCGCGTCCCCACGCCTCGGGCGCCAGGTAGAGGGTGGTGATCTCGGCCACGGACGCCGGGTCCTGATCCGGGTCGCGGGCCGGCCCGAAGCCGGTGAAGCCGGTGACGCCGCCGTCGTCCTCGGCCACCAGGATCCCGCTCCTCGGCCAGGCGGTCTCGCCCAGCAGGCGCCGCCACCTCGGGAGGCGGGCGGCGGGGTCCAGGCCGTCCAGGTGGTCCTGCGGCATCAGGCCCCGGTAGGCCGCCTGCCAGGAGCGTACGTGGATGCCGGCGATCGCCTCGGCGTCGGCGGGGGTGGCCTGGCGGACGGTCATGTGATCGTCATAGCATCACCGCCCGGTGTGAGCCAGGACACGCCTGGCCTGAGTCACAGACGCAGACGGGCGGTCGTCTCCCCTAGCGGCACACATTCCCGACGCCGAGGAGCATCGATGCGCACTCCGCTGCTGTTCGTTCACGGTTTCTGGCACGGCACCTGGTGCTGGAGCGAGGTCCTGGCCCGCGTGGCCGAGACGGGCCGGCCGGCCCTGGCGGTCGACCTGCCGGGGCACGGGCTGCGCGCCCGGCGGCCCCGGTCGGTGACCGGCCGCCCGTTCGACCCCGCCCATCTGGCGACGGAGCCGTCGCCGGTGGCGGGGGTGACTCTGGACGAGGCGGGCGAGCACCTGGTCGCGCAGCTCAAGCGGCTGGGGCGCGGCGGCCCGGTGACGGTCGTGGCGCACAGCATGGGCGGCACGGTGCTCACCAGGGCCGCCGAGCAGGCCCCCGAGCTGGTGGCGCACGCGGTGTACCTGGCCGCGTTCATGCCCGCCTCCGAGGTGCCCGCGTTCGACTACGCCCTGATGCCGGAGAACGAGGGCGAGCTCATCGGGCCGTCGGTGCGGGCCGACCCGGCGGCGGTCGGGGCGCTGCGGCTGGACGTGGCCTCCTCCGACGACGCCTACCGGCAGCAGCTCCGCGAGACGTTCTACGGCGACATCGACCCGGAGGCCGCCGACGCGGCGATCGCGCTGATGACGCCCGACGCCCCGGCCGGGATCGCGCTCGGCACCACGACGCTGACCCGGCAGGGCTGGGGCTCGGTGCCGCGCACGTACGTCGGCTGCGCGCGCGACATGACGATCAGGCCGCCGTTGCAGCACAAGTTCGTGGCGGAGGCGGACACCGCGTTCCCGGACAACCCGACCGCCACGGTGTGGCTCGACGCCTCGCACTCGCCGTTCCTGTCGCAGCCGGGCCGGGTCGCCGAGATCGTCGGCGGGATCGGCTGAGCCGGGGGCTCAGCCGCCGTCGCCCAGGCGCGCGATCAGCCGGTCGGCGAGCGGGGTCTCGCCGAGCGCGTCGCGCACCCACTTGCGGGTGACGAAGGAGTAGGCCGCGCGGGGCGCCTGGTCCCAGTCCAGCGTGCCCTGCGGCGGCTCCGGGTCGTACTCGATGGCGAACTGCACGGCCCGCGCCGTCTCCGGGCCGGCCAGCTCGCCGGCCAGGTGCAGCGCCATGTCGATGCCGGCCGAGACGCCGGCGGCCGTGAGCACGGGCCCGTCGGCCACCCACCGCTCGCGGGTCGGCACGGCGCCGAACTCCGCCAGCGCGTCCACCATCGACCAGTGCGAGGTGGCCCGCCGCCCGTCGAGCAGCCCGGCCGCGCCGAGGATGAACGAGCCGGTGCACACCGAGACCACCGGCCTGGCGGTCGCGGCGGCGGCGCGCACGTAGGCGAGCAGGGTCTCGTCGGCGGTGGCGCGCATCGTCGCCTCCTCGCCGCCGGGCAGCACGAGCACGTCCGGCGCGGGCACCTGCTCGAACGTGTGCCCGGCGCGTACCTGGAGCGGGGTGTCGGTCTCGACGGTGTCCAGCCGTTCGGCGACCACGACCACCCGGAACTCCGGGCGGATCGCCGCGAGCGTGGAGAGCACCTGGAGCGGGCCCACCAGGTCGAGGATGGTGCAGCCGGGGTAGAGCACGAACGCGATCGTCTTCTCGGTAGCCATACCCGCATCCTGACCCCCGGCGCGCCGCCCGTCGCCGTCCCTGGCCGGATTTCCGCGATACGCGTCCCGTCAGCGCCCGGCGGCCTGCCGCCCGCGCCCGGGGCTGGTCCCGTACCGGTCGCGGAAGGCCTCGCGCAGCGTCTCGGTCGAGCCGAACCCGCAGCGCCGGGCGATCGTGTCCAGCGGCAGGTCGCTGGAGGCCAGCAGGTGCGCGACCGCCTCGGTGCGCGCCGCGCGCACGTACCGGCCGGGCGTGGTGCCGAGCTGCCCGGTGAACAGCCTGCGCAGGTGCCGCACGCTGATCCCGGCGCGGGCGGCGAGCGCCGCCGCCGACAGGTCGGCGTCCAGGTTCCCGGTGATGTACGCGACCAGGTCCCGCACCACCCGGCTGCCGGGCGGCGAGGTGGACAGGAACATGCTGATCTGCGCCTGGTCGCCGGGCCGGTGCAGGTACGTGACCAGTGTCTGGGCGACCTTCCTGGCCAGCGTCGGGCCGTGGTCGTCGGCGATGAGGCTGAGGCTGAGGTCGAGCCCGCTGGTCACCCCGGCCGAGGTGTGCAGCCGGCCGTCGGAGATGTACAGCGGCACCGGGTCGAAGGTGACGGCCGGGAAGCGCGCGGCGATCTCGGCGGCGTGCCGCCAGTGGGTGGCCACCCGCCTGCCGTCGAGGAGCCCGGCGGCGGCGAGCACCGAGACGCCGGTGCAGATCGACACGACGCGCCTGCTGCCGCGCGCGATCCTGCGGACCTCGTCCACCAGGCGCGGGTCCTCGCGGGCGGCCACGTGCCCGTGCCCGCCGGCGACGATCAGCGTGTCGACCGGGCCGGTGACCCGCTCCAGCTCCCGCTGCGCGACCAGCGTGATCCCGCACGAGCTGCGGATGGTGGCCGCCGCGACGGTGGCGAGCTCGACCGTGTACGGAGGCCGCGCGCCCGCCCGGTTGGCCGAGGCGAACGCGTCGCCGGGCGAGGCCACGTCGAGCAGTTCGACGTCGGGATAGCCGACGATGACGACACGGCGGTTCACGCTTCTCCTCTGCCCGGCGTCCCTTTACCGGACCTAACGCCCAGGATTGAGGACATATGCCGCCATCGCCGGGCGGTGGCGCGCCCAGAATGTGCCGCATGTCAGGGGCAGATACACCACGGGCCGGATACCCGCTGCTGGCGGCGCTCTACACCACGCAGTTCCTCGGCACCGCCTTCTTCGGCACCGCCCTCGCCTCGATCCTGCGCGAGCGCGGCGCCGGCCTGGAGGCGCTGGGGCTGCTGCAGGCCGTGTGGATGCTGACCGCGCTGCGGATGCTGTGGGCGCCGCTGGTGGACCGGTTCGGCTCGGCCCGCCGGGGGCACTACCGGTCCTGGCTGCTGGTGCTCCAGCCGGCGCTGGCCTTGACCCTGCTGATGCTGGTCGCCCTCGACCCGGTCGACGACCTCGGCCTCGTCCTGTTCGCCGCCGCTGCCGCCGGGGTGCTCTCGGCCACCCAGGACATCGCCGTCGACGCGCTGGTGGTCCGGCTGCTGCGCCCCGGGCAGCGCGGGATCGCGAACGGCATCCAGGTCGCCGGCGGCTACGTCGGCAGCCTGGTCGGCGGCGGCGTCTCCCTGCTCGTCTACGCCGAGTTCGGCTGGGCCTGCGCGCTGCTCACGCTGGCGGCGCTGACCGTGCTGCCGGCCGTGCAGATCCTGCGGCTGGCCGAGGGGCCGCCGCCCGCCGGGGGTCCCGGCCTGCGGGAACGGTACGCGGCGCTGCTCGGCGTGTTCGCCGACCGCCGCAGGGCGCGGTGGACGCTGCTCGTGCAGCCGTGCTTCCTGGCCGGGATCTTCGCCGCGTACGCCCTGGTCAGCCCCATGCTGGTGGACGCGGGCTGGTCGCTGTCGTCGATCGGCCTGGTCACGAGCCTGCTCGGCGACACGGTGGCGATCGCGGGCGCGCTGCTGGCCGGAAGCCTGGTCGCGCGGTTCGGCACGCGCGCCTGCCTGGCCGGGTCGGGTGCGGCCCTGCTGGTGAGCGTGGTGGCGCTGCTGCCGGTGGCTCGCGGGGCGGGCTGGCCGGTGCTGACCGGGGGCGCGATCCTGCTGTTCAAGGTGGCCTACGCGGCGGCGGCCACGGTGGTCTCGGCCGAGACGATGCGGCTGTCCCGCCCGGCGACGGCGGGCGCGGACTACAGCGCCATGTCGAGCGCGGGGTCCGTGGTGGCGTTCGGCGTGGGGGCGGTGACGCTGACGGTGGCCGCCGCCGTGGGCTACCCGGTCACGCTGGCGGGGGCCGCGGTGCTCGTCGGCGCAGGCATGGTCGCCTGTATAGTCACCAATCTTGACTATCAGAAAGAGTGACTATATGGTCCTCTTCGTACCGGTCGAATCCAGGAGGACACCCCCATGAGCATCACCGTCGAACTCACCCGTTTCAAGGTGTCGCCCGACCGGGAGGAGGAGATGCTGGCCGCGCGGCCCGCGATGCTGGCCGACTTCCGCGCCGACCGGGACGGCTTCCTCGGCGCCCGCCTGATCCGCCTGCCCGGCGGCGAATGGCTGGACGTCGTCGACTGGCGCTCCCCCGAGGACCACGCCGCCTCCCGCGCCAAGGGCGCCAACCTGCCGGGCGTCGCGGCGTTCTTCGCCACCATCGCCGAGCTGGTCAGCGCCGAGGAGGGCACCGTGGCGTAGCCGCGCTATCTGATCGCGGCCTGGCCGCGTTGTTCACCTGGGCGCTGCGCCGCGAGCGCCCGGCGTTCGGTCCCGGGTCACGGGCGGGCCGTTGACTGCCCGGGCACCATCTTGTTCCGGACCGAGGACGTACATGCACCGCAACACTCTCTCCGCCGTGGCCGCCGCCGCGATCATGCTGACCGCGAGCGCGCCCGCCCTGGCGGACACCCGGCCCGACTCCTTCTTCGGCGGACGGCTCCCGCTGAGCGCGCAGCCGGTGACCACCACCGTGGCGCCCGGCGTGACGCTCACGTCGATGTCGCTCGGGGCCAAGGACGAGAACGACTTCTGGACCGTGCACGTCTACCTGCCGCACACCGCCGACGGGCCGCTCGACAAGGCGGCCACCGCCCTGGGTCCGCGCGAGATCGCCGACCGGGTCGCCGCCGCCGTGCGCGGCAAGGGGTACGAGCCGCGTGTCGAGGAGGTCGTCACGCCCGCGTACGCCGACCGTCCCGCGGGCACGCTCGGCTGGACCGTCCGCGTCGGCCGCCACGCCACGAGCGCGGAGGCGGCGGCGGAGCTCGCCCGGCTCCGCGCGGCCGGGTTCGCCGGCGGCACCCGCTACACCGCGCAGGACGGCGCCGACCCCGGCGCGCCGCAGAAGGTGCACGTGCTCCGCGTCGACTTCCGCGCCTTCGGCGGCACGGTCGGCACCGACTTCGGCCCGTCGCTGAACGGCACCGAGAAGCTGACCGACCTCGCCGCCGCCGCGGGCGCGGTGGCAGGGATCAACGCGCAGTGGTTCTACAACAGCGCGCCCGGCGGCATGTACGTCAAGGACGGCAAGCTCATCGGCTCCGCCACCCAGGGCCGGGGCGGCATCAAGATCACCCGGGGCGGCCGCTCGGTCGACGTGGACGCCTACACGGCCCGCGTCACCCTGCGCGCCGGACGTACGAGTGCCGAGATCGACGGCGTCAACCGGGTGCCGGGCGAGATCTGGAACTGCGGCGGCGTGGGCGGCGACCAGCCGACCGAGAAGCCGCAGCACGACCTGAAGTGCACCGACGACAGCGAACTGGTCCTGTTCACGCCCGAATGGGGCACCCCGCCCACCGGCGCCGGCGCCGAGGCCGTCCTCGACGCGCGCGGCACCGTCACCGCCGTCAACGCCTCCCGAGGCGCCGCCGTCCCCGCCGGCGGATCCACCGTCCAGGCCATCGGCGACAGCGCCGCCTGGCTGCTCGCCCACGTCAAGCCGGGCGAGCGGCTGCGGGTGAGCGAGCGGGTCGAGGACAGCCGGGGCCGGCGGGTCCCGCTCACCCGCGACACCACGATCCTCCAGGTCGGCCCCACGCTCGTCCGCGACGGCCGCGTCTCCGTGAACGCCGCCGCCGACGGCCTCGTCCGCGAGGGCGCCGACCAGACCTTCACCTACAACTGGACCGTACGCGCCAACCCCCGATCCATGATCGGCATGGACGATCGGGGCCGGCTCATGCTCGTGGTCGTCGACGGACGCCAGGAGGGCTACAGCGAAGGACTCGGGATCGCGCAGACGGCCGAGCTGATGAAGCTGCTCGGCGCCCGCGAGGCGATGAACCTCGACGGGGGCGGCTCCAGCGTCATGGTCACCCCCGGCGGCATCGTCAACCGGCCCTCCGACGCAGCCGGCCAGCGCTCCCTCGGCAACGTCCTACTGGTCCGCCCGTAACCGACCGGCCGACACCCCGAGCAGGGCGAGGAGGTGCGGCCAGGCGCGGGCGCCCAGGGCGGCGTCCGCTTCGGGGGTTCCGCCGTAGGCGTAGGCGGGTGAGGCGGGGGCGGGGGGCTCGCCGGGGAACCTGGGCCGGTGCCCCGCGTCCGGGTGGGTGATCACCACGGCCGGTCGCCGGGCGGCCAGCTCGCGGGCGAAGCGGAGGGACGGCCACATCCGGTCGTCGCCGCCCGCCACCAGCAGCAGCCGCGCCCTGGCCTCCTCCACCCTGATGGCCGCCTCCGCGTAGCCCTCGCGGCTGCCGCCGTAGAGGCTGGCGAACGCCACCGGCTCCGCGGGCTCGGGCCAGAGGCTGGCGTCGTAGGTCACGTACGGCACCGGCTCGCCCTTCCAGGTCCACGAGGACCGGTACGGCTCCGTGACGCCGTCCGGCCCCGGCCCGACGTTCGCCCACGCGACCGAGGTCGGAGAGACGGCGATCACGGCGTCGAGCCGGGGTTCGACGACGGACAGCAGCAGCGCCGCCTCCGCCCCCTTGGAGACGCCCAGGACGCCGATCCGCCGCGTCCCCGCCTCCGCGAGCAGGTCGACGGCGGCCGTGAAGGTCTCCAGCGGTATCTCGCAGATGCCGGGCGGCTGCCCCGGCCCGCCGAACCATCGGACGGACAGCGCCCTGAGGCCGTGCGCGGCGAGCAGCCGGCACCGCTCGGTCTCCACGCGCCCGCTGGACCCGGCCAGCACCAGGACCCCGGCGGTCGCGCCCGGCGCGGGTTCGGCCAGGAAGCCGGTCCAGGGCGCGGTGAGCTCGCGCTCGACGATCTCCACGGCACCACGTTCTCACGCCTGCTGCTCTGGTGTGGATCTTGGGGAAGCGGTTGCCTTGGCCGGGGATCGACACGAGAATCTCGGACTCATGATTTCCATCCGGATCACGGGCGCCGTCGCGGTGCTCTGTCTTGCGCTCTCGACGGGCTGCGGGGTGCTGCCCGGTTCCCCGAAGGAGCCCGGCCCGGCCGAGGGGCCGCGCCGGGTGCCGGTCGAGGCTCCGGCCGGCGCCGATGACGGGGGAGGGGACGCCTCGCACCACTGGGTGGGGCTGAACCCGGTGTGGAAGGTCGAGCAGATCGACGAGACGCCCCAGCATCACGGCCTGGTGTCCGACGGGACGCGCGTGGTGGCGCTGCGCAAGGAGATCAAGGGCGGCGCGGCGGGCGAGCTGACCGGCTACGACGGCGCGTCGGGCAAGCGGTTGTGGCGGCGGGAGCTGGGCTGGAGCGGTGCGAGCGCGCCGGTGGCCGAGGACGGCACGGTGGTGGTCCCGCTGGGCGCCGAGGTGGACAACCGGGTGGAGCGGCCGGGGCAGTTCGTGGCGCTGGACACCGCGACGGGGGAGGAGCGGTGGCGGGTCAGGGTGCGGCAGCGGGCGTTCATGACGTCGCACCTCTACCTGCCGGCCCCGGCGCAGGGGGCGATCCTGGACGGCGTCTTCTACTACGCCGACGGGCCGCACCTGTACGGGCGCGATCTGGTCTCGGGCAAGGTGGTGCACCGGCGGACGAGCAGGTCGCACCTGGCCGTGGCGGGGCCGGTGCGGGCGGGGGAGCGGCTGGTGGTGCTGGTCAGGCCGGACCCGTTCAAGCACGTCGACGGCGTGGACGGCACCGTTCGCAGCCTGGCGGTGCTGAGCCCGGAGCTCACCCCCGTGCACCAGGCGGACCTGCCGAAGGGCACCGAGGCCACCGAGGTGATCACCGGTGGCGCGATCGCGGTCGTGAGCGAGGGCGGCGGTACGAATCCGCACATGTGGGGCTTCGACACCCGGACGGGCAAGCGGCTGTGGAGCCGGCCGCTGGGGAAGTCGCAGTACGTGGGCCCGCCGGTGCGCGGTGTGGTGCCGGTCCTGGACGGCTCGCGCAACCATGAGCAGCGGTTCGTCGGCCATGACCTGCGCACCGGGGAGCGGCTGTGGACGCTGGAGCCGCGCAAGGCCGAGGCGCGGATCGACCGGGCGCGGACGATGGGCGTGGCGGACGGCACGCTGTTCGGGCTGGGGCACGGGGTGGAGATCGTGGACCCGGCGACCGGGAAGGTCACGTTCGCCCACCAGTTCACGCCGCGCGGCGGCGGCCGGGTGGTGGCGGCGGCGGGGCGCATCGTGATCTACAACCATGACGGCCTGATGGGCTTCGACTGAGCCGCCCCCCGAGGCTGAGCCAGGTCGGCCGCCGCTTGTGTGACATTCGTCAGGGGTGGGCGGGAGGCCGGGGTGGATAGTGTGAAACGCATGAAGGGCCGGCTCTGGACCTCCGTCTACCTCGTCGTCCTGGTGTGGCCGCTGCCCGGGTTCCTGGCGGCCTCCCCGCCGGGGCTCACGATCGGGCTGGTGGCCGCCGGGCTGGCGGGCTTCGTCGCGCTCTACCTGCGGGTCGTGTGGACCGCACTGGACCGGCCGCACCGCAACGCCACCCCGTACGCGCTGATCCTCCTCTACGTGGTCGCCGCGGCGATGACCGTGGCGCTGGGCGAGATGTGGGTGTTCGCGGCGTCGT
Source organism: Nonomuraea sp. NPDC023979 (assembly GCF_040639085.1). Classification (NCBI taxonomy): domain Bacteria; kingdom Bacillati; phylum Actinomycetota; class Actinomycetes; order Streptosporangiales; family Streptosporangiaceae; genus Nonomuraea; species Nonomuraea sp. NPDC023979. Next base: position 312,552 of record NZ_JBEZZG010000005.1, read on the forward strand.
ACTTCCTCATCACCGCGGTCGCCGCGGCGCTGCCCGCGCGGGCGCTGCCGGTGGCGGCCGGGGCCACGGTCGCGGCCGTCACGCTCGCCCTGCCGCTCCTGGGCAGGTCGCTGGCCGAATACTGGTGGCTGCCGCTGCAGGCCGTGGTGTTCACCGCCGCCATCCGCGCCTTCCTGCAGCTCAACGCAGCCAACCGGGCGTTGAGCAAGGCCGGGGCCGAGGTCGAGCGGCTGGCCGTGGACAACGAGCGGCTCCGCTTCGCCCGTGACATGCACGACCTCCTCGGCCACAGCCTGGCCGTGATGACGGTGAAGAGCCAGCTCGCGGCCAGGATCGCCACCGCCGACCCGGACCGGGCCAGGGCCGAGATGGAGCAGGTCGAGGAGCTGTCCCGGCAGGCGCTGTCGGAGGTGCGCGAGGCGATCGCGGGCTACCGGGAGCTGTCGCTGCCCGGCGAGCTGGACGGCGCGCGCCGGGCGCTCGACACCGCGGGCGTGCGGCTGGAGGTGGCCGCCGATCCGCTGCCGGCCGACGCCGAGCCGGTGCTCGCCTGGGTCGTCCGGGAGGCCACCACGAACGTCGTCCGCCACAGCGGCGCCCGCCGCTGCCGCATCCGCCTCGGCGTGACGGGCGGCGAGGCGTACGCGGAGGTCCGCGACGACGGCCGCGGCCCCGCCGATCACACGGGCACGCACGGCAACGGCCTGCGCGGTCTCGCCGAGCGCGTCCACGTCGCGGGCGGCACCCTGTACGGCGGCGCCGCCGAGGGCGGCGGCTTCCTGGTGAGCGCCCGCGTCCCCGTGGCGGAGCGGGCGTGATCCGCGTCCTGCTGGCCGACGACCAGCATCTCGTACGCGAGGCGCTGGCGGCGCTGCTCGGCCTGGAGCCCGACATCGAGGTCGCCGGGCAGGTGGGCCGGGGCGACGAGGTGGCCGGGGCGGTCGCCCGGCTCGATCCGGACGTCGTGCTGCTCGACATCGAGATGCCCGGCTGCGACGGCCTCACCGCGGCGGCCGGGCTCACCGGCGTGCGCGTGATCATCCTGACGACGTTCGGCCGCCCCGGCTACCTGCGCCGGGCGATGGACGCCGGGGTCGACGGCTACGTGGTCAAGGACGCCAGGGCCGGGGAGCTGGCCGACGCGGTGCGGCGGGTGCACGCGGGGGAGCGGGTGTTCGACCGCAAGCTCTCCGCCGCCAGCCTCTCCGCCGGCGCGAACCCGCTCACCGGCCGCGAACGCGACGTGCTGCGCGCCGCGACCGAGGGCGGCACCATCGCCGACATCGCCCGCCGCCTCCACCTGTCCGACGGCACCGTGCGCAACTACCTGTCGTCGGCCATCGGCAAGCTCGGCGCCCGCAACCGGGCCGAGGCGGCGCGCGCCGCGGAGTCCAAGGGCTGGCTCTGACGAACGTCACTACCGGCCGCACCACGCCTCTCGCGAGGCTGGAGGCATGGTGAAACGCATCGCGCCCGCGCTCGGGCTGTTCTTCCTGTCGCCGCTGATCGGCGAGTTCCTGCTGGGCAACCTGCCGGTGACCATGCTGGTCGCGTTGATCACGCTGGCCCCGCTGTACGGGGGCGGCGCGCTGCTCGTCCGCGAGCTGGCCCGGCGCCGGGGGGCGGGCTGGCCGGGCATCGTCCTGCTCGCCGTCGCCTACGGGCTCGTGGAGGAGGGGCTGGTCACCCGGTCCCTGTTCAACCCCGGTTACGCCGGCATGGACCTCGCCTCGTACGCGTGGATCCCGGGTCTGGAGGTGAGCGCCTGGTGGGTGACGTTCGTGCTGGGCGGCGTGCACGCCGTGGGCAGCATCTGCGTGCCGATCGCGGTGATGGAGGCCTTGGTGCCCGCCAGGGCCTCGGAGCCGTGGCTGCGGCTGCCGGGCCTGGTGACGGCGGGGGTGCTGTTCCTGCTGGGGGCGGCGGCGAGCGCGCTGTTCGACCCGGCTCCGTACCAGCCGTCCGTGGCCCGGCTCGCGGGCGTGGTGGCGCTGGCCGGGCTGCTGGTCGTGCTCGGCCTGCGCCGCCGGGGCCCGGCCGCCGCGTCGCCGGGGCGGGCGCCGGGGCCGTGGCCGGTGCTCGGCTTCTCGCTGGTGGCGGGGGCGGTGTTCTGGGGTGCGGCGATGGCCGCCTGGACGGTCGCCGCGTGGCTGCTCGTGGCCGTCAACGTCGCCGTCTACGCCGTGGTCTGCGCCCAGGTGGCGCGCTGGTCCAGGAGGGAGGGCTGGGGCCGCGCCCAGGTGTTCGCGCTGGCCGCGGGCGGTGTGCTCACCTACGCCTGGCACGGCTTCCCGCAGCCGCCGGCCGTGCCCGCCGACCCGGCCGTCGACCTCGCCGGGAACACCGCCTTCGCGCTGGCCGCGCTCGCGCTCCTCGCCGTGGCCGCGGCCCGCCTGCACTCCCGGGAGCCCGCCGCCCCGGCCTGATCGGGCCCGGAACCCTCGCCGAAGGGTGCGAAGTGGATGCGTCCGGCCACGCCCCACCCGCTCGCCTCGCTGTTCCAGCCGCTCCGCCTCACGGGCTCCCCGGTACGGCCCCCGCGCCGCGTGAGTCCGATCACAACCGGGTAGCCAGATGGGCAGACTATGGTTAGCCTTGCCTAACTGTTGAATCCCGGCACGAGAATGGAAGCACCACCATGCGCGCATGGCGTCCGATCCTGGCATTCGCCGCTTTAAGCGTCGTGCTCGCAGGTTGCGGTTCCGCGGAGACCGGCGGCAACGCCGCGGGCACCGGCACGGCGGCGGCCTCCGCCGCGCCCGCCGGTCCCTGGCAGTTCACCGACGGGTCCGGCAAGGTCGTCAAGGCCGACAAGACCCCGACGCGGATCATCGCGCACGCCGGCGAGGCGGCCGCGCTGATGTCGTTCGGCCTCAAGCCCGTCGGCATCTACGCCGACGAATCGGTCAAGACCGACGCGAACCTCAAGGACCTCGACCTGACCGGCATCGAGATCCTCGGCGAGGAATGGGGCAAGATCGACGTCGAGAAGGCCGCGGCCCTGCGCCCCGACCTCATCGTCGGCGACTGGTGGCCCGCCGAGAAGGCCTACAGTGGCCTGGAGGAAGGCGCCGACGAGAAGAGCAAGAAGCTCACCGAGCTCGCCCCCATCGTCGGCGTCGCCCAGGGCAAGTCGATCGTCGCCCTGGCCAAGGGCTACGAGGACCTGGCCAAGAGCCTCGGCGCCAAGGTCGACGCCCCGGAGATCGTCGCGCACAAGAAGCGCTTCGAGGAGGCGGTGACCGCCTTCAAGGAGGCCGTCGCCGCCAAGCCCGGCCTCACCGCGGCCGCCATGCTTCCCGCCGACGACAAGCTGTACGTGGCCAACCCCGAGTACGCGCCCGAGCTGCTGGACTTCCAGAACTGGGGCCTGAAGGTGATCAACCCCGACAGCCCCGACCCCGGCTTCCCCTACTGGGAGAACCTGAGCTGGGAGAACGCCGACAAGTACCAGCCCGACCTCGTCCTGTACGACGGCCGCAGCTACAAGCCGACCTCCAACGAGGAGTGGGGCAAGAAGCAGCCCACCTGGTTCAAGGTCAAGGCGGCCAAGGCGGGCGCCGTCGTGTCGTGGCCGGCGTACTGGCTGCACACGTACGAGGACTTCGCCACCGAGCTGGAGAGCCTGACCGCGGCCGTGAAGGCCGCGGACGAGAACATCGGCGACTGACCGCCGACGATGAGCAGCTCGACCTCTCTCGGACGACGAGCCTCGGCCCTCGGGCCGGGGCTCGCCCTGCTGTGCGTGCTCCTGGCCCTGATCGCCTTCCTCAGCGTCACGCTCGGCTCACGCTCGATCGGCCTGCCCGAGGTGCTGAGCGCGCTGGGCAGCATGGACGCCGACGCGTCGTTCAACAGCACGGTGACGCTGGAGCTGCGCGTGCCCCGCACGCTGATCGGCATCCTGGCGGGCGCCGCGCTCGGCGTGGCCGGCGCCATCCTCCAGGGCGTCACCCGCAACCCGCTGGCCGACACCGGGATCATGGGCATCAACTCCGGCGCGGCCGTCTGCGTGGTCTTCGCCATCACGGTGCTCGGCGTGCGCGGCGCCGGCGTCTACGTGTGGTTCGCCTTCGCCGGGGCGATCGCCGCCCTCGTGCTCGTGTACGCGATCGCGTCGCTCGGCAGGGAGGGCGCCACCCCGGTCAAGCTCGCCCTGGCCGGGGCCGCCGTCACCGCGGGCCTGGCCTCGGTCACCACCGGGGTCGTGATGACCAACGTGGACGCGCTCAACGAGCTGCGCTTCTGGCAGGTGGGCTCGCTCGCCGGCCGCTACGCGCCGATCCTCGCCGGGGTCGCGCCGTTCCTCATCCTCGGCCTGATCGCGTCGCTGGCGTTCGGGCGCACGCTCAACGGGCTCGCGCTCGGCGAGGACCTGGCCCGCGGCCTCGGCCAGCACGTCACCCGGACCCGGGTGGCGGCGTTCGTCGTGGTCGCCGTGCTGGCCGGAGCCGCCACGGCGGCCTGCGGGCCGATCGTCTTCGTCGGGCTGGTCGTCCCGCACGTCGCCCGGTTCCTGTGCGGCCCTGACTACCGGTGGATCCTGCCGTACTCCATGCTGCTCTCGCCCATCGTGCTGCTGCTGGCCGACGTGCTCGGCCGGGTGGTGGTGGCGCCCGACGAGCTGCAGGTCGGCGTGGTCCTCGGCGTGCTCGGGGCGCCGGCGTTCGTGGCCATCGTCCGCTACGGCCGGATGTCGGAGGCGTGAGCATGACCGCGACCACGACCGTCTCGACCACCGGCGCGTTCCGCGCCATCCGCCGCCGCAGGAACGCCCGCGCTCTCGTGGTGACGTGCGCGCTGACCCTGGCCGTCGGCGCGCTGTTCGTGCTCACGATGATGGTGGGCAGCTTCCAGCTCACCGCGGGCGAGGTCATCGCCTCGGTGCTGCACCTGCGGGAGGACCCGAGCGTCGACTTCGTCGTGCGGGGGCTGCGGCTGCCCACGGCGGCGGCGGCGCTGGCCGTCGGCCTCGCCCTCGGCGCCGCCGGGACGATCTTCCAGCAGTTGCTGCGCAACCCGCTCGCCTCGCCCGACTTCGTCGGCATCAACTCGGGCGCCGGGCTCGCCGCCATCACCGGGATCGTGCTGCTCCAGGCCGGCGGCCTGGCCGTGAGCGCACTCGCGCTCGCCGGCGCGATCGTCGCCGCCCTGCTCATGTACGTGCTCGCCTGGCGCGACGGCGTGGCCGGCTACCGGTTCATCCTCATCGGCATCGGCGCCGCGCTCTTCTTCGACGGGCTGATCGGCTACATGCTGACCCGGGCCCGGCTCAACGACGCCCAGCAGGCGATGCACTGGCTGACCGGCTCCGTGGGCCAGGCCGACGCCGCCGAGCTGCGGCTCCTGCTCGCCGCCGTGGCGGTGCTGCTGCCTGTCGCGCTGCTGCTCCAGCGGCAGTTGCGCGGGCTCGAACTCGGCGACGACGCCGCCCGCGCGCTCGGCGTCCGCACCGAGCTCAGCCGCGCCGGGCTGCTCGCCACCGCGGTGGTGCTGACGGCGCTGGCCGTCGCCGTGGCCGGGCCGATGATCTTCGTCGCGCTCGTCGCCGGGCCGATCGCCAACCGGCTGCTCGGCCCGGCCACCGGCGGGATCGTGCCCGCCGCGCTGGTCGGTGCGACGCTGGTGCTCGTCGCCGACCTCGTCGCCGTCCACCTGTTGCCGACGCCGCTGCCCACCGGCGTGGTGACCGGCGCGGTCGGCGCGCCCTACCTGCTGTGGCTGCTGGCCACCACCAACCGGCAAGGAGCGGGTGGATGACCCGACTGCACGCCGAGGGCGTGACCCTCGGATACGACGACCAGCCGATCGTGACCGGCCTCGACGTCCGGATCCCCGACGGCAAGGTCACCGCGATCGTGGGGGCCAACGCGTGCGGCAAGTCCACGCTGCTGCGCGGCCTGGCCCGGCTGCTCAAACCCCGGGCGGGCGCCGTCTTCCTCGACGGCAAGGCGATGAGCGAGCTGGGCACGCACGAGGTCGCCAAGACGCTCGGGCTGCTGCCGCAGACGCCCGTCGCCCCCGACGGCATCACCGTCGCCGACCTGGTCTCGCGCGGACGCTACCCGCACCAGGGCTGGTTCCGCCGCTGGACCGACGGCGACGACGACGCGGTCACCCGCGCCCTGGAGGCCACCGGCACCGCCGCCCTGGTCGACCGGCCGATCCGGCAGCTGTCCGGCGGGCAGCGGCAGCGCGTGTGGGTGGCGATGGCGCTCGCCCAGGACACCGACCTGCTGCTCCTCGACGAGCCCACCACCTACCTGGACATCAACCACCAGGTGGAGCTGCTGCGGCTGCTGCGCAAGCTGAACGCCGAGTCCGGCAAGACGATCGTGGTCGTCCTGCACGACCTCAACCTCGCCTGCCGCTTCTGCGACCACGTGATCGCGATGGCCGACGGGTCCGTCGTCGCCGAGGGCGAGCCCACCGCGGTGATCACCGCCGAGCTGGTCGAGAAGGTCTTCGGCCTGTCCTGCGTCGTGGTGCCCGACCCGGTCGCCGGCACGCCGATGGTGGTGCCGTCCTGACCACGACGACGACGGCGGGACCGGCGACCGCCCCCGCGGCCGCGCTGCGCACGGCGACCGGCCGGGAGGCCACCCGCTGGGTCGCCGCGCACTGCCGCCGCTCGCCCTGGCTCGCGGCCGGGGCCGTGCTCAGCACCGTGGCCGGGGCCGGGCTCGCCGTCCTCCCGGTGCTCCTGCTCGGGCAGGTGGTCGACGGCGTCGTCGGAGGAGAGCCGCAGTCCATCCTGGTCACGATCGGCGTGCTCATGGTGGCCGCCGCGCTGCTGGGCGCCGCCGCCACGGCCGCGTCCACGTACCTGATCGGCAGGCTCGGCGCGGACCTGCTGGCCGGGCTGCGGGAGGCCGCAGTACGGGCCGTGCTGGGGATGCCGAGCGCGCGGGTCGAGCAGGTCGGCCGCGGCGACGTGCTGTCCAGGGTCGGCGACGACGTGGCCGTGCTGTCCAAGGGCATCCGCACGGCCGTGCCCACCGTGTTCTCCGCCGGGGTGCTGGTCGTCATCGCCACCGCCGGCATGTTCGGGCTGGACTGGCGGCTCGGCCTCGCCGGCGCGGGCGCGCTGCCCGCCTACGCGCTGGCGCTGCGCTGGTATCTGCCCCGGTCCGCCCCGCTCTACAAGCGGCAGCGCGAAGCCCAGGCCGACCGCGCGCAGGCGCTGATCAGCGGCCTCAACGGCATCGACACCGTACGCGCCTACCGCCTGGAGGAGGACTTCCGCGAGCAGGTCACGCGCGAGTCGTGGCGGGTGCGCGACCTCGGCATCGAGGTGTTCCGCTTCTTCGGCAGGTTCGTCGGCCGGGAGAACCGCGCCGAGTTCATCGGCCTCACCCTGATCATCGTGGTCGGCTACGCCCTGCTGGAGGCCGACGCCGCCACGCTCGGCGAGGTGTCGGCCGCGCCGCTGCTGTTCCACCGGCTGTTCAACCCGCTGGGCTCCATCATGTTCACCTTCGACGAGGCGCAGAAGTCCGGCGCGAGCCTGACGCGGCTCGTCGGCGTGCTGGGCGAGGCGGCCGAGGACCGGCTCGTGGGCAGCGCCGCCCCCGCATCGGCGGACGTCACCCCGTACCCGGTGACGGTCGAGGGGCTGACGTTCGGCTATCCCGGCGCGAGCGAGCCGGTGCTGCGGGACGTGAGCCTGACGATCCTGGCGGGCGGGTCGCTCGCGCTGGTGGGCGCGACGGGCGCGGGCAAGACCACGCTCGCCGCGCTCGTCGCGGGCATCGGCACCCCGCAGGCCGGGTCGGTGCGCGTCGGTACGGCCGACCTCGCGGACCTGGACGAGGCCGGGGCGCGGGCCCTGGTGAGCATCCTGACGCAGGAGACGCACGTGTTCTCCGGCCCGCTCGCCGAGGACCTGCGGCTGGCCGCGCCCGGCGCGACCGACGAGGAGCTGATGGCCGCGCTGCGGGTCGCCGGCGCCGACGGCTGGGCCGAGGCGCTGCCCGACGGGCTCGCCACCAAGGTCGGCGAGGGCGGCGAGCGTCTGGACGGCACCACGGTCGCCCGGATCGCGCTGGCCAGGCTGGTGCTGGCCCGCTCGCCGGTCGTGGTGCTGGACGAGTCGACCGCCGAGGCGGGCAGCGAAGGCGCCGCCGAACTGGAGCGGGCCGTGCGGGCCGCCTGCCGGGGCCGCACCACGCTGCTCGTGGCGCACCGGCTGACCCAGGCCATGACCGCCGACCGGATCGCCGTCCTGGACGCCGGGCGCGTGGTCGAGCAGGGCACGCACGAGGAGCTGGTGGCCCTGGGCGGACGCTACGCGCGGCTGTGGCGGGCCTGGCGTGCGGGAAGTTAGGAGCGAGCGCATGTCGTCCCTCACGGGGTCCGTCATCCTGCGGACCGCGCTGCGGCGCAACCTCGGCGCCATGACCGGGGGCACCGTTCTCATGGGCCTCTACCAGGCGGGCGAGACCGCGTTCCCCATCGCGCTCGGCCTGATCGTCGAGCACACCATGCGGGACCGCACGCTCGGCTCGCTCGGCCTGTCGATCGCCGCGCTGCTCGTGATCATCACGACCGTGTCGCTGTCGTGGCGCTTCGGGATGCGCATCCTGCAGAAGGCGAACGTCACCGAGGCGCACCGCTGGCGGGTGGAGGTCGCCGCCTGCGGGCTGCAGCCGGTCGCCAGGGACGCCGACCTCAGGTCCGGCGAGGTGCTGACCATCGCCACCGAGGACGCCGACCAGACCGCCGACATCATCGAGGTGGTGCCGCTGCTGGTCAGCTCCCTTGTTGCGGTGCTGATCAGCGCCGTGGCGCTCGGGCTGGCCAGCGTGTGGCTCGGCCTGCTGGTGATCGTCGGGACCGTCGCGATCCTGACGACCCTCAGCGTGCTGTCGCGCCGGATCGGCGCCGGCACCCGCGAGCAGCAGGCCCGGGTCGCGCGGGCGGGCGCGAAGGTCGCCGACCTGATCACCGGCCTGCGCCCGCTGCACGGCTTCGGCGGCAACGCCGCGGCCTTCCTGTCCTACCGGAAGGTCAGCGGGGAGGCCCGCCACCAGTCGATCGTCGTCGCCCGCGCCAACGGCGCGTACGCGGGCGCCGCGCTGGGGCTCAACGCGATCCTCGCCGCCGTCGTCACCCTCGCCGCCGGCTGGCTCGCCTTCCAGGGGCAGATCACGATCGGGCAGCTCGTCATGGCCGTGGGGCTGGCCCAGTTCATCATCGAACCGCTCAAGCTGTTCTCGGAGATGCCCAAGTACGTGATGGTCGCCCGCGCGTCGGCCGATCGGATGGCGCTCGTCCTGGCCGCGCCGCCGGTCATGACGCCCGGCCGGGACCGCCCCGCGCCGGGTGGGGACCTGGAGGTCGACTGCGTTCGCCACGGGGCGCTGCGCAAGCTGAAGTTCCGGGTGGCGCCCGGCGAGTTCGTCGCGATCGCCGCCTACGAGCCGCGCGCCGCCGCCGACCTGGCCGCGGTGCTCTCCCTCCGCGTCCCGCCCGGCGCGTACGAGGGCGTGGTGCGGATCGGCGGGCGCGCGGTGGCGGACCTGTCGGTCGAGGCGGTCCGCGAGCACCTGCTCGTGAACCCGTACGACGGGGAGATCTTCGCCGGGACCCTGCGCAGCAACATCGACCCGTCGGGACGCGGCCGCCTGGTGCCCGAGGCCGTCGCGGCGTCGATGCTGACCGACGTCGTCGCCCTGCACGCCGAGGGCCTCGACCACGGCGTGCGCGACCGGGGCGCGAACCTGTCGGGCGGGCAGCGCCAGCGGCTCTCGCTGGCCCGCGCCCTGGCCGCCGACACCGACGTGCTCGTCCTGCACGACCCGACGACGGCGGTCGACGCGGTCACCGAGCAGCTCATCGCCAGCGGCATCGCGGACCTGCGGCGGGGCCGCACCACCGTGGTGATCACCAGCAGCCCGGCGTTCCTGGACGCGGCCGACCGGGTGCTCGTCCTCGACGGCGGCATGGTCACCGCCGAGGGCGCCCACCGCGACCTGCTGGCCGCCGACGAGCACTACCGCCAGGCCGTGACGCGGTGACCCGCGGCCGGGCTACGGGCCCGCAACTCGGCCCGCGTTCACCCGGGGGCCGCGTTACGGCTTGCGGGCCAGGCCGCCGACGATCACCCACGGCAGGGCGGGCAGGCCGTTCAGCGGGGACCGCCAGCTCCGCACGTCGGTGAGACCGGGCTCGACCAGCTCGAAATCGCCGAAGAAGTCGCCGATCCGGGCGCGGCTGCGCGGCGTCAGCGCCGTGCCCGCCATCCGGAAGCCCCGCTTGGCCGTCGCCATGACGTGCTCCGGCGACTCGTCGGCGGTGTGCGAGACGAGCAGGTGGCTGCCGGGCGCCAGCGCCCGCCGGTACTCGGCGACGATGCCGGCCGCGTTCTCCTCGTCGGAGACGAAGTGCAGGATCGCGGCCATGAGCACCGCGACCGGCTGCCCGAAGTCGATCAGCTCGCGGGTGAGCGGGTGGCCGAGCACGTCGCCCGGGCTGCGCAGGTCGGCCTCGACCACCGCGACGTCGTCGTCGGTGGCCAGCAGCGCCCTGGCGTGGATCGCCACCGTGGGGTCGGAGTCGACGTAGACGACGCGGGTGCCGGGGGCGCCGGAGCGGGCCACCTCGTGCACGTTCTGCTGGGTGGGCAGGCCGGCGCCGATGTCGACGAACTGGCGGATGCCGGCCTCCTCGACCAGGTAGCGGACCGCGCGGCCGAGGAAGGCCCGGTTGTCGCGGGCGGTCTGCGACGCCTGCGGGTTCTGGGCCAGCATGGCCTCGGCGGCCTGGCGGTCCGCCGCGAAGTTGTCCTTGCCGCCCAGCAGGTAGTCGTAGATGCGCGCCCCGTTGGGGATGCTGGTGTCCACCCCAGGCACAGCCGAGCGTCCGTCTTCTCGCACTGAGTCCCCCAGCCATTTCATGATTCTTCAGGAAATGCTGCCATATATCGGCGTCGCGCGATCGATCAAGCCGCCAAGTGGCGCGACTACGGCAGTCGGAGATCTGCTGATCCCCGGCGGCCTACCAGAACCTCACCTCGGGATAATCGGCCGACGGCCGGTCCAGCAGGGGCCGGTGCCGCCCCTTGAGGTGCGTGTCGAGGAACGCCGTGACGTACGCCCGGGTGATCGCGATCCCCCGCTCGCCGTCGATCGGGAACTCCGGCAGCCCGAGCTGCGGCAGCAGCACCCCGTAGTCGACGAAGCTCATGTGCTCGGCGCCGGTCACGGTCAGCCAGCGCTTCCAGTCGCTCTTCACGTGCGGCCAGAACTGGTCCCAGGAGCCGTCCCGGCCGCCGGAGTCCGGCTGGTGCCGGGGGTTGCCGATCATCATGAACGGCTTGTCCAGCGGCTCGGCCGGCGTCTTCGGGTTGTAGGTGCCGTCCAGGTTGACCGCCGCCCGGACCCGGCGCGACCCGGACAGCAGGTGCGCGGCGCTCTGGCCGCCGACCGAGTGGCCCACCATCGCGATCCGCTTCTCGTCGATCAGCCGGTTCCAGCGCTTGTCGGCTTCGAGCCGCCGCAGCACGAACTCGGTGTCGGCCGCCCGCACCCGGGCCACCTTCCGGCCGGTCTCCTCCGTCTGACCGGCCTTCCCGGCCTCGAACGTGGTGGTGCGGCCGTCGGGGAACGTGGTCGCCAGCGACTCGTACGTGTGCTCGATCCCCGCCACCAGGTAGCCGCGGCTGGCGAACTCCTCGGCCAGCGAGGTCAGCGTCGCGCGGGGCATCGTCATCCCGGGCGACATCACCACCAGCGGCCAGCCGCCCTTCCGCTTCAGCGCGGGCGCCCCGGTCCGGGAATGGGTGGGGGTTTTGGCCAGCGTGCCGGGCGGCACGTCCTTGAGCCGGGGCTCGCTCCTGATGAGCAGCTCCGACTCCTTCGGCGTCAGGTAGCGGGACGGCTTTCCGCCGCCCGCGCGTGCCGGGTACCACAGCGACACCATCAGCTCCCGCGCCTTCGCGGTCGGCACCCAGGGGTCGGGCCGGGAGGTGTCGACCAGGTGCAGGTCCTGCTTGCCCACCCGGTGGTCGCCGGTCGGCGCGGGCAGCGAGGTCACCGGCGCGGCGGCTGCGGCCGGGGGAGCGATCAGCGGGGTCGTCAGGGAAGCGGAGAGCGCGAGGACGCTCGCGGCGACGGTCTTCTTCATGGGATCAACCGTGCCGCGTGACCGCCCCGGGGCGTCCCCGGCGAAAGTCCTCGCCTGCCCACGACTTTCGTAGGGGGTGCCGTGCCGCGCTCTCTGCCGGTTTCACCCGTTTCCCGCCAGGGCAGACACCTCACGATCCCCCACCGCACGCGAAGGGGGAGCGTCATGACCGGCCGCGACGAGGAACGACGCTGGGAGTCGCTGAGCCCGTTCGAGCTGAAGGACGAGCTCATCGCCCTGGCAGGCGAGAGCCAGCGCGAGAACGCCGTCACGATGCTGAACGCCGGCCGAGGCAACCCCAACTGGATCGCCACCGAGCCGCGCGAGGCGTTCTTCCTGCTGGGCCAGTTCGCCGTCACCGAGTCCAGGCGCACCTGGTCGGAGTTCCCCGGCCTGGGCGGCCTGCCGGGCCGCGAGGGCATCGCCGGCCGGCTCACCGCCTTCCTCGGCGAGCACGCCGACCGGCCGGGCGCGAGCCTGCTGCGCGACAGCGTCGAGTACGGGACCGGGCGGCTCGGCTTCGACGCCGACGCGTTCGTGTGGGAGCTGACCGACGCCGTCACCGGCGACCACTACCCCGAGCCCGCCCGCATGCTGCGGCACGCCGAGCAGGTCGTGCACGCCTACCTGGTCCAGGAGATGTGCGGCGGCCGGACCCCGCGGCGGCCGTACGACCTGTTCGCCGTCGAGGGTGGCACCGCCGCGATGTGCTACGTCTTCGACACCTGCGTCATCAACGGCCTGCTGCGCCCCGAGGACACGATCGCGCTGATGACGCCGATCTTCTCGCCCTACCTGGAGATTCCGCACCTGGAGCGCTACCGGTTCAAGACCGTCGAGATCCAGGCGGCCAAGACCAACCGCGCCGGCCTGCACACCTGGCAGTACGACCGGTCCGAGCTGGACAAGCTCGCCGATCCGTCGGTGAAGGCGCTGTTCCTCGTCAACCCGTCCAACCCGCCCTCGGTGATGCTGGCCGAGGAGTCGCTGGAGCGCATCGCGGAGATCGTCCGTACCTCCAACCCGGAGCTGGCGATCATCACCGACGACGTCTACGGCACGTTCGTGCCCGGGTTCCGGTCGCTGATGTCGGCGGTGCCGCGCAACACGATCGGCGTCTACTCCTTCAGCAAGTACTTCGGCGCCACCGGCTGGCGGCTCGGCGTCATCGCCGTCAACCAGGACAACGTCTTCGACGAACGGCTCGCCCGGCTGCCCCGGCCGGACCTGGACCGGCTGGCCGACCGCTACGGCACCATCAGCCTGCGGCCCGGCGACATCAGGTTCATCGACCGGCTGGTGGCCGACTCCCGCCAGGTGGCGCTCAACCACACCGCCGGCCTGTCCACGCCGCAGCAGACGATGATGACGCTGTTCGCGCTGTCGTCGCTGCTCGACGCCGACGGCACGTACCGGGACACCTGCCGCGCGGTCATCGCCCGCCGGCTGGACGCGCTCACCGAGGGGATGGGCGTGCCGATCCCCGACGACCCGCTCGCCGCCCACTACTACGTCGAGCTGGACATCCTCAGCTTCGTCCGGCGCACGTACGGCAACGAGTTCGCCGACTGGCTGCAGCTCACGTACGAGCCGGTCGACCCGGTCTTCCGCCTGGCCGAGAAGGGCTCGGTGGTGCTGCTGAACGGCGGCGGCTTCGACGGCCCGCAGTGGAGCGTCCGGGTGAGCCTGGCCAACCTGGACCACGACGCCTACCTGAAGATCGGCGGCTGGCTCAAGGAGATCGTCGACGGCTACAAGGCCGAGTTCGACGCGTCATGACCTGGCTGAAGGAGCTGCTGCGCGGCACGCCGGAGATGGCGCTGTTCGTGTCGCTGGCGCTCGGATACGCGATCGGCAAGGTCAGAGTGGGCGGGCTCTCGCTGGGCGGCATCGCCGGCACGCTCATCGTGGCCATCTTCGTCGGCATGTTCAGCGGCGTCACGCTGAGCGACCAGGTGAAGAACATCGCCTTCGCCCTGTTCATCTTCACGCTCGGCTACATGAGCGGCCCGTCGTTCTTCGCCAGCCTCAACCGCCGGAGCCTGCGCTACGGCTGGTTCACGCTGATCGAGGTCGTCGCCGTGCTGACGGTGACGACGCTGGCGATCCTGCTGCTGCGCCTGGACGTCGGCACCGCCGCCGGGCTGATGGCGGGCGGCGCCACCGAGTCGGCCGTGGTCGGCACGGCCACCGACGCGATCTCGCGGCTGCCGCTCCCCGCTGCCGAGATCCGGGCGCTCCAGGCCAACGTCGGCACCGCCTACTCCATCTCCTACATCTGCGGCCTGATCACGATCGTGCTGCTGACCAGCCAGATCGCCCCCGCCGTGCTGCGGTTCAGCCTCAAGGACGAGGCGGACAAGCTGTGGCGGCGCATCAGCGGCGGGCAACCAGGCGAGGACGCCACGACGGCGCTGCCCGGCGTCGTCGGCCGCGCCCAGCGGGTGACCGCCGCCGCGGGCAGCACCGTCGCCGAGGTGGAGACCGCGCTCGGCGGCAGCGCCACCGTGGAACGCGTGCGGCGCGGCGACCGGAGCATCGACCTGCGGCCCGGCACCGTGCTCGCCGACGGGGACGTGCTCGTGCTGTTCGGGCGGCGCGAGGACCTGGTGCGCGCCGACGACGTGGTCGGCCCGGAGGTGTCCGGCACCGGCGCCCTCGACCTGGAGCTCGACCAGGCCGACGTGCTGCTGACGCGCAAGGACTTCGCCGCCGCCCCGCTCGGCGACCTGCGGCGCGAGATCCCGGCCGAGCAGCGGCACGGCGTCTACGTCACCGGCATCACCCGCATGGAGCAGGGGCTGCCGGTGCAGCCGGGCACCACGATCAACCCCGGCGACGTCATCCGCGTCACGGGGGCCGGCAAGGACGTGCGCGCGTTCGCCGGGCGTTTCGGCGTCCGGCTCGACCAGAGCGTCAAGGCCGACTTCATCTTCATCGCGCTCGGCGTCATCCTCGGCATGCTCATCGGGAAGATCACGGTGCCGCTGGGCGGCATCCCGCTGTCGCTCGGCACCGGCGGCGGCTGCCTGCTGTCGGGGCTGCTGTTCGGCTGGATCCGCGCCAGACGGCCCACCATCGGCCAGTTCGACTCCGCCGCCGCCACGGTGATCAAGAACCTGGGGCTGGCCACGTTCATCTGCGCGGTCGGCCTGTCGTCGGGGCCCGCGGCCGTCGCGCTCGTCGGCAAGTACGGCATCTCGCTGCCGATCGCGGGCGTGCTCGTCACGCTCGTCCCGGCGACGGTGTCGCTGCTGGTGGCGTTCAAGGTGATGAAGCTGGCGCCGCCGCTCGCCCTGGGCGCCGTCGCCGGTCAGCAGTGCTCCACCCCGGCGATCACCGCCGTGCAGGCGCAGGCCGGCAACAGCACGCCGCTGATGTCGTACACGATCGTCTACGCGCTGTCGAACGTCGTGCTGCCCCTGCTCGGCCCCATCGTGGTGGCCCTGGCCCACGCCATCACCGGCTAGCGGCCCTGACGACCTGGACGCGGTAGTGGCCGTCGGCGTCGCGGTGGGCGCCGTGGATGTCCGTGGCCAGGGCGGGGAAGGCGCGGTCGAAGTCCTCCAGGGCGCGCAGGTACGTCATCAGCGGGCCGTCGGCGGGGCCGGTCGCCTCGCCGGGCATCAGCATCGGGATGCCCGGCGGCGTCACCACCACCGTGGCCGCCGCGATCCGGCCCGGCAGCTCGGCCAGCGTCACCGCCTCGGTGCGGGACCGGATCATCGCCTGGTAGCAGTCGGCCGGCGTCATCACCTGCTCGGGCAGCCTGGTGAACACCTCGTCCAGCAGCTTGCCCACCCCGGAGTCGCGCAGCTTCTCGTGGACCAGCGTGCAGAACTTCTGCAGCGACACCGTCGCGGGCCCGAGGCCCGGCAGCACCTCCGCCAGCGGCAGGTCGTCGTCGTAGGCGTTCTTGAAGTCGGTGAGCGCGTCGATGAGCGTGCCCCACTTGCCCTTGGTGATCCCCATGGAGAACAGCACCAGCAGCGTGTGGTCGCCGGTCTTCTCCACCACGATGCCGCGCCGCGCCAGGTAGGCGGCGACGATCCGGGCCGGGATGCCCCAGTCGAGCGTGCCGGTGACGGCGTCGGCGCCCGGGCAGGTGATCGTCACCTTGACCGGGTCGAGCAGGGAGTAGCCCGCCGACATGCCGTCGAACCCGTGCCACGCCGCCCCCGCCTCCATCGTCCAGCAGGACGGCTCGGCGCACAGCAGCGCCGGATCGGCGTCGGCGAAGGAGTGCACCTGGCCGGTGCGCGGGTCGGTGACGGCGGAGGGCTGCCAGACGCCGAAGAACCAGTCGGAGCGCTGCCCGTCCTCGCGGATGCGGTCGGCCAGCCGCACCATCGCCTGCCGGAACCGGACCGCCTCGACGATGGCCTCCCCGGTGAGGAACGGCCCCGCCGGGCCGTCCATCATCGCCGCGGCCACGTCCAGCGAGGCGATCAGCGGGTAGAGCGGCGAGGTGGAGGCGTGCATGAGGTACGTCTCGTTGAACGCGTCGTAGTCGACCGGGGCGCGCTCCGACGGGCGCACGTGCACCATCGCCGCCTGCGACAGCGCGGCCAGCAGCTTGTGCGTCGACTGGGTGGCGAACACGGTGGGCCGGCCGGGTCCGGGCAGCGTGCGCTCGTCGATCGCCATGCCGTAGCGGCCGGCGTAGAGCGGGTGGAACCGGGCGTAGGCGAACCACGCCTCGTCGAAGTGCAGCCGGGGCACGCCGGCGCCGAGCAGTTCGCCGACGCGGACCGCGTCGTAGCAGACCCCGTCGTACGTCGAGTTCGTGATCACCGCGTAGGCCGGGTCGCCGTCGGCGAGCGGGTGGGCGGTGATCCGGGCGCGGATCGCGGGCGGCTCCAGCGCGGCGGGCGGGATCGGGCCGGCCAGCCCGAGGCCGTTGCGCTCGGGCACGAGGTAGACCGGGCGGGCGCCGCTGATGGCGAGCGCGTGCTGGACCGACTTGTGGCAGTTGCGGTCGATCAGGACGGTGTCGTCGCGGGCCATCGCGTGGTGGCCGACGACGCGGTTGGCGGTGGAGTTGCCGTTGACCACGAAGAACGTGCGGTCGGCGCCGAAGACGCGGGCGGCGTTGCGCTCCGCCTCGCCGATGGGGCCGGTGTGGTCGAGCGGTGAGCCCAGCTCGCCCACGGAGATCGACAGGTCGGTGCGCAGCAGCCGTTCGCCGTAGAAGTCGAAGAACGCCCGTCCCACGGGCGACTTGAGGAAGGCGACGCCGCCGGCGTGGGCGGGGGTGTGCCAGGAGTAGCGGTGGTGGTCCTCCAGCCGGCGCAGGGCGGCGAAGAACGGCGGCAGGATCTTCTCGGAGTATTCCTCGGCCGCGTGGGCGATGCGCCCGGCGATGAACTGCGGCGTGTCCTCCAGCGGGAACACGTAGCCCTGGATGACCTCGTACACCCACAGGGGGAGCTCCTGCTCGTGCGTCATCAGGAACACTGGCAGGCCGCGGAAGCGCCTGCCCACCGCGCCGAGCAGCTCCTCCGCGCCGGGCGCGTCCCAGGCGGCGAGCACCGCCGTCAGCGACGCGTCCGAGCTGACGACCGCCAGGGCGTCGGCGGCCCGGTGGGTCCAGCGCACCTGGAGGCCCTCCTCGGCCATGGCGGCGCACACGCGGCGCAGCTGCTCGGCGAGCGCCGAGTCGGCGTCGGGGCGTTCGGTGACGGCGGCGAGGACGGTTCGCTCCATGTGGCACTCCCAGGGGGCTCGGACGGCGGCTCCCGGCCGCCGGGCGGCGGCCGGGAGCGCTCTTACGGGGTCAGTCGGCGCAGATCGCGAAGACGCTGATGCCGACGTCGTTGTAGCCGTCCTGGCGGCCGAGGCCGATCCAGCCGCGTCCGTCGTCGGTCGGGAACGAGCCGACGAGGATCGCCCGGTTGCCGCGGGCCTCGGCGCCGCCGCCGAGAACGCGCTTGGAGCCGGGGCAGTAGAGGGTGCGCCGCTGGAAGTTGGGCACGTTCGCGTTGGGCAGGGTGACGAGCTGGTAGCCCGGCGGCAGCGCCGACGCGGCGGCGGCGGTCTGGGCGGTGGCCGCGGTGACGGTGGCCGTCGCCGGGGCGGCGGAGGCCAGGCAGGCGGTGGTGGCGAGGGCGGCGAGGCCGGTGAGTGCCACTCGGTTGAGCTTCATACGGGCTCCGTTCGGGTTTGCGTCCTCGGCGCACGCGCATGGTGCGGGATGGGGGACCGGGGACGGCGTTCGAGGGTACACGTGCAGTATTGGCGCAACTACGGAGCGTGTCGATGGGAAATCTCGTTCGAGCCCAGGTCGTCCGCTATTTATCTCGGAGTCCATAAATAGTCATCGTTCTTCCTCTTGCGGTGATGATCTCGATATCGGATGATCCAGGTGGCGGCGGCTGAGCCGGGCCGAGATATCGTGCAGACCATTTTTAGTGACCGCGCGGAAGGACCCCCCATGCGCAGACTGATCCCCCCGATGGTGGCCGCCCTGGCCCTCGCGGCATTGACGGCGCCGGCGCCCGCGGCGGCCGACCCCGGCGCCAGGCCCGCCGCGTACCGCCTCGACTGTGACGGTCAGGCTCCCGGCAGCTCGTGCACGGTCGTGGCGAGCGGCAAGAGCCGCCCGAACCACGTGCAGGAGTTCGTCGCCACGGTCAGGACCGGCGAGCAGGTGTGGGCCCGCGACACCATCTACACGCGCGAGGGCCAGGCCCGCACCCGGCCCTTCCCCCTGCCCGCCGGGAACGTGACCGTCGACGTCTCGGTCACCTCCATGCCGGAGAAGAAGGCCGGCACGCCACTGCGCCTGATGGCCTGGAACCTCTTCGTCGGCGGCACCATCAACCGCCAGGAGACGACCGGCGACAACCTCAAGCAGATGATCGAATACCTCAACGAGGTCAACCCGGACATCCTGTTCGTGGTCGAGGGGTACGGCTCGGGCCAGAAGATCCTGGAGGGCCTGAACGCCGGCCGGGCCGAGGACGACCGGTTCTCCGCGGCGCAGCTCACGCACCCCGAGGACTACAGCGTCAACGGCGACAACCTGTGGATCTACACGAAGCTGGACATCCAGAAGGTCTACCCGCGTTACGCCGACGAGGAGATCTCCTCCTTCAACCTGGGCGGCGCCCGCCTCGGCCTGCCCAACGGGCAGCACGTGCACGCGTTCAGCGTGTGGACCTGGCACGACGGCTACGCCTTCGGCGACACCCACGACGCGGCCGTGCAGAACACCCACGGCCTGCCCCGCACCAAGACGACCGAGCAGATCCTCGACGCCGACCGGCTGCGCCGCGTCGCCATGGGCAAGTCCATCCTGGAGAAGGCGATCCCGTCGTTCGTCGGCGACGACGACGCCCCCGTGCTCATGGGCGGCGACCTCAACGCCCAGTCGTACCTGGACTGGACCGACCAGTTCGCCGACGCGCCCGGCCACGGCGGCGTCGTGCTCCCGTGGCCGTACACGAAGATGTACACCGAGGCGGGCTTCGTCGACACCTTCCGCCACGCCAACCCCGACGCCGGCCTGTACCCGGGCCGCACCTGGAGCCCGCTGAGCGGCTTCGGCGCCGTGCCCGCCCGCATCGACTACGTCTTCGCCAAGGGCGAGGACGTGCGCATCCTCGGCTCCCGCTCCGACGTGCGGCGGCTGCCGCGCCACCGCGACAGCTGGCTCGACCGGCCGTACCCGTTCTACTCCGACCACGGCGCGGTGATCACCGACGTGGTGATCCGGGGCAAGGGCACCGGCCCCGACCGGCCGATCGTCAGCGAGGAGCCGGGCAAGGGCCGCGAGATCTGGCCCGCCCCGCCGGCCGGCACCCGCGTCCCGCCGGCCGAGCTCAGCGCCACGGCGAGCACGTTCAAGCCCGGCGCCGGCGACCCGGTCCGCGCGGTCGACGGCAACCTGACCACGGACTTCCACTCCTACTACCCCGGCCCGCCGCCGCAGCCCCACCACATCACCGTGGACCTGGGCAGGGTGCGCGAGCTGTCGGCGGTCCGCTTCCAGCCGAAGCTGCGCGTCAACATGAACGGCACCGTGCTGGAGGGCATGGTCCAGGTGAGCGACGACGGCGAGACGTTCCGCGACGTCAAGCGCGTCGAGTGGCCCAAGATGACCGCGCCCAACGACGTCGACCTGACCGGCGTCTCCGCCCGCTACATCCGGCTGCGCGCCGACTACGGCATGGGCGGCGCCACCGCCATCGCCGAGATCATCCCGTACGAGGTCGCGCGCTGACTCACCGGCTCACCGGGTTCTCCTGCTTCATGTGCGCCAGCTTCGCGGGGTTGCGCACCGCGTAGAGCCCGGTGATCAGGCCGTCGTCGATGCGCACCGCCATGACGGTCTCCAGGCGGCCGTCGACCCGGATGATCAGCGCGGGGTGGCCGTTGACCTGCGCGAGGTCCAGCGTGGCCGTCGCGGGGATGCGGTCCAGCAGGCCGGACACCGCCTCGGCTCCCACGACGGGCGTCAGGGAGGCCCGGACGACGCCGCCCCCGTCGGTCAGGAGGACGACGTCGGGGGAGAGGATGTCGAGCAGCCCCTGCAGGTCGCCCGTCCGGGCCGCGCGCCGGAACGCCTCCAGCGCGCCCCGGATCTCGGCGGGCGAGGTGTCGCCGCGCGGGCGGCGGGCGGCCACGTGGGAGCGGGCCCGGTGGGCGATCTGCCGCACGGCGGCCGCGCTCTTGCCGACGGCGTCGGCGATCTCGTCGTAGCCCACGTCGAACACCTCGCGCAGCACGAACACCGCCCGCTCGGTCGGCGTGAGCGTCTCCAGCACCAGCAGCATCGCCATCGAGACGCTGTCGGCCAGCTCGACGTCCTCGGCCACGTCGGGCGCGGTCAGCAACGGCTCGGGCAGCCACGGCCCGACGTACGACTCCCGGCGGCGGCCCAGCGTGCGCAGCCGCTTCAGCGCCTGCCGGGTGGCGATCCGCACCAGGTAGGCGCGCTGGTCGCGGACCGTGTCAAGATCGACGCCCGCCCAGCGCAGCCAGCTCTCCTGCAGCACGTCCTCGGCGTCGGCGGCCGAGCCCAGCATCTCGTACGCGACCGTGAACAGCAGGTTGCGGTGGGCGACGAACGCCTCGGTGGCGGGATCCGCGCCGGTGCGGCCGGTCGGTTGCTCATTGCGTTCGCTCATCACTGTCCCTGCCCGTTCGTGTGCGGTGCTGCGTCCATACGATCCCGGCCACCACGCCCGTGTGACACCTCCCCGCAGTGACACAGGTCACATCCGCCGGGCTGTCACAACGATCAGCCCGCCGGGATCTCCTGCTCGTCACCACCTGGACCGGCGAGCGGGCCCCCGTGGAACGCCGCCCTGGCCCGCCGGCCCTCACCGGACGAAAGGATCATCATGAACGCAGCACTCGACACCCTCCGCCGCGACTTCGGCGGCGCCGTCATCGAACCCGGAGCGCCTGAATACGCCGCGGCCAGCCGGTCGGTCCTGGTCACGGGCAGCCCCGCCTACGTGTTGCGCCCCGAGAGCACCGGTGACGTGCGGGCCGGTGTCGCGTTCGCCGCCGCCTCCGGGCTGGTGCTGTCGGTGCGGGGCGGCGGCCACGCCTTCGCGGGCTTCGGCACCAACGACGGCGGCGTCGTGCTCGACCTGAGCGGGCTCGACGCCGTCGAGGTCGTCGACAAGGACCGCCACCTGGTCCGCATCGGCGGCGGCGCCACCTGGGGCCAGGTCGTGGACGCGCTCGCCCCGCACGGGCTGGCGATCTCCTCAGGCGACACCAGGAGCGTCGGCGTCGGCGGGCTGACGCTGGCGGGCGGCATCGGGTGGAAGGTCAGAAAGCGCGGCCTCGCGCTGGACAACCTGGTCGCCGCCGAGGTGGTCACCGCCGACGGGCAGATCGTGCGGACCGGCGCCGAAGAGCATCCGGAGCTGTTCTGGGCCATCCGGGGCGGCGGCGGCAACTTCGGCGTCGTGACCGCCTTCGAGTTCGCCGCCCACCCGACGACGGAGGTCTTCTACGGCAAGATCGCCTTTCCTCCGGCG
Source organism: Nonomuraea sp. NPDC023979 (assembly GCF_040639085.1). Classification (NCBI taxonomy): domain Bacteria; kingdom Bacillati; phylum Actinomycetota; class Actinomycetes; order Streptosporangiales; family Streptosporangiaceae; genus Nonomuraea; species Nonomuraea sp. NPDC023979. The sequence continues at coordinate 334,676 of NZ_JBEZZG010000005.1, forward strand.
GAGGCGGCCGCCGTCCTCCAGGGATGGGCCGACCACCTGCGCACCGCCCCCGAGGAGCTGACCTCCATCGTGGAGCTCGCCAGCCCGCTCGCGGGCGGCCCGGACGCGCCGGTCGAGGTCCGCGTCGCCGTCGACGGCGACGACCCGGCCCTCGCCGCGCGGGCCCTCGACCCGATCCGGGCGCTCGGCACCGTGATCGCCGACGACGTCACGCTCAGGCCGTACGCCGACACGCTGGTGGAGGGGCTCACCCCGCCGCCGGGCATCCGGCTGGTCACCCGCAACGGGTTCGCCGGCGGGGCGTCGCTGTCGGAGGTGCTGCGCGTCCTCGCCGGCGCCGCGGCCAGGCCGGGATCGCCGTTCATCGCCGTGCGCGCCGTCGGCGGAGCGGTGGCCCGCGTGCCGGCGGACGCCACCGCCTACGCCCACCGGCAGGCGGAGGTGATGGTGGTGACCACCGTCGCGGGCCCGCAGCCGGTCGTCGAGGCCGCCCTGCCGGGCCTGGACGCGCTCTGGGACGAGCTCGGGCCGCACGTCGGCGGGGCCTACGCCGCCTTCCTGGCCTCCGCCGCCGAGGAGGACGTGGCCGCGATCTACCCGGACCGGACGTACGGGCGGCTGGCGGCGGTCAAGCGGCGCTACGACCCCGGCAACCTGTTCTCCCGCAACCACAACGTGCGGCCCGATCAGACGAGGTAGTCGCGCAGCGCCGTGGCGCGGCCCGGGTGGCGCAGCTTGCTCATCGTCTTGGCCTCGATCTGCCGGATGCGCTCCCGGGTGACGCCGTAGACCTTGCCGATCTCGTCCAGGGTCTTCGGCTCGCCGTCGGCCAGGCCGAAGCGCAGCGCGATCACGCCGGCCTCCCTCTCGGTGAGGCCGTCCAGGATCTGCCTGAGCTGGTCGCGCAGCAGGTCGAGGCCGACGGCGTCGGTGGGGTCGAGCGCCCCGGCGTCCTCGATGAGGTCGCCGAGCTCGGTGTCGCCCTCCTCGCCGAGCGGCGTGCTCAGCGAGACGGGCTCGCGGGCGTAGCCGCGGATCTCCTCGACCCGCTCCGCCGTCAGCTCGACCTGCTCGGCGATCTCCTCGTCGGACGGCTCCCGGCCGAGCGACTGGAACAGCTCGCGCCGGGCCCGCGCGACCTTGTTGATCAGCTCGGTCATGTGGACGGGGATGCGGATCGTCCGCGACTGGTCGGCCAGCGCCCGGCCGACGGCCTGCTTGATCCACCAGGTGGCGTAGGTGGAGAACTTCAGCCCGAGCCGGTGGTCGAACTTCTCCACCGCCCGCATCAGCCCCAGGTTGCCCTCCTGGATCAGGTCCAGGAAGGGCAGGCCGCGCCCGGTCTGGCGCTTGGCGATGGACACGACCAGGCGCAGGTTGGCCTCGATCATCCGGTCCTTGGCCAGGCGGCCGTCGGCGGCGATCCACTCCAGGTCGGCGCGGTCCTGCGGGGACAGCGCGTCGCCGTCGCGGTCGAGGCGTTCCTGGGCGAACAGTCCGGCCTCGATGCGCTCGCCGAGCGCGACCTCCTGCTGGGCGTCGAGCAGCCGGACCCTGCCGATGTTCTTGAGGTAGTCCTTGACCTGATCGGTGGTTGCGGCTGCTGTCATACGGGCCTCCTGGAAGTAAACTTGCGACGGTGGTAAGATTACGTTGAAGGCATTCCATCGTCAAGAGGAAATTTATGTCCGACGTAAAAATCTTCGGCCTGCGGGAGCAGAAGAAGCAGGAGACCCGCCAGGAGATCTCCGACCAGGCCACCCGCCTCTTCATCGAGCAGGGCTTCGAGGAGACGACGATCGCCGAGATCGCCGACGCGGCGCGGGTGGCCAAGAAGACCGTCACCAACTACTTCCCGCGCAAGGAGGACATGGCCTTCGACCACCATGAGCGGTTCGTGGCCGCGCTGGCCGAGATCGTGGCGGGCCGGGAGCCGGGCGAGTCGGCGCTCGCCGCGCTCCGGCGGGTCTTCCTCGACGCCGCCGCCCGGCACGACCCGATGCTCGGGTTCACCCACGGCGGGTTCGGGCGGATGATCGTGGACTCGCCGACGCTGGTGGCGCGGCTGCGCGAGCTGATGGAGCAGCGGGAGGAGGCCCTGGCCTGCGCGCTCGCCGAGGAGACGGGCGACACCGGCCCGGTGCCCCGGCTGGTGGCGGCGGCCATCGCGAGCCCGTACCGGGTGCTGCTCGGCCAGATCATGGAGCTCACGCTCGACGGGCTGGACAACGCGCGCATCGCCGAGATCGTGACCGAGTCCGCGCGCGAGGTGTTCGACCTGATGGAGCCGTCGTTCGGCGGCTACGCGGTGCGCTGATGCCCGGCTGGACTCTCCCCCCGGGGGAGACCCCATGCTGCCGGTTGTGAAGGAGAACCCGCATATGACCGTCGTCGAAGGGGTCGAGGCCCGCGGCATGCAGCACTGCGAGACCACGGCGCTCGGGGTGCTGCTGCGCCACCAGGGGATCGACCTGTCCGAGCCGATGCTGTTCGGGCTCGGCTCGGGCCTGTCCTTCGTCTACTGGGACGCCAGGAACATGCCGTTCCCGTTCCTCGGCGGGCGCATCAGGCCCTTCGAGCTCACCCGGAACCTGGCCGCCAGGCTCGGCCTGACCCTGGAGGTCAAGGAGACCGCCTCACCGCGCCGCGCCTGGGCGAACGTGTCCGCGCCGATCGACGCCGGGCAGCCGGTCGGCCTCCAGCTCGACAGCTACCACCTGGACTACTTCCGGACGAAGGTGCACTTCGGCGGTCACGTCGTCGCCATGTACGGCTACGACGAGCGGCAGGCCCACCTGATCGACACCGCCCAGCAGGGCGGCGCCGTCCGCACCGGCCTGGAATCGCTGGCGGCGGCGCGCGCCGAACGCGGCCCGATGACCGCCAGGCACCGGTCCTTCACCATCACCGCGCCGGCGGGCGCGCCCTCCTGGCGGGACGGGATCGTCCCCGCGATCAGGGCCTGCGCCGACGCCTTTCTCGCCGCCCCCATCGCCAACCTCGGCCACCGGGGCATCGAGAAGGCCGCCCGCCAGGTGCCGGGCTGGCTGCGCCGCACCGCCGAGCCCGGGCGCGACCTGCCGCATGCCGCCCTGCTCATGGAGAAGGCCGGCACCGGCGGGGCCCTGTTCCGCGCCCTCTACCGCGACTTCCTCGCCGAGGCCGCCGCGTCCGTCGGCGACGGCCGCCTGCGGACCGGCCACCGGCTCTACGCCGAGGCCGCCACCCTGTGGACCGAGGTCGCCGCGCGCATCGCCGAGGCCGGGGAGCAGCGCGACGCGGCCCGCCTCGAACAGGCCGGCGCCCTCCTCCTCGACCTCTCCCGCATCGAGCGCGACGCCATGCTCGCGCTGCGCGAGGTCACCGGCAGGGCTGGTACGGCCGGTCCTTGAGCGACAGGTCGGCCGCCTTCTTGATCGAGTTGAACGAGGCGGCCACCGCCTTGCGGCAGAACGACGCCGGCGACAGCCCGTACTCCACGTGGAAGACCGGCTTGCCCGCCTTGACGAACGGCTTCAGCTCCCCGCACTCGTCGTAGGAGAAGCACGACTCGTTGACCGCGAAGTCGAAGTACGGCTCCAGCTCGGCGGCCTGGCTGAGGTTGTTCTTCAGGGCCGCCGCCAGGCCGTGCTTGTGCGCGATGGCGGCCAGCGCGCGGTTGTAGGTGAGCTGGGTTGCGGCGCTGATGTTCCAGCCGGTGACCGCGCGGCCCTCCTCGTGGGCGTTGACGACGTCGAACTCCACGCCGTCGAACCCGGCCTGCGCGCACTTGGCGACCCGGGCCTCCATCATCTTGAGCAGGAAGTCGCGCTGGCCCCTGTCGTTGTTGATGTTGGCCCAGCGCTCGTCCGGGAAGTCCTCGCTGAACGGCTTGCCCAGCAGGGAGCCGCCGTTGCGCTTGTGCCAGTCGGCGAACTGCTTGTAGTCGGGCCGGTAGTCCTCGATCGACCCGGCGTCGACGTAGCAGACGGCCTTGGCGCCGCGCGCGTGGATGGCCTTGACGGCGGCGGTGTTGACGGTGGAGTTGTCGCCCGCCACGTCGCCGTCCACGTACAGGTCGATGTCGAAGACCGTCGGCCGCACGCAGGCGCCGCCGCTCTGCGGCTTGACGCAGATGTCGACGTCGATGCCGCCGGTGGCCTTGTGGCGGGGGTTGCCTTCGAGCTGGTACTGCCAGCGGCTCTCCAGCGGCGGACGCCAGATCCCCGCCTCAGCGGAGGCGGCGGCGGCCGGCGGGGCGAAGGCCGCGACGCTCGCCGTCGCCAGCGCGGCGGACGTGGTCAAGCGCGTCAGGAGCGCTCGGGTGCTGACCAAGCTCGTCACCTCTTTCGTGAGACCGACCAAGATCATACGGGTCCACGGAAGAGGAGAACGCGGTCATGCCGGACACCGGGGTCAGGCGAGGGCGGCCTTCACGAGCGGAACGACCTCCTCGGCGAAGCGCCGGACCTGCTCCACGCTCTGCCGCTCCGGCCAGAACACGAAGGCGGTGAACGGTTGCTCCGTGGCGAGCCTGACCAGCTCGGCGGCCCAGCCCTTCGCCCCGGCGCGCAACGGGTCGGCGCCGGTCGTCAGCTTCGGGCCGCCGCCGCCACCGCCCGCCTCGACGGTGCCGACGAGCTGGGCCATGCGCATGATCGACGCGGGGTCGCGGCCGGCCTCCCCGGCGGCCCTGTCGACGATCCGGTTGCACTCGGGCCACCGCTCGTACGGCAGGTAGGAGGGGATCGGCGCCGCCCAGCCGTCACCGACGCGGCCGGTGAGCGCGAGGCTGCGCGGCGCCTGCGCGCCGATCCACACGCCGACCGGCGGCGTGCCCGCCGAGCCGCCTTCGACCCCGTCCACCCGGTAGTGGTCACCGGCGAAGGCGACGCGCTGCCCGGGCGTCCACAGCCCGCGCATGATCGTGACCGCTTCCTCGAGCGCCGCCAGCGCCTCGCCGGGCGAGCGCCTGGGCACGCCCATCGTGGTGATGGCGTCCCAGTAGCCGCCGCTGCCGAGGCCCAGCTCGAACCGGCCGCCGGACAGCACGTTCAGCGTCGCCGCCGTCCGGGCGAGCATGGCGGGCGGGCGCAGCGGCAGGTTGGCCACGTCGGGGAACACGCGCAGGCGCGTCGTGCGGGTCAGCAGGTGCCCGGCGAGCGCGACCGCGTCCAGGAACTGCCCCACGTACGGATGGTCCTGGACGCCGACGAGGTCGAGCCCGCTCCGCTCGGCGGCGTCGGTCACCTCGTGGGTGAGAGAGACGTCATAGGTGGGGGTCAGCGAGACCCCGAAGACATGTTCGCTCATGGTCATCGCACCGTACACCGGCGTCCCGGGGCGGCTCATCCGCTGAAAAGCTCAATGCGCGCCGGGGCCTCGCGCCGGGCCGCCGGGGGCGGGAATTAGGCCCCCGAAAAAACTCTGCATATCGGAATTCGGTGAAGCGATTAACCTGACTGAACGCTTGACTCGCCATTATGCGAAGTGTTCCATTGTCGGTGCGAGATGTGATCTTCCTCGTGTTCCCCGAAATCGAACCAGGCGCTCTCCCGATCGGGGAATGCCGTACGTCGACAGAAAGGCACACATGCGCATCACATTATTACGCAGCGTCAAGGCTTTCGTCGCCGCCTCGGCGACGGCGCTCACCATGGCGGCGGCGCCCGCCGGGGCCTCCTCCGCCGAGGAGCCGCAGTTCGCGGAGATCGCCCGCCAATATCTGCAGGACCGCGCGACGCGGCTGGTCAGCGACGCCCCCGCCCGCACCCTCACCTCGGTGCCCTCGACCGGCGCGCTCGCCGACCGGCTGACGCGGGAGGCCGCCGCGATCGACGAGCGCAGGCGGCTGCTGCGCGAGGCCAACGGCGGGCACAAGCAGGCGGACGTCCAGGTCGCCGAGGTCGCCACCACACGGGACGGCGAGACCGTCGAGCTGCGGGTGGCCGAGCGCACCAAGCTGTACTTCGCCCGCCCCCTCGCCGACGCCCCCGCGTTCGAGGAGTACGCGCTGAACCACCGGTTCGTGTTCGAGCGGCAGGGCGCCCAGTGGGTGATGCGCGACGCCCGGCCCGAGCTGGCGGCGGGCGAGCTCGCCCCCGACACCCAGCCGCAGGCGGCACGCGCGCCGAAGACCTCCCCGAAGGCCACCGCGCCCGCCGGCCGCGAGCCGTCGTCCGTCGACCGGCCCCGCAAGGGCGCCGCCGTGGCCCCGGACAAGCTCGCCCGGTCCACCGAGGCGGCCCTGGCCTGGGATTACACGGCCATGCTGAACTACGCCAACACCTACTGGGACACCTACAACCCTGACTACCGCACCTACGGCGGGGTCGGCGGCGACTGCACCAACTTCATCTCCCAGATCGTCACCGCCGGAGGCTGGACCGAGGTCGGCTCCTGGCCCGACAGCCGCTCCGACAACGCCAACTGGTTCTACGGCGACTACACCTGGACCACCAGCTACACCTGGCCGGCCGCCGAGAACTGGTACTGGTTCGCCCAGCATGAGTCGGCCAGGACCACGTACCTGGGCAATGTCTGGGACATGCTGACCACGGACGTCCTCCAGGTCGACTTCGACCGTGACGACAACATCAGCCACTCGCTGTTCGTGACCGACCGGTCGAGCGACGGCGAGCTCTATCTGACCTATCACTCCAACAACACGCACAACAAACCGCTGAGCAGCTTCCTGGCCGCCAACCCCGACGCCTGGTACTACGCGCACCGCACCTGATCGCCGCTCCCGGGACCCATTTCCAGAATTATGCTCGCCCCGGAGAAGAATCTCCTGAACATGGAAGAATATCGCCGATCAATGCCGGAATCAGGAGGTGGGTCCCGAATGGCATCCCGTCGTGGCGCCATTGTCGCGCTGGCGATTCTGGCCGCCGGATGCGCGGCGGGCGCCGGGCACGGCGCGTCCACGCCGAGGGCCGCGGTCGACGCGTACATCGCCGGGCTCAACGCCGCCGACTCCGCGGCGCTGGCGCGGCTGGCGCCGCCGGGCAACGACGCGCGCGGCGACATCGCCCGGCGGCTCGCCGCGCACGGCGGCCAGGAGATCCGTCTCACGTCGGCCGACCTCGCCGACGACATCAGCCCCGACGTCGTCAACGCCCGCCTGGCCGGGCGCGGCGCCCGGGGGGCGTACCGGGAGCGGCTGACGGTCACCCGATGCGAGGAGTCCTGGTGCGTCGTGCTGGGACAGGCCCCGTCGAGCCGCCCCACATCCGACACATCGCGATATTCCTGACATTTCCTGACTGCTGGGTGAAAGGAACCCAAGCAGCGGGAAGGGAGCATCCCAGAGCGACCCGTGCCGCCTGCAGTGATGGAAGGGAGTGCCGATGCTCGACGAGAACGCCGTCCACGAACACGTCCGCGGCATCTGCTTCAAGACCGGCCCGCCCGGACTGGTCGGGGTCGAGGCCGAATGGCTGATCCACGACCTCGGCGCGGCCGGGACCCGCGTCCCGCTGCGGCGCCTGGCGGCCGCCGTCGAGGCGGCCCACCCGCTGCCCGAAGGCAGCCTCGTCACCTACGAACCCGGGGGCCAGCTCGAACTGAGCACCCCCGCCAGGCCCGGCCCCGCCGCCGCGCACCACGCGCTCGCCGCCGACCTGCGCCACCTCGACCGCCACCTGGCCGACGCGGGGCTGACCCGCGACGGCTGCGCCCTGGACCCGCGTCCCGCCGCCCGGCGGCAGCTCACCGACCAGCGCTACGTCGCCATGGAGTCGTACTTCGACAGCTTCGGACCGGCCGGGCGCGCCATGATGTGCTCCACCGCCTCCCTCCAGGTGTGCCTGGACATCGGCCACGACGAGGAGCAGGCGCGGGCGCGCTGGCGGCTGCTGCACCGGCTGGGCCCCGTGCTGCTGGCCGCGTTCGCCAACTCCCCGCTGTGGCGGGGACGGCTGACGGGCTGGCGCTCCACCCGGCAGGCCATCTGGCAGGCGCTCGACCCCTCGCGGGTCACCCCGGTCGCCTCCGGCGGCGGCGACCCGTGGACCGCGTGGGCGCGCTACGCGCTCGACGGCCGCGTCATGGCCGTCCGCAGGAACGACGGTCCCTGGAAGGTGAACCCCGGGCTGCGCTTCCGCGACTGGCTGCGCGACGGGCTCGACGGCGGCCCCACCCTGGACGACCTGACCTTCCACCTGAGCACGCTGTTCCCGCCGATCCGGCCGCGCGGCTGGCTGGAGCTGCGGATGATCGACGCGCTCCCGGAGCCGTGGTGGCCGGTGCCCGTCGCCGTCGCCGCCACGCTGGCCGACGACCCCGTGGCCGCCGACCGGTGCGCCGAGGCCGTGGAGCAGCTCCCGCCCGGCCGGTGGACCCAGGCGGCCCGCCAGGGGCTGGCCGACCGGGCGCTCGCCGTCGCCGCGCTCGGCTCCTTCACCGCCGCCCGCGACGCGCTGCGGCACGCCGAGCCCGCGCTGGCGTCGCTGGTCGACCGCTACATCGAACGATACGTCGAACCCGGCCGGTGCCCGGCCGACGATCTCATCAGCGAGGTGCGCACGTGACCGAGGAAGACCGGATCAAGGAACGCGTCGCCGTCGAACTGACGTCGGCCCGGCGGCGCAGCCTGGGGCTGACCGTGGACGTCCTGGAGTCGCCGGAGCTGGTGGCCCAGCACTCCCCGCTGATGTCGCCGCTGGTGTGGGACCTCGCCCACATCGGCAACTACGAGGAGCAGTGGCTGGTGCGCGCCGCCGCCGACGACGACCCGCTGCGGCCCGACCTCGACCACCTGTACGACGCGTTCGAACACCCGCGCGCCGACCGGGTGACGCTGCCGCTGCTGCCCCCGGCCGAGGCCAGGACCTACCTCGACGAGGTGCGCTCGCGCGTGCTCGGCTCGCTCGAACGCGTCCGCCTGACCCCCGACAGCCCGCTGCTGACCGGCGGATTCGCGTACGGGATGGTCATCCAGCACGAGCACCAGCACGACGAGACCATGCTCGCCACCCACCAGCTCCGCCAGGGCGCCCCCGTGCTGGAGGTCCCCGGCCAGGCCGCCCCCTTCCTCGCCCCCGAGGCGCCGGAGGTGCTCGTGCCCGGCGGCCCGTTCGAGATGGGCACCACCGACGACCCCTGGGCCTACGACAACGAACGGCCCGCCCACCAGGTGGACCTGCCCCCGTACTGGATCGACGCCCACCCCGTGACCAACGCCGAATATCTGGCCTTCATCGACGCGGGAGGCTACGAGCAGCCCCGCTGGTGGCACGAGAAGGGCCGGAGCCGGCTCGCCAGGACCGGCAAACGCGCCCCGGCGTTCTGGCAGCGGACCGGCGGCCAGTGGGTGCGCCGCCGCTTCGGCCGGATCGAGCCGCTGCCGCCCGACGAGCCGGTCCAGCACGTCTGCTGGTACGAGGCCGACGCCTACGCCCGCTGGGCGGGCAAACGGCTGCCCACCGAGGCCGAATGGGAGAAGGCCGCCCGCCACGACCCCGCCACCGGCGCCTCCCGCCGCTTCCCCTGGGGCGACGGCGAACCCGGCGACCACCACGCCAACCTGGGGCAGCGGCGGCTCGGCCCGGCCCCGGCCGGCTCCTACCCCGCGGGCGCGTCCGCCCACGGCTGCCGCCAGATGATCGGCGACGTGTGGGAGTGGACGTCCACCGACTTCACCGGCTACCCCGGCTTCCGCGTGTTCCCGTACAAGGAGTACTCCCAGGTGTTCTTCGGCGCTGAGTACAAGGTGCTGCGCGGCGGCTCCTGGGCCACCCACCCCACGGTGGCGCGCGGCACGTTCCGCAACTGGGACTACCCGATCCGCAGGCAGATCTTCTGCGGGTTCCGCTGCGCGAGGGACGCCGGCTGAATGTGCCGCCACCTCGCCTACCTCGGGCCGCCCATCGGGCTGCACGAGCTGCTGTACGCGCCGCCGCACTCCCTGCTCACCCAGTCGTACGCTCCGCGCAGGCAACGCCACGGCCGGGTGAACGCCGACGGGTTCGGCGTGGGCTGGTACCACCCCGGCCGCGACAACCCGGTCCGCTACCGCCGCGCCATGCCGATGTGGGCCGACGCCTCCTTCACCGACGTGGCCCAGGTCGTGTCCTCCACCTGCGTCGTGGCCGCCGTCCGCGACGCCACCCCCGGTTTCCCCGTCGACGAGTCCTGCGCCCAGCCCTTCACCAGCGACCGCTGGCTGTTCAGCCACACCGGCGCCGTCACCGGCTACGCCGCCGTGGAGGAACGGCTGTGCCGCGAGGCCGGACGCCAGGCGCCCGACGCCCGCGCGCCGGTCGACTCCGCGCCCCTGTTCGGCCTGGCCGTCCGGCTGTGGCGGCAGGGACGGCCGCTCGACGACGCCCTCGCCGCCGTCACCGCCTACGCCCGCGGCCTCGCGCCCGGCCGTTACAACCTGCTCGCCACGGACGGCGTCCGGCTGGCGGCCACCGCCTGCGGCGACGGCCTCTACCTGCGCCGGACCGGCCAGGCCGTGCTCATCGCGTCCGAACCGTACGACGACGGCCCCGGCTGGACGGAGATCCCCGACGGATCGCTCGTCACCGCCGGCAGCGCCGGAGTCACCGTCCGACCACTTCAGGAGACCTCATGCCTCAACCTGTGATCGAGCGCCACCTGACCGCCCGCGACCTCGTCGAGTCGCTGCGCCGCGACGTCCGCGACGGGCTCACCGGGCCCGTCAGGAGCGTGCCGCCCAAATGGGGGTACGACGAGCGCGGCAGCGAACTGTTCGAGCAGATCACCCGGCTGGGCGAGTATCACCTCACCCGCGCCGAACGCTCCATCCTGACCGCCAGGGCCGCCGAGCTGGCCGCGCTCACCGGCGCCGACACCCTGATCGAGCTCGGCGCCGGATCAGGGGAGAAGACCCGGCTGCTCCTCGACGCGCTCGGCGACGCCGGGCACCTGCGCAGCTACGTCCCGGTCGACGTCAGCGGCGACTTCCTCGCCGACGCCGCCCGCCGGATCGGCGCCGACTACCCCGGCCTCTCGGTACGGGCCATCGTCGCCGACTTCGAGGGCGACCTGGGCGTGCTGCCCGACGAGGGCCGGCGGCTCGTCGCCTTCCTCGGCTCGACCGCCGGCAACATGTCGCCCGTCGAACGGCTGTCCTTCTACTCCCGCCTGCGCACCGCCATGCGCCCCGGCGACGCCCTGCTGCTCGGACTGGACCTGGTGATGGACCCCGACCGGCTGGACGCCGCCTACGACGACGCTCTCGGCCTCAGCGCCGAGTTCAACCGCAACCTGCTGCACGTCATCAACCGGGAGCTGGACGCCGACTTCGTTCCCGACCTGTACGAGCACGTCTCCCTGTGGGACCCGGACGCCGAGTGCGTCCGCAGGCGGCTGCGCGCCAGCACCGACCAGCAGGTCCTCATCCGCGACCTCGACCTGGAGGTGCGCTTCGCCGCCGGGGAGGAGATCGACACCGAGATCTCGGACAAGTTCCGGCGCGGCGAGGTGCGCGAGGAGCTGCGCCTGGCCGGGTTCGACCCGGTCCGCTGGTGGACGGACCTGCCCGGCGACTTCGCCCTCTGCCTCGCCGTCCCCTCCCCGGAGGCCGCGCGTCCGACAGGCTGAGGGCAGGTCAGCTCACGGCCGGGGCGGGCGGGTCGCGGTGAGGCGGGCGCGCAGGGCCGCCTTGACGCCGGGCCAGTCCTCGGCGGTCGCGGCGAACATCGCCGAGTCGCGCAACCTGCCCTCCTCGCCCGGCGCCCACGACACCGACCAGGAGCGCAGCACGCCCTCGAACGGGATGCCGAGCCGTTCGAGGGCCCGGCGGCAGCGGGCGTTGCGGGCGTCGGTCTTGAGGTCGACGCGGGCGACGCCGAGCGTCTCGAAGGCGTACGTCATCAGCAGCAGCTTGGCCTCGGCGTTGATCCCGGTGCCCTGCGCCGAGGCGGCCAGCCAGGTGAACCCGATCTCGATCGCGCGCAGCCCGGGCCGGTCCGGCCGGCCGCGCGGATCCCACAGCCCGGTGCATCCCACCGGCCTGCCGTCGGCGACCCGTACCTGCCCGAACGGGGTCAGCCCGGCGCGGCCGAGCTGGGCCGCCACGTAACCGGCCATCTCCGCCGCCCGCGGCACCAGCGTGAACCCGTACGACGACCGCTCCTCCTCGGCGGCCTCCGCCAGGCCGGCCACGTGCCGCGTGTCGAGCGGCTCCAGCCGTACGAGGTCACCGGCCAGCACGGGGACGTCGAGCCGCATGGGGTCTCCCTTTCCGGGTCAGGGGCGCAGATCATGCCATCGCCGCCCGGGACGCCGTCAATCGGCGGGACGCGGGGTGAGGCCCGCGGTGACCAGGTCGATGAGCAGGTCGAGGACCCTGGTCTGGAGATCGGGGTCGCCGAGCCGGTCGGCGAACATCGGCACCACCAGCACGCACTGGAGCACCCCGATGACCACGGCGGGCTCGGCGGCGACGAGCTCGCCGTCCGCCTGCCTGGCCGTGACGTACGCGCCCAGCGCGGTCGCCGGGTTGCTACCAGGCGGCGTCCGGCGACACGCTGCCGCGCGGGAGGTCGCCGCGGTCGATGCGGACCGAGCTGGTCGTGCCGTCGCGCAGGTCCAGCCGGTGCATCCGCCAGGCGTGCGTGAAGAGCAGGTGGCGGCCGGTGCCGTCGACGTCGAACCGCATGGCGAGCGAGGCGCCCTTGGGCGGCTCCGGCTTGGCGAGCAGCGCCGGGACCCCGCCGTCGGCGGGGATGCGCTCGACCGCGTAGCCGACGGCGTAGACCAGCGCGGCGCCGTCGGGGGTGTACGCCACCGACGTCATGGGCGGCACGCGCGACGCCGGTCTGAGAATCCGGGTGGCGGCGAACAGATCCGTCTCCGGGCTGGTCAGGTCCAGGACGCCGAGCCCCTGGGGCGACGACACGACGGCGAGGCTACGCCCGTCCGGCGCCCACGACAGGCCGGTCACCAAGGCGTCGCCGGAGTGCCAGTCGCGCCGCCTGCCCGTGGTGACCTCCACGACGGACACGACGCTCCCGCCGGGCACCAGGTCGGCGAACGCGAACCGGCTCCCGTCGTGGCTCAGCGCCAGCGCCGGCACGACCCCGGGCACGCGCGCCCCGGTGTCCGGCACCAGCTCGGGCGCGCCGGGCCGGCCGTCGTCGCCGAGCCGGACCCGGAAGAAGCGGGTGCCCGCCGGGCTGGTGCCGGAGAACAGGAACGTCCGGTTGTCGGGCGCCGCAGCCCCCAGCTTCCACGACGACTCGACCCCCGGCGGGAGCGGCACCGCCGCGATGAACCTGCCGGTGGCGGCGTCGTGGACGGACGGGGGCACCGGCGTGATGACCGCCTCCTTGGACCCCTCCGGGAAGCGGGCGGCCGGCAGGTTGGCGGCGACGAAGAAGCGCGGCGGCCCCGTCACCGGCAGCGCCGCACCGGTCGCCGACGCCTCGGCCAGCGACGACACGAGGGCCGGCTTGCCCGGCGGCGTCATCGGGGACGACATCGGCGGCGACCCGGAGGGCCGTACCGGGGGCGACCCGGAGGGCCGTATCGAGGGCGCTTCGGAAGGGGACGCCGCGAGGTGCGGTGTGCCCGAGGGGCCCGTGGGCCCGGTCGGGGGAGTGGGCGGCGCGCTGGGGAGCCCGGCCCCATCCTGTGCGGCCCCGTCCTGCGCGGCGGCGGGCAGGAGGGTGACGCGCCCGGAGCCGGGCTGCTCCCCGCACCCGCCCAGGCACGCCAGCACGAGTAACCCCGACATGGCGACCGCCGCGCGCGAAAGCATGTGTCGATCATCAGCCGCTCCCGCGTGGCCGTCAAATCCCTGGGAGGCGGGAATCGCGACAAGACGAGACGGTTCGTCTTGACGACGGATCCGATGGCCCTTACAGTCATCACATCGAAGGCGAGACGAACCGTCTCGTCGCTGACCGATCGGAGTCCCGTACATGCGCACCTGGTTCATCACCGGAGCCAGCCGCGGCCTCGGCCGCGCATTCGCCCTCGCCGCCCTGGAGCGCGGCGACCGGGTGGCCGCCGCCGCCCGCACCATCGCCCGGCAGGACTTCGACGACCGCTTCGGCGACCGGGTGCTCGCCCTGCCGCTGGACGTGACCGACCGCGATGCCGTGTTCGCCGCCGTGGACACGGCCGCCGCGCACTTCGGCGGGCTCGACATCGTGGTCAACAACGCCGGGATCATGTCCTCGGGCATGGTCGAGGAGTTCACCGAGGCCGAGGCGCGGGCCCAGCTCGACGTCAACCTCTTCGGGGCGATGTGGGTCTGCCAGGCGGTCATGCCGCACCTGCGCGCCCAGGGGTCCGGCCACATCGTGCAGGTCTCCAGCATCGCCGCCCTGGGCGGCTTCCCCAGCACCGGCCTCTACAGCGCGAGCAAGTTCGCGCTGGAGGGCATGAGCGAGGCGCTGGCGATGGAGGCGGCGGCCTTCGGGGTCAAGGTCAGCATCGTCCAGCCCGGCGGCTACTGGACCGACCTCTACACCAGCATGACGGCGACCGCGCCGAAGCCGGAGTACGGCCCGCTCCGCGCCGAGCTGGAGAAGCAGTGGGCCGAGGGCTCGATCGACAGCGAGCCGAGGCTGGCCGCCGAGGCGCTGCTCAAGCTCGTCGACAGCGACGACCCGCCGCTGCGGCTGCTGCTCGGCAGCATGGTGTACGACCTGGCCTTCGACATCTCGCGGCGGCGGATGGACACCTGGAGCGCCTGGGAGCAGGTCAGCCGCGCCGCCGAGCATGCCGTCCCCGCGCCCGGTGGCGACTCCTGACCCGGCCGCGCCCCCTGGGAACGCCTCAGGCCCGTGCCTCACTCGGCCGGGCGCGCCACATCGTCGCCCCCGCGGCCAGGACGAGGGCGGCGGCGAGCCAAAGGACGCCCTGGAGCGGCAGCGCGTCGACGATCGTGCCGCCCGCCAGCGCGCCGAGCCCGATCGCGAGGTTGAACACCGCCACCCACAGGGCGGTGGCCTCCTCGACCGCCTCCGGCGCCGCCTTGATCATCCACGTCTGGAGGCTGGTGGAGACGCCGCCGTAGGACAGGCCCCAGGCGAGGAGCAGCGCCACCCCGCCCACCGCGCCGGCCCCGGCCACCGGGTAGAGCAGCACGGTCGTCCCCAGGGCGGCGGCGATGGCGAGGATCGTCCGGCGCGGCCGCCCGGCCACGGCGGCCCCGGCGACGAAGTTGCCCACGACGCCGGCGACGCCGAAGGCGAACAGCAGCGGCCCGACGAACCGCGCGTCGATGCCCGACAGGTCCCGCAGCACCGGGGTGACGAACGTGTAGGCGGCGAAGTGCCCGGTCACGATCAGGAAGGTGGCCAGGATGCCGGCGCGGACGCCCGGGTTGCGGAACTGGCCGGCCAGCCGCCGGAGCCCGACGGGCCGCGCGGCGGCGAGCGGCGGCAGCACGGCCAGCAGGGCGACGAGCACGACCAGCGCGAGCGCGCTCAGCGCGCCGAAGGCGATCCGCCAGTTCGCCAGCCCGCCGATCACGGTGCCGATGGGGACGCCGAAGACGTTGGCGGCCGCGACGCCGCCGAAGATGACGGCCGTGGCCCGGGGCACGAGCGGCGCGGGCACGAGCCGTACGGCCAGGCCGCCGGCGACGGCCCAGAACCCGCCGATCGCCACGCCGACCAGCACCCGGGAGGCGATCAGGAGCGGGTAGCCGGGGGCCAGCGCGGAGGCCAGGTTGGCCGCCGTCATGAGCCCCATCAGGGCGACCAGCAGGAGCCTGCGGTCCATCCGGCCGACGAGCAGCGGCACCACCGGGGCCGCGACGGCGGCGACGACGCTCGGCACCGTGACCATCAGGCCCGCCGCGCCCTCGGACACCGCCAGCGCCGATCCGACGGGGGCGAGCAGCCCGATCGGCAGTTGTTCGGCCGTCACCAGCAGGAACGTGCCGAGGGACACCGCGGACACCGCGGTCCAGCTCCTCGCCGTGCGCGTCACGGTCATGTCGGGTCTTCCTCTCCTCATTTGGGAGCGATCGCTCCCATATGACCGCAGACCCTAGTACGGGAGCGATCGCTCCACAATTCCGGGTAGGATGACGACCATGGCGCGACCCAGGGAGTTCGACGAGCAAGAGGTGATCGCCAAGGCCACGGACCTGTTCTGGCGTCGCGGCTACAACGCCACGTCGGTCCGCGACCTCGGCGCCGAGCTCGACCTCAAGCAGAGCAGCCTCTACCGCACCTTCACCGACAAGCGCGCACTGTTCCTGCGCACGCTCGACCACTACCGGGCCACCGAGTCCACGCAGGCCGAGGAGCGGCTCAACGCGCCCGGCGCGAGCGTCGAGGTCCTGCGCGACTGGCTCCACTGGATGGTCGGCCACGACGCCGGCCGGGGCTGCTTCGTCGTCAACACGGCCGCCGAGCTCGGCACCACCGACCCCGGCGTGCGGCAGAAGACCGAGGCCGCCTTCGACGTCACCCGCGAGACCCTGGCGTCCCTGCTGCGGCGCGGCGTCCACGACGGCGACCTGCCCGCCGCACTGGACGTCGAGGCCGCTGTGGAGCTGCTGTTCACCACCGTGCTCGGGCTGCGCCTGCGCGAACGCGCCGGGCACGACCCCCGGCGCCTCGCCACGGCCATCGACTACGCCATCAGGACGATCTCCGCCGCCGACCGCTGATCAGCGGCGGGTCAGGCGCAGCGTGACCAGCTCGAACGGGCGCAGAGTCAGCGCGACAGCCCCGTCCTCGTGCGGCAACTCGCGCAGCGGCCGCTCCAGCAGGTCCGTCGCCGTCACCGTGCCGACCGGGAACCCGGCCCTGAGCGTCGTCGCCGCCCGGCCGCCGCGCGACTCGTGGAAGCGGACGACCACGTCGCCGCTGCCGTCGTCGGCCAGCTTCACCGCGGTGACCACCACGGCGTCGTCGCCGACCGTGACGAGCGGCGCCACCGGGACGTCGCCGGGCAGCTCGCGCTCGGGCAGCGTGAGGAAGTAGCCCTCGCGCACCGCGTCGCCGATCGCCGCACCCGGCACCAGCGCGTGGACGAAGGCGTGCGCCCCCTGATCGGTCTCCGGGTCGGGGAAGCGCGGCGCGCGCAGCAGCGACACCCGCACCGTCGTGGTCGTGCCGCCGTCGTCGCGCACCGCCCGGGTCACGTCGTGCCCGTACGTGGACGCGGTCACCACCGCCGCCCCCCAGCCGGTCTCCTCCACGTGGACGAACCGGTGGTTGCACGCCTCGAACCTGGCCGCCTCCCAGCTCGTGTTCGTGTGCGTGGGGCGCTGGACGTGGCCGTACTGGGTCTCGGCGGCGTAGCGGTCGGCGCGCACGTCGAGCGGGAAGGCCAACTTGAGGAACTTCTCCGTCTCGTGCCAGTCCACCTCGGTCCGCACCTCGATCCGGCCCGCGGCCAGCGTATACGTCTGGGTGACGGAGGAGGAGCCGAAGGACCGGGTGACGCGGACGGCCCGGCCGTCGGCCGTGAGGTCGTCCACGCAGGTCAGGTCGGTGACGGTGTTGCGGTAGAACTCGTCCACGTCCCAGGCGTCCCACCTGTTGGGCAGGTCCTGGTGGAGCTGGAGCAGGGCGGCGGCGTCGCCGGGCGGCAGGCTCTCGCGGCGGGCGCGGTGGTCGTAGGCGGAGACGATCAGGCCGCGCCCGTCGATCTCGGCCCGGACCAGCCCGTCGTCGAGCACGTACCCGCCACCGTCGCGCGGGCGCACGGTCGCGGCCGGCGCGGGCTCGGCGGGGGCCGCGCCGCCCGCCGGCACGCCGCGCCGGGCGTGCGGGGCCGCGTTGAACACCAGCCGCCCGCCCGCCGGGGCGTCGCCCGCCAGCGCCCGCTGCGCCGCCAGCACGATCTCCTCCAGCTCGCGCGCCAGCCGCGCGTACGTGTCGCGCGCCTCGCGGTGCACCCAGGCGATGGACGAGCCGGGCAGGATGTCGTGGAACTGGTGCAGCAGCACCGTCTTCCACACGCGGTCGAGCTGCTCGTACGGGTACGGCGCCCCGGTGCGGACGGCGGCCGTGGCCGCCCACAGCTCGGCCTCGCGCAGCAGCGCCTCGCACAGCCGGTTGCCCTGCTTGGTCCCGGCCTGGCTGGTCAGCGTGGCGCGATGCAGCTCCAGGTAGAGCTCGCCCACCCACACGGGCGGGTTCGGGTAGTCGGCCTCGGCCCTGGCGAAGAACGCGGCCGGGCTCTCCCAGGTGACGGTGGGGGAGCCCTCCAGGTCGCGCAGGCGAGCCGCCTTGCCGACCATCTCGCGCGTGGTGCCGCCCCCGCCGTCGCCCCAGCCGGTGGGCGCCAGGGAGTGGCGGGCCGCGCCCTTCTCGCGGAAGTTGCGCGCGGCGTGGGCCAGCTCGCCGCCCTTCATCGAGCAGTTGTAGGTGTCGACCGGCGGGAAGTGCGTGAAGATCCGCGTGCCGTCGATGCCCTCCCACAGGAACGTGTGGTGCGGGAACCTGTTGACCCGGCTCCACGAGATCTTCTGCGTGAGCAGGCGCCTGGCCCCGGCGGCCTTGATGATCTGGGGGAGCCCGGCGGCGAAGCCGAACGTGTCGGGCAGCCAGGCCTCCTCGTTGTCGATGCCGAACTCGTCGATGAAGAAGCGCTTGCCGTGGACGAACTGCCGGGCCATCGCCTCCGAGCCGGGCATGTTCGTGTCGGACTCCACCCACATGCCGCCCGCTGGGACGAACCGCCCCTCGGCCACCGCCTTGACGACCTGGGCCCACACCTGCGGCCGGTGCTCCTTGATCCAGGCCCACTGCTGGGCCTGCGACATGGTGAAGACGAACCCGGGCTCGTCGGCCAGCAGCGCGGTCATGTTCGCGGCGGTGCGGGCGACCTTGCGGACGGTCTCGCGCAGCGGCCACAGCCAGGCCGAGTCGATGTGGGCGTGCCCGACGGCGCTGATCCGGTGCGCGGACGGCGCGGCCGGCACGGCGAGCACCCCGGCCAGCTCGGCGCGGGCGGCGGCGGCCGTGGCGTTGACGTCCTGGAGGTCGATCCGGTCCAGGGCGCGGTCCACGGCACGCAGCACGTCCCAGCGGCGGGCGCCGTCCACCGGCAGCTCCGCCATCAGCTCGCCCAGCACCTCCAGGTCGAGGACGAGGTCCCACACGGTCCGGTCGAAGACCGCCAGGTCCATGCGGCCCAGCCGGTACAGCGGCGCGGTCCCGGCGGTGTCCCGGTCGCCGAGCGCGGTGGGCCGGAACAGGGGGTGGCCGAGGATGACCGGGTTGGAGGCGGCCTCGACGTGCAGCCGCACGCTCTCGCCGCCCCGCGCGGGCGCGGCGACGCGCACCCACTGGTTGCGCGGGTTGAGCCCCTTGACCGGGCTGCCGTCGGGCAGGTGGACGAGCCCCTCGCACTGGAAGCCGGGCATGTTCTCGTCGAAGCCCAGGTCGAGGACGGCCTCCACGATGCGGCCGCGCCAGGCCGCGGGCACGGTGCCGGTGACGGTGAACCAGCTCGTGCCCCACGGCGCGCCCCAGGCGTCGCCGGCGGCGATCGGGGCGGGGACGGCGGCCAGCCCCTCGGCCACGCTCACGGGCTCGCCGGGCGCGTGCCACACGGCCACGTCCAGGGGCACGGACTCCGGGTACACCGCGGGGCGGATGCGCTCGTCGAGCACCCGCTTGAGCCGGGCTTCGACCAGCGCGCGGTCGTCATGCATGGGAACTCCTCGGTGGGGTGACGGGGCTCGGCGCGTACGGTCCCCGGCGGGCAGGGTGACCGCATGGGTTAGCATGGCCGTCATGGAGATCGAGGTCGACAGAATCTAGCCACCGAGCTGCCGGTGGCTTCCATCGGCGCAGGGCGGGTGCCCGCGCCGGTGCATGACCGTTTCTCCCGACGCGGGAGTGTGTGTCCGCCCTGTGGGGTGTCGACCCGCCGCGTCCGGGCTCTCCGGCACGCTCGCACCGGTTCCGGTCCCCGATTCGTGCCCGCGAACGCGCGAATCCCCTCCGTAGCTGACGGGAAGAGCACTTCACCCATGTCCAAGTCTGTCATCACCTTCCGCGACCTGTCCTTCGAGTGGCCGGACGGCGCCGTCGCGCTCTCGGGCGTCAACGGCACGTTCGGCGCCGGGCGCACCGGCCTGATCGGCCGCAACGGGGCCGGGAAGTCGACGCTGCTGCGCCTGATCGCCGGCCTGCTGAAGCCGACCTCGGGACACGTCGAGACCGCCGGCGAGGTCGGTTACCTGCCGCAGACGCTCACGCTCCGGCACGACACGACGATCGCAGAGCTGCTCGGCATCGACGAGGTCATCGCCGCGATCAGGGCCGTCGAGTCCGGCGACGTCGACGAGCGCCACTTCGACACGATCGGCGACGACTGGGACATCGAGTCCCGCGCCGACGAGGCCCTGCACCAGATCGGGTTCACCGCCGCGGACCTCGGCCGCCGCGTGGCCGAGGTCTCCGGCGGGGAGGCGATGCTCATCGCGATCACCGGGCTGCGCGTCCGCCGCACCCCGATCACGCTGCTCGACGAGCCCACCAACAACCTCGACCGGCCGACCCGCGCCAAGCTCGCCGGCTTCGTCGACCAGTGGCCGGGCACGCTCGTCGTGGTCAGCCACGACCTCGAACTGCTGGAGCGCATGGACCACACCGCCGAGCTGCACGCCGGCTCCCTCGACACCTTCGGCGGCCCGTACAGCGCCTGGAAGGAGCACCGGGAGCAGGAGCAGGCGGCGGCTGTCCAGGCGGCGCGGTCGGCCCAGCAGGCGCTCAAGGTCGAGAAGCGGCAGCGGATCGAGGCCGAGACGAAGCTGGCGCGCAGGGAGCGCACCGCGAAGAAGACGCAGAAGGACGGCGGCATCCCGCGCATCCTGGCGGGCAACCGCGCCAGCCGGGCGCAGGCGTCGGCCGGGTCGTTGCGCTCCACGCTCGACGACAAGGTGCAGGCCGCGCAGGCGGCGGCCGACGCCGCCGACGCGCGGGTGCGCGACGAGGAGCACATCAGCCTGGTGCTGCCCGATCCTGGCGTGCCGCGCGGGCGGCGGATCGCCGAGCTGCACGACGGGGACCTGACCGTGGTGATCCAGGGGCCGGAGCGGGTGGCGCTCGTCGGGGCCAACGGCAGCGGCAAGTCGACGCTGGTCGAGCAGCTTCTCCGGGGCTCGGAGCCCGTGCCCGGCAGGCCGTACGGGCGGCTGCTGACCGAGCTGGTCGGCTACCTGCCGCAGCGGCTCGACGGGCTCGACGACGAGGCGAGCGCGATGGCGAACGTGGGCGCGGTCGCCCCCGGGGCGGCGCAGGGCACGATCCGCAACCAGCTCGCCCGGCTGCTGCTGCGGGGCGACAGCGCCGACCGCCCGGTGCGCACGCTGTCGGGCGGCGAGCGGTTCCGCGTCGCGCTCGCGCGGCTCCTGCTGGCGGAGCCGCCCGCCCAGCTCCTGATCCTGGACGAGCCGACGAACAACCTCGACCTCGCCAGCGTCGAGCAGCTCGCCGAGGCGCTCGACGCCTACAGGGGCGCGCTGCTCGTCGTCAGCCACGATGTC
This sequence comes from Nonomuraea sp. NPDC023979, assembly GCF_040639085.1. Lineage (NCBI taxonomy): Bacteria > Bacillati > Actinomycetota > Actinomycetes > Streptosporangiales > Streptosporangiaceae > Nonomuraea > Nonomuraea sp. NPDC023979. The sequence goes on from NZ_JBEZZG010000005.1 coordinate 356,103, forward strand.
GCGTTCCTGGAGCGGATCGGCGCCGGGACGGTCGTGGAGCTCGACGGGGAGGGCCGGATGCGGCAACGCCGCGACCTGACCGGGTGACGACTCACCCGGACCGTTCCATATCCCCACTACCTCCTATTTCCTCTGTTTACTGCAATTCCAGACAATGCCTGACTATTTTCGGAATGCTTAATATCCGATATCTGCGCCCCGAATTCCGCTTGCCGGTGCCATACTGGGCACTGGCAAGCTCGTGGGAGCGCTCCCATGAGGAGGTCTGACGAGAGGCGCGCGATCCGAATGACGGCCTACGACGGGCCCCCGTCACGCCGGTGGGCAGCTCACGTGTGGTGGATCGCCCTGGCCGTGGGCGCCGGCGGCTTCGTGTTCGTCTGGCTCGCCACCCCGCACGCCCGGGAGATCGGCAACACCTGGGACCTCGTCGCCCGGCTCGCCGCCTTCGTCTGCCTGTGCGTCGCGATCGCGTTCTTCCCGTACGTGTCGCCGCGCCTGCACTGGCTGCTCTGCGTGCCGTTCCTGTTCTTCACCGGCTATCTCATTCCGCGCGTCAGCTGGTTCTATTACGGCGACGGCGCACGGCTCCAGGGCGACAGCTTCTACACCCATCTCTATCTGCTGCTCTATCCGGGAATCGTGCTCACCGTCGCCTCCGCCTACCGGCTGGCCGGCGGCAGCCCCGGCCGCACGCTGAAGATCATGGCCAGCGGCGTCGTCATCGTGTTCTCGGGGTTCCTGGACGTCATGTGGCAAGTGGTCAACCCCGTCGAGATCCCCGAGCTGATCGACGCCCCGCACATCAACCTGTTCACCGGCGGTCCCATCTCGTTCGGCGCGGCGATCGTCTTCACGCTCGCGCACGTCCCGATCGTCGTGGTGATCAACCTGCTGCCCCTGGACCGCTGGATCGGCCGCCTGCTCGCGCCCCGGCCCTGAGGCAGGCGTACGACTTCACGGAGGTGACCCTTGCCCCGCACCATCGACGTCTCGGTCGCGGCGCCCGCCTACAACGAGGCGGCCAACATCGCGGCCTCCGTCCGGGAGTGGCGCGACTACCTGCGCGGCCATCCGGCGGTGGGCGCGTGGGAGATCGTCGTGTGCGACGACGGCAGCTCCGACGGGACCGGCGCCATCCTGCGCGACCTGCGCAAGGACGTGCCGGAGCTGGTCGTCGTCACGTTCGGCCGCAACCGGGGCGCCGGGGCGGCGATCGCGGCGGCGATCGCCGCGACCCGCCTGGACTGGGTGGTGCTGCTCGACTCCGACGGCCAGTTCCCGATCGCCGAGCTGGACCGCTTCCTGCCCCGCGCGCTGGCGGGCGACGGCGTGGCGTTCTCCGGGGCCCGGCTCAGGAAGGCCGACAGCCTCCCCTACCGGTGGGGGTCGGCCGCCAGCGGCGCCGTCAGCAACGCCCTGCACGGCACCCGCTTCCGCGACTTCAACTCCATCTTCAAGCTGGTACGCGGCCCGCTGCTGCGCTCGGTGCCGCTCGAATCCGGCGGCATGAACTGCTCCACCGAGATCACCGCCCGCGTCACCGAGCTCGGCCACACCTGGGTGGAGATCCCCATCCGGCACCGCGCACGCGGCGGCGGCCGGCGCGGCTGGCGGTTCGCGCGCGGCGCGCTCGACCGCGCACTGTTCGTCGCCTACCTCGGCTTCCGGCACCGGCTGTTACGCCGCGGGGTGCTGCGCGCGCCGCTGCCCGCCGAGGAGCGCTGATGGCCGGCCCGCAGCAGCAGGCCCCGTGGCGGGTCACGATGTTCGGCGGCGGCCGGGGCGCGGCCAGCATCGCCCGCCGGCTGCTCGCCACGCCCGGCACCGCGCTCACCCTGCTGATCAACGGCTACGACAACGGGCTGTCCACCGGGGCGCTGCGCCGCTACCTGCCGGGCATGCTCGGCCCGTCGGACTTCCGCAAGAACCTGCTGCTCCACCTCGACGCCGGAGACCCGCGCCTGGTCCTGCTGGAGCGCCGGCTGCCCGGCGGCGCCACCCCGGCCGACCTGGGCCGCCTGATCGACGAGCTGGCGGCGGCCGGGCCCGGCATGGAGCCGATCGTGCGCGACCTGAAGGTGTTCGCCGCCCGGCTGGCCGCCCGCCCGGACGGGCTCGACCTGGCCGACTGCGCGCTCGGCAACCTCGTGCTCGCCGGGGCGTACCTGCGCCTGGACCGAGACTTCAACGCGGCCGTGCGCGCCTGCGCCGAGATGTTCGGCTCGCCCGTCGCCCTGGAGAACGTGACCGGCGGCGAGAACGCCTACCTGGCGGCGGTCAAGGCCGACGGCACGCTGCTGGCCGACGAGGCCGACATCGTCGCCCCGCAGAGCGCCGAGCCGATCACCGGGCTGTTCCTCCTGAGAGAGCCGATCACCGGCCCGCTCACCGGCCCCGAACTGGCCCGGCGGGCCGCCTCGATCACGCCGAACCCGCGCGCGCTGGCCGCGCTGCGCGACACCGACCTCATCGTGTACGGGCCGGGCACGCCGCACTCGTCGCTGCTGCCGAGCTACCTGACGCCGGGCGTCGCCCAGGCGATCGCGGGCAGCCGGGCGGCGGCCAAGGTGTTCGTCGTGAACCTGCGCGACGACCACGACAGCCAGGGCCTGACCGCCGCCGACCTGGTCGGCCGCACGCTGACGTACCTGGGCGACCCGGGCAACGAGCGCGGCACCGTCACCCACGTGCTGTGCCACGGCCGGACGCCCCCGCCCCGCGCCGGGCTGGCGGGAGCCCGCTGGGTGGCGGCCGACCTGGAGGACGAGCGCAGGCCGGGCACGCACAGCGGCGCCCGCACGGTGGAGGCGCTGGCGGCGGTGCGGGCCGGGACGAGCCTGGCGCGGGCCGGATGAGCGCCCCGCTGCGAGCCGCCGTCTCCGGACGGCGGGTCTGGCTGTGCGACCTCGACGGGACGCTGGTGGACTCCGGCCCCGCCCACGAGGCCGCGTTCCGGCAGGCGATCGCCGAGCTCGCGCCCGCCGCGCTGGCCTCCTTCCGCTACGCCGCGCACGCCGGGGCGAGCACCGCCGAGGTGGCCGCCCGGCTGGTCGCCGACCCGGACGTGGCCGCCGAGCTGGCCCGGCGCAAGCAGCTCCGCTACCGCGAGCAGGTGGCGGCGGGCCGGGTCGCGGTCTTCCCCGGCGCGCACCGGCTCCTCGGCGCGCTCGCCCGCGCGGGCCTGGCCGCCTACCTGGTGACCAGCGGCAGCCGGGGCTCCGTCGAGCGCGTCCTCGCGGCGAGCGGGCTGGGCCGTCACTTCGCCGGCGTGCTCACCGCCGACGACGCCGCCTCGGCCAAGCCCGACCCGGAGTTCTACGTCCACGCCTGCCGCCTGTGGGGCGTCGACGCGGCCGACGCCGTGGCGGTGGAGGACTCGGGGCACGGGGTGGCGTCCGCGACCGGCGCAGGGCTGGTCACGCTGCACGTCCACACGGCCGCGCCGGCCCCGGGAGCGGTGGCCGTACGCGATCTGCGCGAGCTCGTGACCGTCGTGGAACAGGCCGTCGAACGAGAGGTGAGTGCCGGTGAGTGACCGGATCTGCGCGGTGATCCCGGCGGCCGGCCGGGGGACCAGGCTGGGCCAGGCCATCCCCAAGATCATGATCGAGGTCGCGGACGGCGTCACCGTCTGGCACCTGCTCCACCGGCGGCTGCGGCCGTCCGTGGCGCACGTCCACGTCGTGCTCTCCCCGGACGGGGTGGGGCCGTTCCGGGAGCTGGCTGCCGCCGAGCTCGCCACCGGCGCGGTGTCGGTGAGCGTGCAGCGCGAGCCGACCGGCATGGGCGACGCGATCTTCGGCGCGGCCCCGCACTGGCGCGGCCACGACGCTATCCTCGTCGTCTGGGGCGACCAGGCCAACCTGTCGCCGGTCACCGTCCGCGCCGTGGCCGCCGCCCACACCGGGCCGGGGGTGACGCTCCCGCTGGTGGCGATGGCCGACCCGTACGTGGAGTACGAGTTCGGGCCCGCCGGGCTGACCCGGGTGCTGATGTCACGCGAGGGCGACCGGTGCCGTCCGGGCGGGCTCAGCGACATCGGCGTGTTCTGCCTGGCCACCGCCGGGCTGGAGGAGGCGTGGGCCCGCTACGCGGCGGGGGCCGGGCGCGGCGCGGCGACCGGCGAGGCGAACTTCCTGCCGTTCCTGCCGCACCTGGCGCAGGATCTGGCCTGGCCGGTGCGGGTGGTGCCGGTGGCCGACCCGGACGAGGCGCGGGGCATCAACACGCCCGCCGACCTGGAGTTCGCCCGCCGGGCCCACGCGCGGTGGGCGACCTGACCGCGCCGCGCGCCCGCCTGGCCGGACTGCTCGACCGGCACCGGTGGGCGGCGGGTCCCACGCTGGTGAGCACGGTGGCCAGCGGCACCGCCGCCGCCACCACGCTCGTCATCGCCCGGGGCGCCGGGGCCGCCGCGTTCGGCCACTTCACCGTCGTGCTGACGATCGCGCTGATCGTCACCGTCGCCATGCTCACCAGCCTGCACTACGTCATGCTCCAGGAGCTGCCGCGCGCCGACCCGGCCGACCGGCCCGCGCTGGTCACCACCGCGGTGCTGGCCACGCTGGCGCTGAGCGTCGCGCTGGCGGCGGCGGGCCTGCTGGCCGCGCCGCTGCTGACGGGCCTGCTCGGGGTCGACGTCCGCACGCTCGGGTTCGCGCTGGCGCTGGCGCTGTCGATGACGCTCAACCAGCTCACCGAGAGCCTGCTGCGCGGGCTGGCCCGCTACGCGTTCGTGGCCTGGCTCAAGCTCGGCGTGGCGCTCGCCTACCTGGCGGCGGCCGGCTTCTGCCTGCTCGTGCTCGGCGTGCGCGACGCCGAGCCGTACCTGGTGGCGCTGATCGCCACCAACCTGCTCCTGGCCGCCGTCGCCGTGGCCGCCGCCGGGGTGCGGCCGCGTGCCTGGTCGGCGCCGCTGGCCAGGGCGCTCTACCGGCACGGCGCGTACGTGACGGCCATCGCCGCGCTCACCTCGGTGCTGTTCGGCGTGGACGTGATCTTCCTCAACCACTGGTCGGCCCCGGCCGACGTCGGCGTGTACTCCGTCTACAACGGCTTCCCCAAGCGGCTGCTCGGCGTGGTGTTCACCGACGGGATCGGACTGGTGCTGCTGCCCGCGCTCGCCACCAGCGACAAACCCGCCGTCATGCGGCGCATCGCCCGGATCGCCCCGCTGGTCGGCGCCGCCACGGCGGTGTTCGCGTTCGCGGCGAGCACGGTGTTCTTCCTGCTGATGGGGGCCGAGTACCCGTACGCCGTCGGCCTCATGGCGCTGTCGGCGGCCGGGATCGGCGCCCACATGGTGTTCAACCTCTACGCCGTCGCCCTGCAGATGGACGGGGTGCGCGGCGCGCGGGTGCTCGTCGGCTGCCTGCTGGCCGGGTCGCCGGCGGCGCTGGCCGTCCAGGTGGCGTGCATCGCCTGGTGGGGGCTGACCGGCGGGCTGCTGGCGTTCGCGCTGTCCAATGTCATCCTCGTGGCCGTCGTCGGCGTCGTGGCCGCGCGGCTCTACCGTCGCCCGGAGGCCGAATGATGAGGATCGCCTACATCGTCAACCAGTTCCCGCCCAACATCACCGCCGGGCTGGGCCGCTACGCCGAGCTGATCACCCCGTACCTGGCGCGCGGGCACCGGCTGGCCGTCTTCACGCTGAACGACGGCCGCCAGACGGCCGAGGAGCGGCTGCCGGGCATCACCGTGCACCGGCCGCTGGGCCGCCTCCTCGGCGCGATCGGCCGGCGCAGGCGGCTCAACCGCACCAAGGGCGTGGAGTTCCTGCTGCTGGCGCTGACCGTGGTGGCGAGCAACTGGCGCTACTTCCTGCGGCTGCGCCGGTCGGCGCGCCCCGACCTGGTCGCGGTGCACGACTCGACGAACTTCCTGGCTGCGCTGCTGTGCCACTACGCGCTGCGGCTGCCGGTCGTGCTGCACGTCCACACGACCGAGTACGGGGTCGCCGAGCAGCGCAGCATCCCGGACCCGCTGGGCCTGTTCGCGGCGCTGGAGCGGTGGCTGGCGCGGATCTCGCGCCGGGTGGTGGTGGCCACGCCGGAGGTGCGCGACCAGCTCGTGGCGGCCGGGTGGGACCGCACGCCGATCGACGTGGTGCCGCTGGGCGGCACGTTCGAGCACCTGGTCGCCGATCCGGGCTTCGACCGGGCCGGCCTGGATGAGGCGGCGGCGGGCCTGCGGATGCGGCTGGGGATCGCGGCGGGCGATCCGGTGCTGCTGTTCGTCGGCCGGATCGAACGGCAGAAGGGCGTCTACCAGCTCCTGGAGGCGCTGCCGGAGATCGCCGCCGGGCTGCCGGGCGTGCGGCTGGTGCTGGTGGGCGAGGGAGACGTGGCGGGCGTCGAGCGGATCGCCGCCGCGTCGGGCCTGAGCGTGCTGGCCCCGGGCCGGTTCGTCGGCGGGCGGGAGCTGCTGGAGTTCTACGCGATGGCCGACGCGTGCGTGTTCCCGTCGCTGTTCGAGCCGTTCGGGCTGGTGGCGACCGAGGCGATGGCGCTGGGCAGGCCGGTGGTGCTGGGCGACGGGTTCTCGCGGATCTTCCTCGGCGACCCGGACCGGCCGGCGTGCCGGTTCGTCCGCGCCGGTGATCCGGCCGACATCGCGCGCGGCGTGCTGGCGGTCATGACCGACGCGCGGCTCGCCGGGGAGCTGGCCGAGCGCGGCAGGCGGCTGGTGAGCGAGGGCCTGAGCTGGGAGCGGGCCGCCCGCGAGACCGTGGCGTGCTACGAGGCCGCGCTCGGGCGGCTCACGCGTACCTCTTCCTGAGCCCCGGCAGCACCCGCAGCGACCCGACGGCCAGCCCGGTCACGAGCACCACGTGCACGGCCAGGTGCACGCCCATGAAGTACGCGGTGAACGCCGGGCCGCGCCTGCCGTGCACGAACCGGACCAGCTCCACGTCGGCCAGCACGAACCCGGCCACCAGCGCGGCGGGCACGGCGAGCAGCGCGGGCGACAGCAGGCCGAGCGGCAGGCACGCCAGCGCGAGCGCGCAGGCCAGGATGCCCGTGGGCCGGTTGGCGTGCTCGGGCTTGGCTGCGCCGCGCCGGCTGGTGGCCAGCGCGAGCGGGATCAGCGGCAGCGCGCGCCGCCACTGCTCGCCGAGGATCGGGAGCAGGTCGCTGCCGTCGTCGTGCCTGCCGACCACGGTGTCGGTGAGCACGATCCGGCTGCGGACGGCCAGGCGGCTGCTGTACTCGACGTCCTCGCAGTCGCGCAGGCTCTCGTCGAAGCGGCCGGCGCCGAGCAGGACGTCGCGGCGGATGGCGGCCAGCGCGAACACGACGCTGTTGACCTCGCCCAGGTGGCGGCGCCGCCAGTGGACGGCGTGCAGGATGCGGTACCACTCGGCGGGGCCGTCGTCGATGAGCGGCTCGGTGTCGTACACGCCGTGCACGCAGCCCACGTCCGGGTCGCCGTCGAGGATCGCCAGCGCGTTGGCGACGGCGTCGGGCCGCAGCGCCACGTCGGAGTCCAGGTAGAAGATCACGTCGCCGGTGGTGGCGTCGGCGCCGGTGTTGCGGGCGGCCGACACGCCGCGGTTGACGGGCATCCGCACGACCCGGCAGCCGAGCTTCTCGGCCAGCTCGGCCGAGCCGTCGGTGCTGGCGTCGTCGACGACGACGATCTCGTCGGGCAGCCGGGTCTGCGAGAGCACGGCCTCCAGGCACAGGCGCAGGGTCTTGGCAGCGTTGTAGCAGGGCACGATCAGGGACACGGTGGTCATGGTGGCTCCCGGCCGGGACGCGACTGTCGATCAAGGATGGCACAGGGGCCGCCGCGTACGTCCTGGTTATGTGTGATCTGTCAGGACTTGTCAGGCGGGAAGTGCTGCCCGGCGACGCGCAGCCGCAGCGCCGCCGTACGGGTGTGGCCTCGGGCGCCGCGCAGCTCCACCTTGACCGACTTCCCGGCCCTGCGCACGCCCCGGTCGGCCTCCGCGACCGAACGCACCTCCCACGGCAGCGTGATCCGCACCTCGTCGGCGCTCCGCGACGGGTCCGAGACCGCGAGCCGCAGCCGGTCGTGGTCGCGGCGGAGCACCAGCGCGCACGGACCGTCGGCCTTCAGCGGCCCGTACGGGGTCTCGACCGTCGCCGCTCGCCAGAAGACGGCGGCGAGCAGGTCGTCGCGGGCGATCGCCTGCACCGACCCGGAGTTGGCCAGGACCTCCACCCGGCCCCGGTAGGCCGCGGTCTGCGTGACGCGGGCGCCGGGCAGCACGGCGTAGGCGTACCGCGCCCTGTCCGGGTCCTCGCCGTGGTCGATCACGATCGTCGTGTAGTGCCGGGTGAGCGGGGTGCCGTCGCCGCCCGTGGTGGCGCCCCTGTCGATGTCGCGCCAGCGGCCGGTGCGCTTCTCCCGGACCACCTTCGGCTTCGCGCCGTCGAGCAGCGCGTAACCGCCCACACCGGCCAGGTGCACCCAGCCGTCGCCCCGGGTCAGCGGCGGATGGCGGTCGTGGGTGTTGCGGTTCTCCACGACGGTCTCGACGCGGCGGCCGTCGGAGGCGGCGATGCCCGTGCCGAGCGCGACGACCGCGTCGTCCAGCAGGAACCACGCCTTCTTGGCCCGCAGCGAGGAGCCCTTGGCGACCAGCTTCATCGCCGCCACGCCGTACTCGCCGTCGAGCGCCACCCCGCCCGCCCACGGCGTCGGCGGCAGGCGGCGCTCGCCGTGCCGCAGCTCGCCGCGCCTGCGCCTGTCGACCGTCGTGCCCGGCAGCCGGTACGGGTCGATCGTCGGCCACAGCTCGTCGTTCCAGTGCGTGAGGTCGTCGGTGTAGAGGTACGTCATGCCGTCGCCGGTGTACCAGCCGCGCAGGTTCTCCCGGTTCATGGCCTCGGCCGCGCCGATCCGCTCCGAGCTCATCGCGATCGCGAACGCCCAGGTGGGGCGGTGGTGCACGACCCGGTCCATGTCGGCGAACACGTACGTGCCCGTCAGGCGCGGGCCGACCGGCACCGACGGGTCCTCCAGCAGGGCGCGGGCCTTGGCGATGCTCGCCAGCGGCGCGAGCGACTCGTACGGGATCGCCCGGTTGCGGGTCAGCCAGCCCTTCACCAGCGGCTTCCAGCGCCGGGCGTGACGTTCGGGGGCCGCCTCCAGCAGGGTGAGGACGGCCTCGACGGTCTTCTGGCCCGCGTGGTAGTCGCGGTGGCCCTGCCGCGAGATCGCCCGGCCGCGCACGCAGTCCATCATCAGCCCGTCGACGACGAACGGCAGGAAGGAGCGGTCCACGATGTCGTAGACGTTCCCGATGTCGCGGATCTCCCAGGGGGAGCGGGCCAGCATGGCGATCAGCTTGGCCACGCTCTCCAGGTAGTCCACGCCGTAGCTGCCGTTGTACGGGTACACGTCGTGCTGGATGAACGACCCGTCACGGTAGAAGCCGTCACCCGGGCCCCGGGTCGTCCGCAACAGGTCGGAGACCGCGTCCTTGGCCCGCCTGACCAGGCGCGCGTCGTGGGTGAGCAGACCGCGCATCGCCACCGCCATCGCCTTGCCCGCCCGGTTGGCGCCGGTCTCCACGACGCCGGGATGGCTGACGCGCCGCTCCGGGTCGGGGCACCATCGCCGCACCGGCCGCAGCCAGCGCCTCAGCCGGTCGCCGGGCAGGCCGTCGTACAGCAGGGCGCAGGTGTCGGTCAGCGAGCGCGGCACGCCGATCTCCCACCAGAACCAGTTGCTGCCCCGCCGGTCGAGCCCCTCGTGGTAGGCGTGCTCGTACAGGAAGTCCAGCGCCCTGACCGCGGTCTCGGCGACCCGCTCGTCCCGGTGCATGGCGGTGCCCGGCGTGGCCCAGCCCAGCGCCAGCGTGCGCATGCGGTTGTAGGCGCGGTTGAAGTTGCCCGTGCGGGGGTCGTCCAGCGGCAGGTCGGGCCAGAGGCTGGGGCGGCGGCCGCCCGACGGCTTCAGCTTGCGCAGCACCGCTTTGGCCGAACCCTCGACGGCCCGCGTCTCGGCGGCGTAGTCGGCGTCGAACCGCCCGCCGGCCAGCAGGCTCACCCACCGCTCGCGCGCGGCGTCGAACGCGGCCCGCCGTGCCGCCCCACTGGCCGGTTCGTCCCAGAGGGCGACTCCGGCCACGGCCGCGGCGCCCAGCAGGGCGGCCCGCCGGCTGAGGGGGTGGGACATGGGCGCCTTCCGACAATCGGGCCAAATACCAAACGAAAGGATCATATGTCGACAGGGGAGCGGCCTTCCGGCTCCGCGACCTCCCCTGCCCTGACATCAGCCTCGATCACCTGGTGTCCGACCGCCGCCTTCCGGGCCGCCCGTGCCGGGCTCAGCTGTATGCGAACAGGTCCTGCGGTACGCCGGCCGCCCGGAAGAGGTGGTCGCGTGACGCTTCGAGCTCGCGGCGCAGCCGGCCCAGGTCCGCGCCGAGCAGCCGCCCCCGCCACTTGCGGACCCGGCCGGCGACGATCACGGTCTCCACGTTGGTGCGGTCCATCAGCGACACGACCGCGCCGGGCACGCTGTTGAGCGGGGCGACGTTGAGCGCCGTGGCGTCGAGCAGCACGAGGTCGGCCTGCTTGCCGGGCGTGAGCGTGCCCGTGCGCGCGCCGAGCCCGAGGTGCGCCGCGCCGTTGACGGTGGCGTAACGCAGCACGTCGCGGACCGTGAGCAGCTCCGGCGTGCCCTCGGCCGGGGTCGGCCAGTTGCCGGGCGGCACGAGGTCGCCCTGGTCCAGGACGAGCTGGTTGACGACCATCCGCTGCATGATCATGGCCGAGCGCATGAGCGTGAACGGGTCGGCGGCCATCGTCGTCTCGACGTCGGAGCTCAGCGAGGGCTCCATGCCGAGCTCCTGCATCTTGAGGATCGGCGGGGTGCCGTGCCGCATCACCATCTCGATCGGGAAGGCGAGCGAGACCTGCGCGCCCGCGTCCCGGAACGTCTTCCACGTCCGGTCGGACATGCCGGTCATGTGGATGAAGAGGTTGTCCGGCCCGACCCGCACCCCGGCGGTGCCCGCGGCGATCTCGTCGAAGACCGGCCGCATCCCCCACGAGCCCACCGAATGAGCGGCGATCCGCACGCCGAGCTCGCGGGCGATCGCCCAGGACCGGGTGTACGTCTCCCGGCCGAGGTGCAGCTCGCCGCCCATGACCAGGGTCACGAGCTGGTCGTCGGAGGGGAACCAGCGCTCCCGGATGCGGCGGGCGTCCTCCGGGTAGCGGGCGCCGGGGCGGCCGTCGCCCTCGAAGTAGCCGAACGCGGCCCGCCGCCCGGTGTCGATCAGCGCCTGGACCGCCGCGTCGGAGTGCTCGGGGGAGTGGTGGATCTGCGAGACGTCGAGGACCGTGGTGACCCCCGCGTCGAGCTGCGAGAGCCCGCCGAACAGCGCGTTGACGTACACGTCCTGCGGCCGGTAGACCCGCGCGAACCCTTGCAGGATGTGCTCGCCGTAGTTGGGCCGGGCGCTCGGCGAGCCCGAGCCGTCGTCCAGCAGCAGGCCGTTGGCCAGGAACGCGCGCTCGGCCGTCTCGAACAGATGGTGGTGCGTGTCGACGAACCCCGGCATGACGATGCGCCCGCGCGCGTCGATCACGTCCGCGCCGGGCGCGTCGACGCGGCGCGCGACCGCGGCGATCCTCTCGCCTTCGACCAGGACGTCGGCGGTCTCGAAGTCGCCCACCGCCGGGTCCATCGACATCACGGCCCCGCCCCGGACGACATAGCGGCGCCCCCGGCGGCCGCTGTCCTTCGGCGGCGGCGGCTCGGCGGCGGAGGCGGGGGACGCGGTCAGCAGGCCCGTGCCCGCCACCGCGGCCGAGGTCTTCAGGAAGGCGCGCCGCCCGACGTGGTTCTTCCGGCTCGTCATAAGGCTGCTCCAACAGTGAGTTGATGTATCAACCGGAGCGTACGTCATCGAGTGGACATGTCAACTCACTGGTAGGGTGGACGTCATGGCGCAGCTGGGATTGACCGAACGCGAACTCCGCGCGTGGCGGACCTCGTTCCGGATGGTGGAGCTGCTGCGGGCCCGCATCGAGCAGCAGCTCCAGGCCGTCGGCGGCCTGTCCAACGCCGACTACACCGTGCTCGCGCTGCTCTCGGAGGCGCCCGGCAGGCGCATGCGCTCCTACGAGCTCGCCCGCGTGGCCGGCTGGGAGAAGAGCCGCATGCACCACCAGCTCACCCGGATGAGCGGGCGGGGCCTGGTCGTCCGGGAGCCGTGCGGCTCGCGCGGCATCGAGGCCGTGCTCACCGAGGACGGGCTCGCCGCGCTCCGGAAGGCCGCGCCGGGGCACGCCGAGGAGGTCCGCCGCCTGTTCGTCGACCGTCTCACGCCGGAGGAGCTCGACCGGTTCGCCGCCCTGGCCGCCAAGGTCCTCGACAGCCTGGAGGCCGACCGGCCGCCCCGCCCGTGACGGCGGCGACCGGGGCGACGGGGGCCGGTCAGGTCTGGGCGAGCGCGTCCGCGCTCAGCCGGACGCACAGGTCCCACACCGCGCGCTGGTTGCGCTCGTCGAGCGCGCTCGCCGGCAGCGGCTTGCGGCGGCACCGGTCGTCGAAGTACGCGCCGGTGACGCCCTCGACCTCCCGGCTCGCCGCGGCGTGGACGCTGGAGCGGGCCGAGCGGGTCAGGTCCGACAGGAACAGCGGCGCGATCACCTTCAGCACCAGCGGCGCGATCGGCCGGTAGAGCACCGGGAAGGCGACGATCGGCGTCGACCGGTTCATCGGCGTGTAGCCGTGCCCCGGATAGACCACGTTGGCCGTCACCCCCGTACCGTCCAGTTCCCGGGCGAGCCGGGCCGTCAGCGCCATCGTCATCGTCTTGGTGTGGTTGTAGTGGCTGAACGTCCACCCGAGGAGACGGCGCTCGCCCTGGAGGTTGCCGTGGTCGACGGGGCCGCCGGGGATGCCCCCCGTCAGGTTGACGACCCGGGCCCGGCCGGCCCGCCGCAGCCGGGGCAGCAGCAGGTGGGTGAGGGTGAAGGGGGCCAGGACGTGCGCGGCGAACATCTTCTCCACGCCGTCGGCGGTCAGCTCCCGGCGCGGCGTGTTCACGCCCACGTTGTTGACCAGCACGTCGAGCGCGTCGCAGCGCTCGGCGACCCCGGCCGCGAGCCTGACCAGCCCGTCGAGGGTCGTGACGTCGGCGGTGAGCGCGGTCACCCGGTCGTGCCCGGCCCCGGCGCGCACCTCGCGCTCGGCCCGCCGGGCGCGGCCCTCGTCGAGCCCGGCCAGGATGACGGACGCTCCCCGCGCGGCCAGGCCGCGTGCCGTCTCCAGGCCGATCCCGCCGGTGCTGCCGGTGATCAGCGCGGTCTTCCCCGTCAGGTCGTTCGGTGCCATCGGTGTCCTCCTCGGTAGGGCGGCGTCAGGCCGCGATCAGGTCGCGGGTGAGGTCGTGCAGGCGCAGCGCGTCCTGCCGGTCGAAGGCCCGGCCGTCCGGCGACAGCCGGCGCCTCTGCCAGTGCGCGGTGAAGGGCTCGCCCGGAGGGTCGTCCAGCAGCGCCGCCATGGGCGCGATCGCCTTCGGCACCGAGGTGGCGAACAGCGTGAAGAACGCCTTCGCCACCGCCCGCAGCGGCTGCGGCAGGCTCGCGGGCATGCCGGTGGAGACCACGCCGGGGTTGTAGCCGACGTACGGGACGCCGCCCCCGGCATGACGGACGCCGAACGCGACCCCGAGCAGGTCGTTGGCCCGGAAGGACTGCAGGGTCGCCCTGGCCCCGCTGTAGCGGCGCGCGAGTTGCAGGTCGTCCCAGTGGATCCGGCCCAGCGGCACCCCGGGCGTGCCCACGTTCATGATCACCGGGCGCGGGGCGGCCCGCAGCGCGTCGTGCAGGCCGTGGCTCAGCACGTAACGGCTGAGGTAGGCGAGCGCGAAGCTGTGCTCGAAGCCCTCCGGGGTGACCGCCCGGCCGCCGAAGAGCCGGTAGCGCTGGGCGCAGAGGACGAGCTTGTCCACGACCGGGTGCTCGCCGGTCAGCCGGTTCACCAGGTCCCGGGTGGCGGCCACCGAGGTCAGGTCGGCGCGGACGAAGGCGGCCCGCCCGGCCGGCAGGGCCGCGGCCTCGGCGAGCAGGGCCCGGCCCTTCTCCGGGGTGCTGCCGACGGCGATCACGTGGGCGCCCTGCCGGAGGTAGTGGAGGGCCAGCCCCTTGCCGAGCCCGTCGGTGCCTCCGGTGATGACCACGGTCTGCATGCTTCACCTGCTTCCGCTCGGAAGTGGATACGACATATCCGCTTATGTTCGGCAGCCTAACACGAAGCGGATATGATGTATCCAGTTAGCCGACGGACGGGATGCCATGAGCGAAGAGACACCGCCACTGCGCCGCGACGCCGAGCACAACCGGCGGCGCACGCTGGCGGCGGCACGGGAGGTGTTCGCCGCGCGCGGACTGCAGGCCACGCTCAACGACGTCGCCCACCACGCGGGGCTCGGCGTCGGCACCGTCTACCGGCGCTTCCCCAACAAGGAGGTCCTGGCCGAGGCCGTCTACGCGGGCAAGCTCGACGAGCTGCGCGCCACGGCGCGCGACGCCCTGACCGGCCAGGACGCCGGCCGGGCGCTCACCGCGTTCCTCGAACACGCGCTGGAGCTGGCCGCGACCGACCGGGGGCTGCGTGAGCTGATGCGGCAGGGCGCCGGCGACAGCGAGCAGATCGCCCGCGCCCGCGAGGGCATCGCGGAGTCCTGCGGCCTGCTCATCGCCCGAGCCCGGGAGCAGGGCACGATCCGCGCCGACCTCACGGTGGACGACATCGCGCCCATCGTGACGATGATCGACTCCGTCATGGACCTGCCGTCCACCGGCGGCACGCAGCCCTGGCGCCGCTACCTGGCGCTCGTCCTCGACGGCCTGCGCCCCTGACCCTGACTCTCAGCTTGTCACCATGCCCATGACGAGGTTGATCGCGGTGGCCAGGATGCTGGTGCCGAACACGTACGACAGCAGCGTGTGCCGCAGCACGATCGAGCGGATGGCCGAGCTCGACACGTCGGTGTCCGACACCTGATAGGTCATGCCGAGGTTGTAGCTGAAGTAGAAGAAGTCCCGGTAGGCCGGCGGCTGCTCCGAGTTGAAGTCGATCCCGCCCGACGCCGTGTAGTACACGTACGCGTAGCGGGCCGCGTACATCAGATGCAGCGCCGCCCACGCCAGGAAGACGCCGAACAGCGCGGTCGCGGCGGCGGCGTGGCCGGCGTCGGGCTCCCCGCGCACGAGCAGCAGCACGATCGCGACCAGCCCGCACAGCGCCACCGTGACCACGACGATCTCCTCCACGATGGGCAGGAAGTCCTCGCGCCGCGCGTTGCGGTGCGTGGCCGCCGCGTCCATCGGCCACATCACCGCCCAGCCCGCCAGCACGAAGAGCAGCTCCGTCACGGCGATGCCGGCCAGGATCCCCAGCGGGGCGTCGGCCGGCACCCCGACGGCGACGCCCGCCGCCACCCCGATGACCACCGCGCCCGCGAGCCGGCGCACGGCCCCCAGCGGCAACCAGATGCTCATGCGTCACCACTCTAGCCCGCATCGTCGCAGGTCAGCCGGGGTGCCGCGGCTTGACCGCGAATTTGCGCCCCAAGGCGCGACGGCACCCGGATCCGCCGCCTCCTCGTCCGTACGATGGCGCGTGAACGACGGGGGAGATCGTGGAGCTGCAGCCGGTCAAGCAGTTCATCGAGGCGTCCGGCACGCTGCTCGACCTGCTCGGCGTGCTCGTCATCGTGGCCGGGACGGTCATCGCCAGCGTCTCCTTCTGGCGGCGCGCGGCGCGCCAGCGGGCCGCCACCGCCTACCCCGCCTACCGCCGTGCCGTCGGGCGGACCATCCTGCTCGGCCTGGAGCTGCTGGTCGCCGCCGACATCATCAAGACCGTGGCCATCGCGCCCACGTTCCAGTCGGTGGGCGTCCTGGCCGCCGTCGTCCTCGTGCGGACCTTCCTCAGCCTCTCCCTCCAGGTCGAGCTGGAGGGCCACTGGCCGTGGCGCAACCCGTCACCGCCACGGGACCCCGGGACGTGAGCGGGCCCGTTCCTGTCGGCCCCGGCTGATATCGATGATCTCGCAAGGTTCCCTCGACGCATGGAGCTGCGGGATGGCGACGGTCACCTTTCGCGACGAGACGGCAGCCGGGAGACCGCTGGCCGAGTTCGAGCTGCCCGGCCTGCCGGAGAGCATCCCGGCCCGGGAGCTGCTGCGGCTGCGCGTCAGGGAGGAGGTCGCCCGGCACAACGCCCGCCCGGAGGCCCGCTTCACCGGCCTGGTCCGCCCGTCGGCGGCCGAGACGGAGCTGAACGGGCCGCACCGGCTCGACTGGGAGAAGCAGGCGGACGCCGCCGAGCGGGCCTTCCTGCGCAACGGGTTCGTGCTGCTGATCGGGGACCGCCAGATCGAGGACCTGGCCGAGATCGTCGACCTCACCGCCGACCCGGTGGTGTCGTTCATCAAGCTCGTCCCGCTCGTCGGAGGCTGACCCGCCCGGGCGGCGGGTCAGGCGACGGGGACCCGGCCGAGGCGGCGGGTCAGGCGACGGGGACCCAGCCGAACCGGCCGCCGGGGCCCGGCTCGGCCCGGCCGAAGACCACGTCGGCGAAGTGGCCGCCGTAGCCGATCGTGCCGGGGCGGCTCAGCTCCTCGACGAGGCGGCGGCGGTGCCGGGCGGACTCGACGGGGTCGTGGTCGATCCCGCACGACCATTCGGGGTGGGTGACCTGGACGGGCGCGTGCAGGGCGTCGCCGAACGCGATGAGCCGCCGGTCGCTCCCGGTGATCGTGTAGGCGGTGTGCCCGACGGTGTGCCCGGGGGCGAACGAGGCGCGGACGCCGGGGAAGATCTCCTCGCCGTCCTCGACCGGGCGCACCCGGGGTTCCAGGACGGCGAGCCTGGGGTCGCCGGCGAGGTCGCGCCGCGCCCATTCCGGCGCCGCGACCAGGTGGGCGGCGTGCGCGAACGGAGGCGCGTCCCGGCCGGGCGCGTTGCTCCAGGCCCAGCCCAGATGGTCGCTGTGCAGGTGGGTGATGGCGACGGCCTCGATCCGCTCCGGGTCGCGGCCCAGGCCGCGCAGGCTGTCGAGCAGGCCGCCGCCGTACAGCTTGCCCAGCAGCGGGTTGTCCGGGTCGTCGGGGCGGGACTCGGGCCCGAACCCGGCGTCGACGAGCATCGCGCGGTCGCCGCGCTCGACGAGCAGGGCGCCGATGCCCGCGACGAGGAGGCCGTCGCCGTCGAGGTGGTCGCGGTGGCGGGCCCAGTCGGCGCCGGTGGCGGCGGGCAGCCAGCCGCCCGGCTTGAGCCGGACCAGCCCGTCCGGGACGTACGTGACCGTCAGGCCGCCCAGGTCGAGCGAGCGGACGCGGGGCGCGCGGGTCAGCCGTGCGCGGTCGAAAGCGGTCGTCGTCACCATGATTCCTGCCTCGGTGCTCAGGGGGAACGCCGCCCTGGACGGCGGCGCCGACAGAAAGTTACAACTAGAACGGTTCTAATTGCAATCATTCGAGTTGTAGTAGAGTTGCGCCATGACCGGCGACCCCGAGACGCAGGCCCAGGCCGACCGCGAGCTGTGCGGCCTGATCAGCGGCCTGGCCAAGCAGATCGAGGCGCACGTCCGGGTCCGCGCGGCCACCCTCGGACTGACCGCCTCGCAGGGTGTCGCGCTGCGTGAGCTCACCGGCCCCATGACCCTGCGCGAGCTCGCCGAACGCATGAGCTGCGAGCCCTCCAACGCCACGTTCGTCGCCGACCGCCTCGAAGAACAGGGCCACCTCGAACGCCATCCGCACCCCGGCAACCGCCGCGCCAAGCAGCTCGTCCTGACGCCCTCGGGCGCCGAGCTGCGCGAGCGCCTGCTGGGCCTGCTCGCCGAGGAGTCCCCGCTGGCGCCGCTGTCCGCCGAGGAGCAGGACGCCCTGCAACGCCTTCTGGCCCGCGCCGTCGTCGCCTGACCGGTCAGCGGACGAGCTTCCCCGGTGACCGGTCCGGGAAGGCGACGAGCAGGTGATCCTCGACCGGAGCGCCGGGATCGTCCTCGTCCCGTTCCCGCGTGCGCGCGTGGACGCGCAGCCGCTAGCGCCCGGGACTGCCCGCGTAGGGCCCGATCCGCTCACGGCAGCCCGCACCGGGGCCGGTGAAGCCGTACCGGGCGCCCGCCTCGGCCCCGACCACGACGAGCGGCAGCGCCAGCACCGTGGCGGCGAACAGCCGGGGCACGCGGCCCGTCACGATCCCGCTCCTCACGGCGGGTGCGGCCAGCTCGTGCGCCGTGCGCGCCAGCCACACCGTGTGGCACGCGCCGAGCGGGATCGACCCGAGCCACGGGTAGTGGAACAACAGCTCGCCACCCGGGAGAGCGAGCGCGGACAGGTGAGAGACGGGCCAGAAGAACAGGGCGACCCAGCCGATGCCGACCGTGAGGCCGCTCCACCGCCCGTCGCGGCGCTGCCCGGCGAGGATCATCGCCACGCAGCAGCCGGCTGCCGCCAGGCCCGCCGGCCGCGCATCGGCGGCGTCCAGGAGGAGCCACAGCAGCGGCGCCAGCGCCCCGGCCAGGCCGAGGGTGACGGCGGCCACCCGGAAGCCCGGCGAGACGCCTCGCATGACCCGGACCAGCAGGATCACGGTGGCCGTCCAGACGGCTCCGCTCGCCACGTGGTCCACGGGGCGGGGCAACTCGTCGAGGAGCTCCCAGAGCACCAGGTCACCGGCGACGCCCACGTACAGCAGACGCCGCGGCCACACCACGCCGGCCGGCGGCTGCGCGGCGGCCGGCAGCGCGGGGCCGCGCAGGATCTGCCACAGCATCCACGCGTTGACCCCGCAGCTCCCCAGGAGCAGCGGCAGCCGGAACTCCCGCGGGACGGGCGGCCACGGCAGGCCCGTCGCGGCCACCGACACCGCCCGGTGGTCGCCGGACACGACCGAGACCACCGCGGCGGCGGCCACGGCGGCCAGGTAGAGCGTGACTGCGGCGGCGGCCGGACGCCCGAAGCGGTGGCGCCGGACGCGCGAGAAGGTGCGAATGCGGATGATCTTAACGAGGCCGCGCGGGTTTGTCGGTGCGATGATCTACCGTCCCGGCCATGACTGCAGCGACGCGGGCGTACCCCAACGCCGCGCCCTCCCCCCGCTTCCACCAGGGACGCACCCCGGGCGGCTCCCGATGACCGTCTGGACGGAGATCCGTGACCTGATCACGCGCAACGACGTCACCCGCCTGGCCGACCGGCTGGCCGCGCTCACCGAGGAGGAGCGCGTCGAGCCGGCCGGGCGGCTGCCCGGTCTGGTCAAGGAACTGCGCGCCGCCCGCACCGAACGGCTGCGCGCCCGCCATTCCGGCGACCTCGAGGAGATGATCTCCTGGGAGGTCGGTGACATGCTCGACCGGCTGGCCGGGGCGCTGCTGCTGGCCGGCGTCGGCCTCATCACCGGCCCGGCGGCCGCCGTCGCGTGGATGACCAGCCGCGACGTCAACCGCCGCTGGGCCGACGCCCTCGACGTCGCCGGCGTGTGCCGGGTTGCGGCCTGCCGCCCCGAGCCGTGGCGGAGCGAGGTCGCGGTCCGGCTGGCCCAGCGGATCCGCCGCCCCGCCGACCGCATCGCGCCGCTGGCCGTGGCGCTGCTGCGCGACTCCGGTGCCGCGCCGCCCGGCCACGACCCGCTGGTGGCCGCCTGGCTGACCGCGCCGGGCGTGACCGGCGACCCACTGACCCCCGCGCTGCTGCCCCGCATCTTCACCGCCGAGGGCGCGGGCCGTGCCCTGCGGGAGGAACGGCTGGAGCCCCGGCCGACCCGCTGGCTGGCCGCCGCCGCCCGCGAACTGCCCCGGGACCAGGCGCTCGACGGTTGCGTGAGCCGCTTCCTGCGCGGCGGCGAGGCGCAGGACCTGCGGTTCTTCGTCCGGCTGCACACGCTTCTCGACCCCACGCCCGCCGAGACCGCGCCCCGCCTGCGCGACTACCTGCGCTTGCTGCCGTCGGCCCCGGGCACGGTCGCCGAGCTGGCCGTGGTTCAGGTGCGGCGGGCGATGCCGCTCGACCGCGCCGACCTGGCGGAGGCGGTCGACGCGCTCACGTTCCGGGCCGAGTCCAAGCTCGCCACCACCGGCCTGCGCTGGCTCGACCAGGCGCTCCTGGCCGAGCCCGAGTCCGCCGCCGGGTTCGTCACCGCGCTGACCACGGCCTACGCGCACGCCTCCTTCGACGTGCGCAACCGCGCGGCCGAGCTGACGCTGAAGCACGCCGGCCTGTTCGCCGCCCATGCCGAGACGATCCTCGACGCCGTCCGCCACCTGCCCGCCGACCTGTCCGCCGATCTGGCCGTGAGGGTGGCCGAGCGGTTCGGCGGGGAGATCCCGGCCGAGGAGCCGCAGACGCGCAAGGAGTTCCCGCCGCTGCCCGAGCCGCCGGAGGCGCGGCCGTTCCCCGAGCCGTCGATCTTTCCCGGTCGGCACGAGGGGTGGATCGACGAGGAGCGCTGGCTGGCGGCCTTCGTCGCGGGCGCCGCCGCCGACCGGGCGAAACTGCGCCGTGAGCTCCAGCCCTATGTCGTGAGGCACCAGGGCCACTGGCGCTCCAGGGACGTACGCCTCAATCCCGGCGACTGGCGTTGGGTGCTGTCCGCCGAGCTCGTCAGCCCCGGCAGCGTGCCGGAGCCGCCCCCGATCGGGCCGGAGAAATACTGGGACAGCGCCAGCTTCTCCGTGGGGGTACGCGTCCTCACCCGTGGCGAGGAGCCCGAGCCGGAGCCGCCGTCCATGAGGATGTCCATGAGCTCCCAGCGGCCCGGCCGCCACCTCGCGGACGACGCCCCGCCGCGCGTCTTCACCATCACCTGGACCAGCGACGACGGCCCCGGCAAGGCCGTGGCCCACGAGGACGGCCGGCCGATCCCGTTCGCCGACGGCCGCGTCCGCCTGAACGACCCGCCCACCCGCGTCGGAGAGGAGAGCTTCGAGGGACCGTCCGGCCGCTCGCGGTCGGTGCGGGGGAGACCCGGCGTCCTGTACGACGACTCCGGCGAGGCCATGCCGTCCTTCGTGCTCGACGACGCCTACGAGCGCATGGCCGAGCTCGGCGTGGACCCCGCCCGGATCGCGGCGATGCGGGCGGGTGAGCAGGTGCCCCCGCCGGCCCCGGACGAGCCGCTCGTGGGGGTGTGCGTCGACTTCTTCCCACCCCGGCTGCGCTCGGTCATGCCTCCTGAGCTGTCCGAGGAGGAGGAGTGGCGGCGGCGCAACCGGCTGCCCCACGGTCGCGTCTCCCCGTTCCACGAATTCCTGCTGCACCGTTACGTGGAGGTCGCCGAGGCCCTCCGTGACGACGCCCTCCCGCCGGTGCTGCTGGCCACGCCGACCTGGATGAACGGCCACCTCGACCCTGACGTGCTGGTCGACCGGCTGGAGACCTGCGCCGCGGCGGGAGTGGAGCCACCGCCGGCCGACCTGGCCCAGGCGCTGCTGCGGCTGCCCCGGGGCAGCCATCCGGCCGCGGCCGAGCGGGCCGCCAAGGTCGGCTCCGCCGCGGCCCGCTCGGCCGCCCGCTGGCTCGCCGGCGACGGCCTGGCCGATCCCGCGTGCGGCCACGTGTGGCGCCATCTGGCCGGGGCATCCATGGTCGAGTTCGGCGACGGCGAACCTCGGCACTTCTCCGAGGTCAGGCTCCGGCCCGTGCTGCGGGTGACGGCCCCGACCGGGCACCGGCTGATCGACGAGGTGCTGCTGCGCCCACCCGCCGACCGGAGCGTCGACGAGTCCAGCGGCACGCTGAGGGGCTGGCCCGCCATGCTGCCCTCGCACCGCGAGATCGTGGCCGTCAACCTGCTGCCCTTCCTGCTGCGTGACCGCTGGAGCAGGAGGATCACTCCGGAGGAGGTCACCGGACTGGAGCTCGCCGACGGCCCGGCGGGTGAGTCCACGGCGGTGATCCTCGCCTTCCTCCTCGCCGAGGGCGTGCCCGGCCTGGTCCCGTCGATCCTGCGCATGGCGGCGAGGGGCGGGCTGCCCGCCGAGGCGATCGGCCGGCAGCTCGCGCTGGTGCTGCGCCGCACCTGGCAGGAGACCCGCCCCGCCATCGCGGCCCTCACGGAGCTGGCGGAGGCGGGCGGCCACCACGAGGTGTGGCGCATCCTGACCACCCTGCTGCCCGGGATGCTGCCCGGCGGGGGCCGCACCTCCGTGACCCACGCCGAGCTTGTCGCCTTCGCTGCCGACGTGGCCCGCTGGACCGGTGCGCGCGGGGAGATCCCGGTCGTCGGCGCCTACGCGCGCAGCCGCCGTACGACCCGCATCGTCCACGAGTGCAGGCGCCTGCACGCCCAGCTCACCGGGGCCACGCCCGGACTGTGACGAATCCACGCGCACTGGTGACGGATGCCTCTGGGCGGGCCGCTCCCGGCTGACTACCGTTCCTGGCGGAACAGGAATGGCGGACAGGGAAAGGAGCACCACCATGCGATCAGCCAGCCTGGCGGCCGTCCTGGGCGCGGCGGCCCTCGCCGTGGCGCTGGGGGCCGTGCCCGGCCACGCGGCGGCCGCTGACGCCGTCTGCTTCTCGGGGGGCCGCACGCCGACCGGCGGCGGATACTACGAAGTGTCGGGATACGGGTGCGACGGCCACAGCGGCACGAGCGTCACGATCCGCTTCGGTGAGGCGGCCGGAACGTACGACTGCGGGTGGACGTTCCTGTGGAACAGCCAGCTCGGCGCCGACAACTGCACCCTGACGTCCTGACGTCCCGGCGCCTTCCGGCACGGCGCTTCAGTCCGGCGCGGTACGGGGCCGGAGGAGGAGAGCGGCGGTGAGGATGGCGGCCAGGTAGAAGCCGCCCGCGCCGAGCATCCCGGCCGTGTAGCCGCTGGTCAGCGCGTCGTGCAGGGGAGTGCCCGCCGGCCGGCTCGCGGTCGCGGCGACGGCGACGCCGGCCAGGACGGCCAGGCCGAGGGCGCCGCCGATCTGCTGGCTGGTGTTGACCAGGCCGGAGGCGATGCCCGAATGGCTCGCGGTGACGCCGTGGACGCCGCCGATGGTGGCGGCGACGAAGCCGATGCCCAGGCCGATCCCGGCGACGAGCTGGGCGGGCAGGAGCACCAGGAGCGGGTTCTGGCCAGGGGTCAGCAGGCTGAACCAGCCCATCGCCACGGCGGCCACCGCCATCCCGATGATCAGGACCGTCCGCGTGGACGCACGGGCCTGCAACCGGGGCCCGGCGACGCCGGAGCCGAGGCCGATGCCGATCGCGAACGGCAGGTAAGCCAGCCCGGTGATCATGGGCGAGTACTGGTTGATCGCCTGCATGTAGAGGGTGAGGAAGTAGAACGTGGCCAGCTGCCCGGCGCCCATGAGCAGCATGACCAGGTTGGCGCCGAGCCTGCCCCGGTCGGCGAGCACGCCCGGGGGCAGCATCGGGGCGCGGGCCTTGCGCTGGATGAGCACGAACGCGGCCAGCAGCGCGGCGGTGGCCGCGGCGAAGGCGAGGGTGAGCCCGTCGCCGACGCCGTGGGAGCCGGCCCGGTTGATCGCGTACACCAGGGAGCCGAGGGCGAGCGTCACGGTGGCCGCGCCGGGCAGGTCGAGGCCGCCGCGCTCGCGGGTGCCCGGCATCAGGGCGAACGTGCCGGCCAGGACCAGCAGCGCGATGGGCACGTTGACGAACATGATCCAGCGCCAGCCCAGATACTCCGTCAGCGCGCCGCCGAGCAGCAGGCCGGCGACGGAGCCCAGGCCGCCCATCGCGCCGTAGACGCCGAGCGCCTTGTTGCGCTCCGGCCCGGCGGGGAAGGTGTCGGTGAGCAGGGACAGCGCCGCCGGGGCGACGATCGCGGCGCCGACGCCCTGCAGCACCCGGGCGGCGATCAGCACGGCGGCGTTGCCGGCCAGGCCGCCCAGCAGGGAGGCGGCCAGGAACACGACCAGTCCGGCGCGGAACAGCCTGCGCCGCCCGAACAGGTCACCGGCGCGCCCGCCGGCCAGCAGCAGGCCGCCGAAGGCCAGGGCGTAGGAGGTGAGCACCCAGTCGAGGTCCGTCTCGGCGATGCCGAGCCCGGCCCCGATGACGGGCAGGCCCACGGTCACGATGGTGCCGTCCATCACCATCAGCAGTTGCGCGGCGGCGATGACCAGCAGGGCCAGGCCGCGCGTCTCGGTCCGGGGGGCGGTTCGCGTAGTCATTTCTCGGGACCTCAGGCGGTGACGGCGCGGTGAAGCGCGGCGGCGAGCAGATCATGTTCGGGGTAGGACCAGCCGAAGCCGAAGCGGCGGCGCGTGTAGCCGAAGGCGATGCCGTTCATCGGGTCGGCGAAGGACTCCGAGCCCGCCGAGCCGTCGTGGCCGAACGCGTTCGCGCTGAGGAACCCGTACCGCAGGCCCTTGGCCTGGAAGCCGACCGCGTAGTTGCCCTGGTCGCCGCGGACCAGGTCGGCGCCGACGGAGTGGAGCTGGGCGAACGCGCCGATCGTGTCCGGCTTGAGCAGCGGCGGCCGGCCGTTCAGCCCCCACATCGCCGCCGCGTACAGCCCGGCCAGGCCGCGGGCGCTGCCCACCCCGCCGGCCGACGCCTGGCCGTTCGCGCGCACCGCGCGGGTGTTGACGAAGGCGGCCTGGTCCAGCGGCGGCGTGCTGTTGAGCCCGTACCCGATGCCGAGGATGCTGTGCGGCCCCGGCACGTTCGACCAGAACGCGGCCTCCTGCTCGGGCGTGGCGGTCCACCACTCGATCGGCCGGAACCGGCTCTCCTGCTCCTCGGGCAGCCCCAGGTAGAGGTCCAGCCCGTACGGGGCCCGCACGCGCTCCTCGTAGACCTGCTGCAACGACCGGCCGGTCGCCCGCCGGATCACCTCGTTCACCAGCGCGAACGTGACGAACCCGCCGTAGCCGTAGGCCGAGCCCGGCCGCCAGTACGGGCGCTGCCCGGCCAGGCGTTGCGCGATCACCGCGTCGTCGGCCAGCTCGGCCGCCGACAGCCCGCCGTCCACGCCGATCACGCCGGAACGGTGCGTCAGCACGTCCCGCAGCGTGATCCCGCCCTTCCCGGCGGCGGCGAACTCCGGCCACCGCGCGGCCACCGGCTCGTCCAGGTCCAGGACCCCCTCCTGCACCAGCAGCGCCGCCACCAGCGTCGCGGCTCCCTTGGTGGAGGAGTAGACCGCGGTCAGCGCGTCGCCACCCGCCTCGTCGTCCCCGGCCCACAGATCCACCACCTGCCGGCCGTGCGCGTAAGCGGCGAGCTGCGCGGGGATGTCATGCTCGGCCACGACCCGGGCGAACGTCTCCCGCACCTGCTCGAAGCCGTCGGCGACCGTTCCGTGAACGTCCGTGTTGCTCATGCCAGAACCTTTCGTAGGTGTTCAGTCCCCGGCATGACGGACGGCGCGTGGCAAAGGTGACCGAGCCCCCGTCGCGCTGAAGTATCAGTGGACGTTCAGCGACGGTGACAGGAGCAAGGTCAGGACGTACCGGGTCGGCGGCAAGGGGATCAAGACCGTCCGGCTGTCCACGTCGCTCAAGGTCAGCGGCGACGCCTCCGGCTGGGGCGCCGTCCGGGTGCTCGGCCCGGCGAGGAAGACCTCCGGGAGGGCGCCGTTCGCCGTCACCTGCACCGGCGGCGACACCTACACCGGCGACGTCTGGCACAGCGTGAAGACCTCCGCCGAGTACGAGACGGCCACGCCGGCGCCGACCCCCACGGCCACGCCTGCGCCCACGTCGAGCCCTGCCCCGAGCCCGGCCCCCACCCCGACCGGCACCGAGAGCCCGCTCCCGAACCTGGTGGGCAAGGCCCGCATCGCCTTCGAGCGCACCACCGCGTCCAAGTGCCCCCTGACCTTCAAGCTCCACGGGCGGCTCGAAGGCATTCCCGCGGGCGCGCAGTCGATCCAGTACCGCCTCGTCGGCGCCAAGGAGTGGAAGAAGCTCGACGTCCCGGCCGACCACGGCCCGGTCCACAACGCCGTGCTGGAGACGCTGAGCCTGGACCAGGAGTCGACCACGTACTCGCTGCAGATCGAGTTCAACCAGGCCGACCGGCTCAGGACGAACATCATCTACTACTTCGAGTGCGCCGGGCCGAAGGGCAGCAAGCAGATCGGCGTCGCCGCCGACGACATCAAGCGCGACAGCTGGGGCGGCGGCCCGGTGGCCGAGCTGGTGGCCGACGCCATGCTCGAAGCGGTCCAGCCCGTGTCCGGCGCGCAGATCGCCCTGGTCAGCAAGTACGCGGTCCGCTCGCCCGGCGCCGAGATCAAGAAGGGGCCCGTCACGTACGAGCAGCTGTACGCCACGCAGCCGAACGGCCTCCACGTCGACACCTGGTCCATGAACGGCTCCCAGCTCAAGTGGCTCCTGGGCCACGCGAACAAGGAGCGCGGCGTGCTGACCCCGTCCGCCGGGCTGCGCTACACGCTGGCGAACGGGGAGGTCACGGCGCTCACGCTGAACGGCGCGCCGGTGACCGACACGCAGGTGATCAAGGTCGCCGCCAACTACATCCTGGCCGGCGGCTGGGAGGGCTTCCCGCAGTGGAGGTGGCCCGACAACAGCGTCGCCCACAACGGCCCCGACGACCGGGGCGCGCTGGCGTCGTACTTCGCCGACCACTCACCGGTCCGCGCCCCCAAGGGCGACCGCGTCACCATCCGCGGCTAACCCGCCTCACCGGAGACCGTCAGAGGGACAGGAGAGACCATGGCCGCCGAGCTCATCGCCCTTTACACCGAGATCGCCCAAACCGTCCTGCCCGACGACGTCTGCTGGATCGTGGTCCAGCCCCTGACCGGAACGCTCACCGTGGAGGAGGCGGTCACCAGGCTCGGTGGCCGCCCCGAGGAGCTGCGCCGGATGCCTGCGCTGGACGCGGCCGACGAGGCCCTGTCGCTCGGCCAGGCGGCGGACTGTGTCGCGATCCTCCAGATCGGAGGCTTCGCCGGCCTGCTGCCTGAGCTGATGGAGCCGCTCAGCGCCGGTGCCCGCGTCTGGGTGGCCAGCTGGGACGTCAACGCCGACTTCACGATGCTCCTCTGGGCCGACGGCGAGGTGATCGGCGGCTGGGACCCGTACGAGTCCCGGGAGGGCTGGACCGCCGGGCTGGGGCCGATGGCCCCGTACGCCGGGCTGTTCCACGCCTACGACCTCGACGACGACGCCCAGGATGCCCGGTACCGCCACGCGGTCTGCCTGGCGGTCATCGAGTCGGAGAGCGGGGTGCGACTGGATCAGGAGTGGATCCGCCAGGAGCGTCCCACTCTGCCCGGCCGCTGAAAGTTTCTCCGGCTGCGGCCTCGTCACCAGGGCCGTTGCCCGGGGCGGTCGTGGGGCGCCCGCTTCGGGGCGCCGGATGGCGTACTTTACTCCCGCTCGCCCCACATCCGCGTCAAAGGGAGTCCTCGTGCGTAGCTGGCCGGCCCGCGCCGTTGTGTCCTTGTCGATGGTGCCGCTGACGGCCGCCCTGGTGGCCGCCTCCGCCTCGGCCCACCCGGACGCGCGGACGTGCGCGAAGGCGGACCTGCTGTTTTGCGAGGACTTCCAGGCCATGCCCGTCGGCGGCGCGAGCAGTCTCCGCTGGGGCATCGACACCAGGCACGGCACGCTCACCGTCGAGCGCGCCGGGCGGCGGGGGCAGAAGGTGCTGCGGGTGCACACCGAGGGCAACGGCCGCGCGTTCCTGAAGGTGGACGACTTCGCCGCGCCGGGCAACAGCTTCTACGGGCGCGTGCGGCTGCGGGTCGCCGCGTTCCCGGCCGCGCCCGACTGGGCGCACTACACGCTGGTCGAGGCGACCGGCGACGGGCCGGAGATCGTCCGCCCGCTCGGCGGCCAGTACGCGCCGCCGCCCCACGGAGGAGCCGCGTACTGGGGCGTCGGCGCGGACGGCGGCCCCACCGGGGACTGG
The DNA here is from genome assembly GCF_040639085.1 of Nonomuraea sp. NPDC023979. Taxonomy (NCBI): domain Bacteria; kingdom Bacillati; phylum Actinomycetota; class Actinomycetes; order Streptosporangiales; family Streptosporangiaceae; genus Nonomuraea; species Nonomuraea sp. NPDC023979. The sequence goes on from NZ_JBEZZG010000005.1 coordinate 383,963, forward strand.
ACGAACTGGCGGACCACCGCGCCCTCCGTCGCCGGGAGATGGACGTGCGTCGAGTGGCACCTGGACGCCGGCGACAACCGCGTCTCGCTCTGGTTCGACGGGGTGGCCAAGCCGGAGCTCACCGTGTCCACCCGGGAGCACGGCGGCAACCCGGTGGACTTCGTCTTCCCCCGCTTCGACACGGTCAAGCTGGGCTGGCAGCTCTACCAGGCGGACCCGGACCCCTCCGGCTACGACGTGTGGCTCGACGACATCGCGCTGAGCAGCCGGAGGGTGGGCTGCTGACCTGACGGCACGGGCGGCGGGCCTACACGGGGGCGAGCTGGCGGGTGATGCTCGGATCGCTGATCGCGGTGTCGTCCGCCAGCGGGAACGCCTAGGACGACAGCGTGTCGGCGATGTCCCACAGGGCGCGCGTGTCCTCGACCGTCCTGGGGATGTCCCCGCCGGCCACCTCGCGCACCACCCGGCGCACCTCTTCCGGGTGCGCGTGGCCGCCCGTGTCGCCCAGGCTGAGCCGCAGCTGCGCCCAGATCCCGTACGCCCTGCGCCCGGCCTCGTCGGCGCCGGGCCGCCCGCCCGCGTCGTAGCGGGCGAACAGGTCACGCGGCATCCTGAGGTGGTGGTCGATCATGTAGCTGTGGGACCGGGGGAAGTCGTCGAGGACGCCCATGTCAGGCGCTCGCGTCTGTGGAGAGGGTCATGGGGGGCTCCGTCGTGGGTCGGTCAGCGTGACGAGCCATAGCTATCAACGGGCACCGACATTTACGGCCGGCCCGTCTCGATGATCGCCGCCACCTCGTCCGCGGTGCTGACCGCCGGCGCCTGGACCAGCCACCACGTGGCCCCGGCCCGCCGATACGGGTCAGGATCGGCGCCCGGCGGCGCGCTCACCGCCACCTCGAACCCCTCCAGGCTCTGCCGATGCTCCCGGACGACGCCGAGCATCTCCACCAGCCCGTCCGGACCGGTCTCCGGGCACAACCCGTCGAACCGCGCCGCCCTTCGCAGCGGCCCGCGCCGTACCGACTGGGCGGCCACCCAGATCGGCACCCGCGGCCGAGGCGCCGGCCGGAACGTCAGGCCGTCAACCTTGTAGTGCCTTCCCTCGTACGAGACCGGCTCCCCGGACCAGCACCTGCGGATCACCTCCAGGCCCTCGTCCAGCATCGCGGCCCGTACCCGGGGATCGGTCTCTTCCCCGAGCCTGGACAGCTCGCCCGAACGGTCCGACCCGAGGCCCACCCCCAGCACGAACCGCCCGCCGCTGAGCTGGTCGAGCGCCACCCCCTGCCGCGCCACGACCTGGGGCCTGCGCCGCGACAGCGGCGTGATCCTGGTCCCGATGATCACCCGGCGGGTCGCCGCCGCGATCGCCGCCAGCCCGATCCACGCGTCGCCCACCTCCAGCCCGGGACGCTCGGGCCGCACCACGTGATCCCAGAGGAACACCCCGTCGAACCCGGCCGCCTCCGCCTGGGCCCCCAGCTCGGCCAGCACCCGCGGATCGGCCAGTTCCCCGAAGGGCGGCAGGTACAGCCCCCAGCGCATCGGACGGCCCGCCTTCCGCGGCGACGGATGATCTCAGCCGGGATCCTAGCCCCGTCCTGCGCCCGCTTCCCGGAGGACGCGCGGCCGAGGAGCAGGCCAGGGAGCCGGTCAGGGAGCAGGTCAGGCCGCCGTGGCCGGTGCGCGCAGGGTCCTGAGCGCTCCGGACCAGGCGATGACCTCGTCCAGCAGCTCCATCAGCGTGGACTCCTGGTGCGGGCCGGGGGTGATCACGCCGGGGTCGGTAGGGGCGGTGGTCTCGAAGTCGGTGAACGCCGACAGCGCCACCTGGGTGCGCACGTTGGCCGCGCCGAGCTCGGTCATGACCTGCCGCAGGTGCTCGACCGCGCGTACGCCGCCGTGCACGCCGTGGCTGACGAAGCCGGCCGCCTTGTCGGCCCATTCGGCGTACAGGAAGTCGATGGCGTTCTTCAGCGCGGCGGGGGCGGAGTGGTTGTACTCCGGGGTGACGAACACGAACCCGTCGAAGGAGGCGACGGTCTGGGCCCAGCGGTGCGTGTGCGGGTGCCGGTAGTCGCCGAACAGGGCGGGCGCCGGCTCGTCCAGCACCGGCAGGTCGTACTCGGCGAGGTCCACGACCTCGAAGGCGGCCTCGCCCGCCGCGACGGCGGGGTGGTGGGCGACGGCCTCGGCGACCCAGCGGGCGGCGACGGCGGTGCGGCGGTGGGGGCGGGTGCTGCCGACGACGACGGCGATCCTGATCACGTCTGTCTCCTCATGCTCCGGTTCGGCGGTCCGGTGGCCGAACCTCCGGTAAAGTACAACGGGCATGGCAAAAAGTAAAACGTGTATTGCATTTTGGGAAGGGTTCCGGATGAGCCGGGAAGACAAGCGCAGGGCGATCCTGGCCGGTGCGCTGACAGTGTTCGCCCGCGACGGCTACACCCGTGCCGGCATCGACACGATCGCCCGCGCGGCCGGGGTGTCCACGCGCACGATCTACAACCACTTCACCGACAAGGCCGAACTGTTCCAGGCCGTCATCCAGGACAGCGCCGCCCGGGCGGCCGACGCCCAGATCGCCGTCATCGACCGCCACCTGCGCAAGATCACCGACCTGGAGGCCGACCTCGTCGACTTCGGCCGCGAGCTCACCGCGCCCACCGGCGACGGGCAGGCCGGGCACTTCGCCCTGGTCCGGCAGATCAACGCCGAAGCCGGGCACATCCCCCAGGCCGCGATCGACGCCTGGCAGGAAACCGGGCCGCTACGGGTGCGCCGGGTGCTGGCCGCCCACCTGCGGCGCTGGAGCGAGCAGGGGCTCCTGCACGCCGAGGACCCCGACCGGGCAGCCGTCCACCTGCTGCTCCTGATCTCCGTCCACGATCCGTCCTACCGGGGCGCCGAGCCCACCGACGCCGAGATCACCCGGACCGTCACCGCCGGCGTCCGCGCCTTCCTGTACGGCCACCTGCGCGCCCGCCCCGAATGAGCGGGCGCGGCTAGACCCCGAGCAGGTCCGTGAGGTCGTCGGCGTGCTCCTCCTCCTCTTCCAGGATCGACTCCATGAGCCGGCGGGTGGTCGGGTCGCCGTCGCCGAGCCAGCGGATGATCTCCTGGTAGGTGGAGATGACGATGCGTTCGGCCCAGAGATTGGCCTGCAGCAGGGCCCGCAGGTCGGTGTCCTCAGGGACCTGGTAGTCGGTGTGCGAGCGCTGGACCAGCTTGGCCGGGTCGAGATCGGGTTCGCCGCCGAGCTGGCTCACGCGCTCGGCCGCGCGCAGGGCGTGGTTGAGCTCCTCCTTGGCGTGCTCGGTGAACTCCTCCGCCACCTGCGCGCGGTCGATGCCCTTGGCGGAGATGGCATGCCTGGTGTAGCGGAGCCAGCACACCACCTCGGTGGCGATCACGTCGTTGAGGACCTCGACGACCTTGCTCGGGTCATGGCCGAACGTCTGCGTGATCGGCCCCTCGTCCATCTTCTGGCGTACCTGGTCACGAATTCTGGTGACATCCAGTACGAAGTCATCCGTCTGCGTCATGTGCTTCCCCGTTTCCCCCGGTGCCTTCTCGGTTCGAAGGTAACTTCGCCGGGGCCTCCACCTGGGTTGCGACACGTGCCGGCCGGGATTCAGCCCGGCGTGCGCAGGGCCAGCATGGCGACGTCGTCCTCGTTGTTGGCGGGGCGCACGGCGGCCAGGAGCAGGTCGCACAGGCCGGGCAGCGGGTGGTGGGAGAGGGAGACGGCGTGCTGCCGCAGGCGGTCCATGCCCTCGTCGAGGCTGTGGCCGGGCGACTCGATCAGGCCGTCGGTGTAGAACAGCAGGGTGGCGCGGGGCGGCAGGTCGAGGACGGCGTCCTGGCGCTCGGTGCCGATGCCGGTGCCGAGCAGCAGGCCGCCCGCCTCCTCCAGATAGCGGGAGCGGCCGTCGGACTCGATCAGCAGGGGCGGCGGGTGCCCCGCGCTGGACCAGCGCAGGCGCCAGCCGCCGTCCAGGGGCTCGACCCGGGCGAAGACGACGGTGGCCATCGTGGTCTCGGCGATGCGACTCACCGCCTGGTCGAGCCGGTTCAGGATCTTGCTGGGACTCTCCTCCAGGTCGGCGGCGTAGGCGCGCAGCATGTTGCAGACCTGCGCCATGCCCGCCGCGGCGTCCAGGTCGTGGCCGACCACGTCGCCGATCACCAGGCCGATCGCCCCGTCGGGCAGGGCGAACGCGTCGTACCAGTCGCCGCCCACGTCGGAGGCGTGCGGGGCGGGCAGGTAGCAGGCGTCCAGCTCCAGGCCGGGCACCCGGGGGAGCTGCGGCAGCAGGTGGCGCTGCATGGTCTCGGCGACGCGGCGCTGCCGCTCGTACAGGCGGGCGTTGTCCAGAGCGATGCCGGCGCGGCGCGCGATGTCCTCCAGCAGGACCAGGTCGGCGCCGGTGAACGGGGCGGGCCGCTCGGAGCGGCCCAGGGTCATGGCGCCGACGACCTCACGTACGGTGCGCATCGGGGCGATGCACGCCGAGTGCATGCCCGTGGCCTGGAAGAGCTTCCGCTGCATGACCGCGACGTCGGAGTCGGGCTCCCCCTGGTAGGTGCTCGGACCGATGAGCGCGGCCGTTACCCCGCGCAGCGCCCGCGACAGCGGCATGGACGACTCCTGCGGCACCGGCGGCATCGGGACTTCGAGGTCCCTGCGGTGCCGCAGCACGCCGTTCTCGTGGTGGACGACGGCGGCGCGGGTCACGCCGCCCTCCTCGGTGAGCAGGTCGATCACCACCCAGTCGGCCAGCAGCGGCACCACCAGGCGGATCAGCTGGCGCAGCGTCTCGTCGGCGTCCAGCGTGGAGGTGAGCCTCGTGGTGGTCTCGGCCAGCAGGGCCAGGCGGTCCAGCTCCGACATGGCCGGGGACGGGTGCGCGGGCTCGGTGGACGGGGACGCGGTGACCTCGTGGAAGAGCACCAGCGCGCCCCGCTGTTCGGTGCCGGTCCGGCAGGCGGTCACCACCCAGGAGATCGGCATCAGCGAGCCGTCCCCGCGTTCGAACCACTCCTCCTCGCCCTGCGCGGTGCGGCCCGCGACGAACGGCTCCCGCATCACGCACACGCTCGGGGGCAGCGTCTCGCCGCTCCTCCCTCGGTGCAGCAGGTCGTGGGCGTCACGGCCGAGCAGCTCCTCGGCGGGGCGGCGCAGCAGGTTCGCGGCCCGCCGGTTGACCTCGACGATCCGGCCCTGGGCGTCGACCACGAGCGCGCCCGCGTCGGACAGATCGCCCAGGTGGCGGCGGCGCGCGCCGTCCACCGTCACGGACGGCCCGCCGTCTCCGGCGGCCGCGTGACCGGCACTCCTGCCCTCGTTCATGCACCGGCCACTACCCAGAAGAGCCGGGGGTTGACAAACACGTTGTGCGCAAGCCGGGGGAGCGCCGCCGTGGTTGGCGGGCGGGGGGCGTGTGTCGATAATGGCGGGTGCCCTTCACGTTGAGCCATATGGTGGCGATCCTGCCGGTGCGGCGGTGGTTACCCGCGTCGGCGCTGGCGATCGGGGCGGTGGTGCCTGATGCGCCCTACTACCTGCCTCTGCCCTTCTCGTCGGCGAACACGCATACGTGGTGGGGGGCGCTGCTGCTGGGCGTGCCGGTGGGGGTGGCGCTGCTCCTGCTGTTCCACCTGGGGCTGCGCAAGCCGCTGACCGCGCTGGCGCCCGCCGCGCTGCGGGCCCGGCTGCCCGGCGTGGTGCGGCCGGCGCCGGTGGCCGTGGTGGCCGCGTTGCTCGCCGGGATGGCCACGCACCTGGTCTGGGACGCGTTCACGCAGGCCGGCGGCTACGCCGTGGCGCACTGGCAGGCGTTGCGGCAGCCGGTCGCGGGCGCGCACCGGGTGTTCAACGTGCTGATGTACGCCAGCTCGGCGGGCCGGCCTGCTCGTCCTGGGCGGCTGGCTCCTGCGGTGGTACCGGCGGGCGCCGGTCGCCCAGGACGAGCACGCCGACCGGGGGCCGCGGGTCACGGGCCGGGCGCGCGGCGCGGTGCTGGCCGCGGCCGTTCTCGCCACGGCCGTCGGCGCCGTGGCCGGCGCGACGTCGGAGCGTGCCGCGGTGAGCGACTATGACCTGGTACGGAGCACGATCCTGGGCGGCGCCGACGGCGTGGCGCTGGCCCTCGCCTGTTACGTGCTCGCCTGGCACGGCTGGACCGCGTTCAGCCGCCGGTGACACCGGCGCCCCGGCCGCTGATTTCACGGCCCGGCCGGGCGCACCGCCTGGAGCGGTTCGGAGCCGCTGGGAACGGCGGCGCGACGGCGGAACCGATCCGGTGTTTGAGTACTGTGGCTGCGCATGACGGAAACGGAGATCGAGATCACCGCGGACCTGGTCCGCGACCTGCTGCGGGAGCAGCATCCGGACCTGGCGGGGCTGGCCGTGCGCGAGGTGGCGGGCGGCTGGGGCAACCAGATGTGGCGTCTCGGGGACGAGCTGGCCGTGCGCATGCAGCGGATGGACCCCACTCCGGAGCTCCAGCTCAAGGAGCGGCGGTGGCTGCCCGTGCTGGCCCCGCGCCTGCCGCTCCCGGTGCCGGCCCCGGTGCGGTCCGGCGAGCCGTCCGAGCGTTTCCCCAAGCACTGGACCGTGATGACGTGGGTTCCCGGCGAGCCGCTGGACCACGGCACGATCAGCCGCGGCGCCCACGCGGCCGACGCGCTGGCGGGCTTCCTGCGGGCGCTCCACGTGGAGGCGCCCGCCGACGCGCCGATGGCCACGGACCGCCGCGCCCATCCCCGGGACCGCACGGCCGGCTTCGAGGAGTTCCTGCAGGCCCTCGACCCCGATGCCGTCGGTGACGCGAGCGCCGTGCGGGACGTGTGGGCCGACGCCGTCGCGGCCCCGGAGTGGGCGGGCCCGCCGGTGTGGGTGCACGGCGACCTGCATCCCGCGAACGTCGTCGTCACGGACGGCACGCTCTCGGGCGTCATCGACTTCGGTGACCTGTTCGCCGGCGATCCGGCCTGGGACCTCGCCGCCGCGTGGGTGCTGCTGCCCTCGGGCGCCGCCGCACGCTTCTTCGACAGCTACGGGCGTGCCGACGAGGCGGCGATCCGGCGCGCCCGCGGGCTGGCCGCCGCGAAGAGCCTCTTCCTGATGCTCATGGGGCAGAACGGGGACCGGGGCCTGCCCGGCGGCAAGCCGCACTGGGGACCCGCGGGCCGGGCGGCGCTCGACCGCGTCCTGATGGGCGTCTGACGCACGTCGGCCCGGCTCAGCGGCTCACGATCGTCTGCCGCTCGATCCGGGACAGCTTCTCCGGGTTGCGCACGTGGTAGGCGCCGGTGACGTAGCCGTTCTCCAGCCGCACCGCCACCACGCCGTCGATCTCGCCGTTGAGCCGGATGAGCAGCCCCGGGCCGCCGTTGATCTGCACCAGCTCGGCCGTCCTGTCCGCGTCGCGCCGCCACCAGCCGCCGGCCAGCAGGCGGGCCACCTTGCCGGCCCCCACGACGGGGCGCAGCAGGGCGTGCCTGACGCCGCCGCCGTCGCTCAGCGCGACGACGTCCGGCGCGAGGATGTCGAGCAGGCTCTGCAGCTCGCCGGTCTCGACCGCCCGCTGGAAGGCCCGGAGCGCGGCCCGGTGCTCGGCGGGGGAGCCGGTGCCCCGGGGTCGCCGCGCGGCGACGTGCGCCCGCGCCCGGTAGGCGAGCTGCCGGACCGCGGCCGGGCTCTTGCCGACGGCCTCGGCGATCTCGTCGTAGTTCAGGTCGAACACCTCGCGCAGCACGAACACCGCCCGTTCGAGCGGCTGCAGCGTCTCCAGCACCAGCAGCATCGCCATCGAGACGCTGTCGGCCAGCTCGACGTCCTCGGCCACGTCGGGCGCGGTCAGCAACGGCTCGGGCAGCCACGGCCCGACGTAGGACTCCTTGCGCCGCCCGAGCGCGCGCAGCCGGTCCAGCGCCTGCCGGGTGACGATCCGCACCAGGTAGGCGCGCTGCTCCCGCACGCTGTCAAGGTCGACGTCCACCCAGCGCAGCCAGGTCTCCTGGAGGACGTCCTCGGCGTCGGCGGCCGAGCCCAGCATCTCGTACGCGACCGTGAACAGCAGGTTGCGATGGGCGACGAACACCTCGGTGGCGGGCTCCACCCGGTCGGGCCCGCCGGGCTGCCCTGCTGCCGTCCGTCCGCTCATGCCTGGCCCCTGCCTGTCCGCACTCAGCTCTACCACACGCACAGGACGCCGCCGAGGGCCGTTCCGTAACACCCTCGGGCGGTGGTCCAGGTCACAGGCCGGCGCTGTTACGGAGCCCGGGCGGCCGGCGTCTCGTGGTCGTCAGGACGCCGTACGGACGAGCCGTGCGGCACGCGAGCCGAGTCCGCGAAGGGAAAGCCTCACCATGTCCGGACCCACGACGACTGATCTCCGGTCGCGCATGCCCAACCCGCTGCCGTTCGTCCCCGAGCTGGCGGAGGTCGGCGGAGCCCTGCACAAGGTCATCAAGAACGGGTCGATCCCGCAGGTCACCGTCCACCTGCTGCAACTGCGCGCCGGGCAGCTGCTCGGCAGCACGTACTTCACGATCAGGGAGACCGGGAACCTGCGCCGGGAGGGGGAGCCGGAGGAGCGCATCACCGCCGTGGCCACCTGGCGGGACGCCACCTGCTTCACCGACGCCGAGCGGGTCGCGCTGGAGCTGGTCGAGGCCGTGCTCACGCCGAACCCGTCGGGCGAGCGCGTCCCCGACGAGCTGTACGCCAGGGCGGCGGCCCTCTATGACGACAAGGCGCTGTGGACGCTCGTCATGGCGATCGCCCACATCGGCTTCTTCACCCCCGCCGCCCTGATCGCCAAGCCGATCCCCGGCATGCCCCCCGGCCAGAACTACCACGTGTGAGAAAGGCGTACAGCATGAGCATCACCAGGATCGCGGTGGCGGGGGCGACCGGGCGGCTGGGCCGCCACGTCGTCGGCGTGCTCACCGAACGGGGGCACGAGGTCGTGCCGATGTCCCGGGCCACCGGCGTCGACGTGATCACCGGCGCCGGTCTGGCCGACGCGCTCACCGGGGTGGAGGTCGTCGTCGACGTCGCCTCGTGGCACGCCTCCGACGAGGAGGCGGCGACGGAGTTCTTCCGCGCCTCGGCCCGCAACCTGCACGAGTACGGGCGGCAGGCGGGGGTCGCCCGGATCGCCGTGGCGTCCATCATCGGCGTCGACAGGGCCACCGCCGGATTCCTCGCCGCCAAGAAGACGCACGAGGAGCTGCTGCTGTCCGGCCCGCTCCCCGTCCGGATCCTGCGCGCGGCGCAGTTCCACGAGTTCGTCGGCCAACTCCTGGACTGGCAGCAGGGCGACGTCGCCTACGTCCCGGCCCTGCCCAGCCAGCTCGTGGCCTGCCGCGCCGTGGCCGAGGAGCTGGCCGGCCTCGCCCTCGGCCCCGAGCCGGACCCGGGCGCGCCGATCCCCGAGATCGCCGGGCCCCGCAGGGAGATCCTGGCGGAGGCGGCCGCGCTCCTCGGCGCCCGCCGGGGCGTCAAGGTCGTCGGCGTCGACGGCGCGGGCATGCCCGACGCGGAGCTCGCCGCCGAGGGCGCGTTCCTGCCCGGCCCGCACGCCAAGCTCGCCGGGCCCACCTTCCAGGAATGGCTCGGCGCCCAGCCCTGAGCCGCCAGGCGATCATCCGAAGAAGGGGACACACGATGACGCAAGCACCACAACTGCCGCCGCACATGCGGCGGAACGGGTTCGACCCGGCCGAGGAGCTGGCCAAGGCCCGCGACGAGGGCGTGACGCTGGTCGAGACGCCGTTCGGCCCGCCCGCGTACCTGGTCTGCCGTTACGACGACGTCCGCCAGGTGCTGTCGGACCCGGTCCGGTTCAGCAGCGCCCTGACGCCGTTCCCGGGAGCCGGGCAGCTGGACGCCGACGAGCTGGCCAGGATGCGGGCCGGGCAGCTCATCGGGTTCGACCCGCCGGAGCACACGCGGCTGCGGCGGATGCTCACCCCGGAGTTCACGGTGCGCCGCATGCGCAGGCTGGAGCCGCGGATCACCGAGATCGTCCAGGCGGCCCTGGACGACCTGGAGAACGCCGGCAAACCGGCCGACCTGGTGGCGCACTTCGCGCTGCCGGTGCCGTCGCTGGTGATCTGCGAGCTGCTGGGCGTGCCGTACGCCGACCGCGCCGGCTTCCAGGAGCGGTCCGTGCGCATGCTGGACACCTCCCTGCCGATGGCGGAGCGCGTCGCGGCGCAGCGCGAGGACCGCGCGTACATGGCCTCCCTGGTGACCCGCGCGCAGGCGGACCCGGGCGAGGACCTGCTCGGCATGCTGGTGCGCGAGCACGGCGGCGACCTCGGCACCGACGAGCTGGTCGGCATCGCCTCGCTGCTGCTGGTCGCCGGGCACGAGACGACCTCGAACATGCTCGCCCTGGGCACCCTCGCCCTGCTGCGGCACCCGGACCAGCTCGCCCTGGTCCGCGACGATCCCGCGCACGCCGAGCCCGCCGTCGAGGAGCTGCTGCGCTGGCTGTCCATCGTGCAGGCGCTGCCGCCGCGCACGACCACGACGGACGTGGAGATCGCCGGGCAGGTCGTCCCGGCGGGCTCGCTGGTGATCTGCTCGCTGCCCGCCGCCAACCGCGACCCCGCCTTCGCCGGCGACCCCGGCGTCCTCGACGTCACCCGGGGGGCCGCCGGGCACGTCGCCTTCGGGCACGGCGTGCACCACTGCCTCGGGGCTCCGCTGGCGCGGATGGAGATGCGCATCGCCTTCCCTGCCCTGCTGCGCCGCTTCCCCGGTCTCGCCCTGGCCGGGCCGTACGACGGGGTGTCCTTCCGGGCGTTCAGCATCGTGTACGGGCTGAACGCGCTGCCGGTGACCTGGTGAACGGGCGGCGCGGGCCGTCCGGGTGAGTCAGGCGGGCACCGGGATCCACTCCGAGGCCGTGGTGGCGGCGCCGAGGTCGTCCGGGTCGGGCGTGACGCCCAGGCCGGGGCCGGTCGGCACCGCCATCGTCCCGTCGTCGCCGAGCGTGAACGGCGCGGTGATGTCGCGCCGGTAGTAGCGCTCGGTCGCCGAGATGTCGCCCGGCAGCGTGAACCCCGGCAGGCAGGCCAGCGCCAGGTTCCCCGCCCGGCCCAGCCCCGTCTCCAGCATGCCGCCGCACCACACGGGCACCCCGCTCGCGCGGGCCACGTCGTGGACCCGCCGCGCCTCCAGGTAGCCGCCGACCCGGCCGGGCTTGATGTTGATGATCGAGCAGGCGCCCTGCCGGATGGCCTCGGCCGCCTCGGCGGCGCTGGTGATGCTCTCGTCCAGGCAGATCGGGGTGTCCACGCGGGCGGCGAGCGCGGCGTGGCTGCGCAGGTCGCCGGGCGCGAACGGCTGCTCGATGAGCGCGAGCCCGAAGTCGTCCAGCCGGGCCAGGTGCCGCAGGTCGGCGGGGGAGTAGGCGGTGTTGGCGTCGACCGTGAGCATGGTGGCCGGGCCGAACGTCTCGCGGACCGCGCGGACCGGCTCCAGGTCCCAGCCGGGCTCGATCTTCAGCTTGATCCGGGCGTAGCCGCTGGTCAGGTGCTTGTCCACGGTTTCGAGCAGGGTGTCGAGGCCGTCCACGACGCCCACGGAGACGCCGACGGCGACCCGGGAGCGCACCCCGCCCAGGTGGTCGGCGAGCGCGGTGTTGCGGGCGCGCAGCCAGCAGTCGAGCACCGCCATCTCCACGGCGGACTTGGCCATCGGGTGGCCGCGCAGGTGGGCGAGCGCCTCGGCCACGTCCGGGGGCCGCAGGTCGCCCCCGGCCAGGGCGGGGACGACGAAGCGCCGGACGAAGCCGGCCGCGCCGTGCAGGTGTTCGGCGGAGTAGGTGGGGTCGTCCTCGGCCACGCACTCGCCCCAGCCCTCGCCCTCGTCGCTCACCACCCGCAGCACCAGCGCGTTGCGGGTGGTCTGCGTGCCGAGCGAGGTGCGGAACGGGGTGACGAGCGGCAGCGCGACCTGGCGCAGTTCGATGCCGTCGAGCCTCATCGCGTCTCCCCCTCCGCCAGCAGGTACCAGCCGGTGCGGGTGAAGCCGGTGACCCGGTAGCCCAGGTCGAGGGCGCCGCCGAGGCCCGCGTGCAGGGCCTCGCGCCAGCGCCGCGCCCCGGCCGGGTCGTCGGCGCGCAGCCGTTCGACGTCGGGCGGCGTCGCGCAGCGCAGCAGCGGCGCCCCGCCGGGCTCGCGCACGACGCCCGTCTCGTCGACGATCGTCCGGAACGTCGCGCCGGACGGCTCGTGCGGCGCGCCCCCGCTGACGGGCCAGGTGACGAACAGCCGGTGGGACGGGCCGCCGTCGTTGAGCCCGTCGCTCATCGGGCCGTAGAAGTCGGGCAGGTACGCGGTCACGCGGGCGCCGAGCCGGGCCAGGTTGAAGAAGGCGTTGCGGCGCACGAGCGGGTCGAAGGTCCACGAGACGGTGGTCAGGCCGCGGTCGGCGGCCCAGGCGCGCTGGTGCTCCTTGAGCGCCCGGCCGACGCCGTGCCCGCGCGCCGGGGCCGCCACTCCGGCGACGTGGGAGTGCAGGCTGCTCCCGGCGGCCAGGAACCCGGCCGCCACCCCCACGAGCTCGCCGTCGAGGTAGGCGCCGCCCACGTAGCAGCCGGCGTGGGAGAAGGCGCACAGCAGGTCGAGGGCGATCGGCGGGTCGTCGCCGGGCCGGGTCTCCCAGACGCCGCGCAGCAGGCTGGCGGCGCGCTGGAGCTCGGGGGTGCCGTGCAGGGTGCGGACCCGCACCCCGGTGGGGGCGGTGGTCAGAAGTTCGGCCATGACCCACAGCATCGCGCCCGCCGGGGCGGGCGGCGTTGGCGCTGACGCCGAACTTCACGGCACCGGTTTTGTGTCGCCGTTCAGCCGCAGTTGGAGGGCCAGGACCAGGCGGGTGTCGGGCTCGTCGAGCGGGACCAGCTCGCCGATGCGGCGCAGCCGGTACCGCAGCGTGTTGGGGTGCACCGACAGCAGTTCGGCCGCGCGGGGCACGTCGTAGTGGGCGGCGATCCACACCGACAGGCTGTGCACGAACCGGGTGCCGTGCCGGGCGTCGTGCGCGGCGATCAGCGCCAGGGGCTCGCCGCGCAGGCTGCCGTTGGCGCGCAGCACGCCGTCGAGGTCGGTGAGGAACAGCGCCGCCGACAGCTCCTCGTGGGTGCCGACCGGCTCGTCGGCGAAGCGCCCGCACAGCGCGCGCAGCGCCTCCTCGGCCTGGCGGGCGCTGGTCCGCAGCGTGGCGACGCCGTCGGAGGTGCGGCCGATGCCGGCCTTCCAGCCGCCGCCCAGCCGCTCGCCGACGCGAGCCAGCGTGTCGGCGGTGATCCGGCGCAGCAGCGGCGTGCACGCCTCGGCGGCCACCACCGCGTGCGCCCGCCCGTCCACGACGCCGGTGACGGCCCGGATCCGGTACGCCAGGTACGTGGTGCGCAGCAGGTCGGCGGCGTGCGAGGCGGCGAACACGTCGGCGGTGCCGTTGGCCGGGCCGAGCGACACCACGGTCAGCGGCTCGCCCGGCGACAGTCCGAAGGAGGCGGCCAGCTCGTCCACCGCGCCCATGCCGCGCAGCAGCCAGCCCAGGCACTCGTCGCGCCGCCGCCGCGCCTCGTCGGCGGCCAGGTTGATGCGCGCCAGATGGGGGGCCGCGGCGGCGGCGGCCTCGGCCAGCACCACCGCCGCGTCGGAGGTCAGCGGCTCCTCCGCCTGGACGGCCCAGATCGTGCCGAGCGCCTCGCCGTGGGAGCGGACCGCGATGGCCAGGCGGGGGTAGAACTCGCGCGGCTCGTAACTCCAGACGGCGCCGTCGGCGCGCATGACGGCGGCGTACTCCTCGGTGTTGGTGGGGTGCTCGGGCACCCGGCGGCCGAGGATGCCCTCGCGGCGCAGCTCGTCGATCGGCTGGCCCTCGACGGTGGAGTAGGCGAGCACGCGCATGGCCACGTCCTCGATGGCGACCGCGCCGCCGACCCGGATCGCCACCTCGTTGGCCAGCGCGAACAGGTCCCCGGCCCGCGCGCCGCCGGGGTCGCCGGCCGGGGCGACGACGGCCAGCAGCGCGTCGACCAGCGTGTAGAGCTGCCCCCACGACAGCTCGGGCGGCGCGGCCAGCAGCGCGGCCCCCGAGGCGGAGGCGGCGGCGGTCAGCGCCTCCAGGTCGGCGCCGCCGGGCTTGACGACGACGGCGGCCACGCGGCTCTCGCCCGCGCGGGCCACCGTCTCGGCCGACGGGCGGCCCGTCACCAGCAGGACGGCCCCGTCCAGGCCGGCCATCTGCTCCTCCGGCTCGTAGATGACCGGGGCCCCGGCCAGGGGCCGCCGCCCGTTCGGCAGGACGAGCGGCCGGATCACGTCCGGGCCGAGGCTGTCGATCAGCACGCCGAGGGTGACCCGGCCGCGGGCGGTCACGGCCGGCCCCGCCGCAGCACCCGGCCGTGCCGGCCGCCGGTCGGCTCGCCGTCGGCGACGGCCTGGCGCCCGGCCAGGAACACGTGGACGACGCCGGTGGGGCGCACGTCCGGCTGCTCGTACGTGCCGGCGTGGCCGATCGTCTCCGGGTCGAACACGCACACGTCGGCGACGGCGCCGGGGCCCAGCCAGCCGCGTCCCACCAGGCCGAACTGCGCCGCCGCGGCGGAGGTCACCTTGCGCACGGCGGTCTCCAGGGGGACGACCTTCTCCTCGCGGACGTAGCGGCCGAGGAAGGTGGGGAACGTGCCGAACGTGCGCGGATGGTTGGGGCCGACGGGCGGCCCGCCGTCGGAGCCGATCGACACCAGCGGGTCGGCCAGGAAGGCGCGCAGGTCACCCTCGTGCATCGTGTGGAAGACCCCGGCCGCCGCCGGGTCGGCCGCCAGCAGGTCGCACAGCGCGTTCCACGGATCGCCGCCGAGGTCGGCCAGCCGCTTCCCGGCCACGCGCGGGTCGCGGTGGGTGAGGATCTGCACGTCGGCCGGGTGCAGCTCGCGCCAGAGGCCGACGCCGATCCCGGTGCCGGGGCTCTCGGCCAGCGCGCGCAGCCTGACCCGCTCGCCCGGGTCGGCCAGCCGCGCCAGCAGCGCGTCCTCGCCGCCCTCGCAGGCGACCGGCGGCAGCACGGCCACCAGCCCGGTGCCGAACGCCAGGTAGGGGTAGACGTCGGCGCGCACGTCCACCCCGGCGGCGCGGGCCCGGGTGAGCTTCTCCAGCACCAGCGCGGACGCGCCGTGCACGGCCCGGCCCGACGCCTTGCAGTGCGAGACGTGCAGGCGGATGCGCGCCCCGGCGGCCACGGCGATCGCCTCGTCGAGCGCGTCGGCCAGCCCCTCGCTCTCGCTGCGCAGGTGCGTGGCGTAGGTCAGCTCCCACCGCTTGGCCACCAGCGCGAGCGCGACCAGCTCGTCCACCCCGGCGTAGGCCCCGGGCACGTACTCCAGGCCGCTCGACAGGCCGTACGCGCCCGCCTCGAACGCCTCGGCCGCCATCGCGCGCATCCGGTCGAGCTGCGTCGCGGTGATCTCGGCGGACATGCCGGCGGCGGCCAGCCGTAACGTGTTGTGGCCGGTCAGCACGGCGAGGTTGTTGGCCGTCCCGGCGGCCTCGGCGGCGTCCAGGTACTCGCGCATGGTGGAGAACGCCGCCCCGGCCAGCACGGACGGGGTGAAGCCGCTCGCGTCGCCGCGCACCGGGGCGCAGGAGAACCCGCAGTTGCCGATGATCTCCGTGGTGACCCCTTGCAGCAGCTTGAACGGCTGCGGCTCGGACAGGAAGGGGACCGTGTCGGAGTGGCTGTGCGGGTCGACGAAGCCCGGGGCCACGACGAGCCCGGTCACGTCGAGCTCCCGCCGGGCGGGCCCGAGGCCGGTGCCGACGGCGACGACCCGGCCGTCGTGGATGGCGACGTCCGCCGTCCTGGCGCGGCCACCGAGCCCGTCGTGGACCGTTCCGTGGCGAAGCAGCAGGTCATGCATGATCGAAGGCTCCCTTATCCGCCATCGCTGGCGCTAGCTACCGAAGTATGAGAATCCGCAAGAACGGGCACAGATCGCAGAAGCCGGCGCGTGTAGTCGTGCGCGGGCGCGTCCAGCACCGCGCCCGCCTCACCGGCCTCCACCACCTCGCCCCGCGACAGCACCACCAGCCGGTCGGCCATCTGCCGCACCACGGCCAGGTCGTGGGTGATGAACAGCATGGCCGTGCCGATCCGGCGCAGCAGCTCCAGCACGTGCGCCTGCACCGACACGTCCAGCGACGCCACGGGCTCGTCGCAGATCAGCAACGACGGGCGCACGGCCAGCGCGCGGGCGATGGCCACCCGCTGCCGCTCGCCGCCCGACAGCGCCGCCGGCCGGCGCCCGGCGTAGGAGGCCGGCAGCCCGACCTCCTCCAGCAGCTCGGCCACGGTCGGCCGGGTCTCCGGCGCGCCCTGCCCCGCCGCCTCGGCCAGCGCCGCGCCCACCGTCATCGCCGGGTTCAGCGACGTGGACGGGTCCTGGAACACGCACTGCACCAGCCGGTGGCGCGGCCCGTCCCCGGCCAGCTCGACCGTGCCGGAGTCGGGCGTGACCAGCCCCAGCACGCAGCGAGCCAGCGTGGTCTTGCCCGACCCCGAACCGCCCACGACGCCGACCGTCTCGCCCTGGCGCACCTCCAGGCTCACACCGCCGAGCGCCACGTGGGAGCCGTACGCCTTGCTCAGGCCGGACACCCGCAGCACCGGCGGGCCGGCCGCCTGGCGGCGGGCGCCCGTACCGGACGGGGCCGGCCGGGGGCGCACCTGCGTGACGCAGGCGGTCAGCCGCCCCGACGGCAGCGCGCGCAGCGGCGGCCTGGCCTCCACGCAGGCGGCCTCCGCCTGGTCGCACCGGGCGGTGAACGCGCACGCCCCGCTCACCTCCCCGGCCGGGGGCACGCCGCCGGGGATGCCCTCCAGCCGGGCCAGCCGCCGCTCCACCGTCGGCACCGCCGCCAGCAGCCGCGCCGTGTACGGGTGCGCCGCGGCCCGGCCCAGCTCGGCGGCCGGGCCGTGCTCGACGATGCGGCCGGCGTACATGACGGCCACCCGGTCGCACAGCTCGAACGCCACCCGCAGGTCGTGGGTGATGAGCAGCACGCCCATGTCACGCGCCCGCTGCACCCGCCGGACGAGCTGCAGGATCTCGTGCTGGGTGGTGGCGTCGAGCGCGGTCGTCGGCTCGTCGGCGATCAGCAGCTCCGGGTCGCCGGCCAGCGCGGCGGCCAGCGCCACCCGCTGCCGCATGCCGCCCGACAGCTGGAACGGATGCCGCCGCGCCACCGACGGGTCGTCGATGCCGACCTCGGCCAGCCGTTCGGCGATCGGCACGCGCGAGCGCGACGACTCGGCGATGTGCGCGCCCGCCGTCAGCAGCGGGTTGAGCATGGCGAACGGGTCCTGCATGAGCAGCGACAGCCGCCGCCCGCGCACGGTGCGCCACACCCGCTCGGGCGCGCCGATCAGCTCCCTGCCGTCGAGCGTGATGGAGCCCGTCGCCCGCAGCCCCCGGGGCAGCAGCCCGGCCATCGCGCGGGCGGTCAGCGACTTGCCGCTCCCGGACTCGCCGACCAGGCCCACGGTCTCGCCCGGCGAGACCTCCAGGTCCACCCCGTCGACGATCAGCCCGGTCCCGGAGACGCGCAGGCCGGTCACCTTCATCGGCCGGCTCCTTTCGACATCGACTCGAACGCCCGGTCGCCCAGCAGCGTCGCCGCGCAGGCGACCACGGTGATGAGCGCGGCCGGGGCGATCGAGGCCCACGGGTTGAGGTCCAGGAGCTGCCGGTTCTCCTCGACCATGAGCCCCCAGTCCGGGGTGCCGGCCGGCAGGCCGATGCCCAGGAACGACAGCCCGGCCAGCGCGACCAGCGCCCCGGTGAAGCTGAGCAGCGCGTTGGCCACCACGGTCGGCGCCAGGTTGGGCAGCAGGTGGCGGAACATGATCCGGCCCGGCCGCAGCCCGAGCGTGCGCGCCGCCTCGGCGTAGGCCAGCTCCCGCTGGGCCAGCGTCAGGCTGCGCACCACCCGGATGTCGCCCGGCGTGAACAACACGGCCATGGCCAGCACCGCCCACCCGTAGCCGCCGCCGAGCACGCCCACGAGCACGATCAGCACGAGCAGGCCCGGCATGGCGATCGCCAGGTCCACGACCCGCATGAGCACCGCGTCCACCCAGCCCCGGTGGTAGCCGCTCACCAGCCCGAGCGCGGTGCCGAGCACGGTGGTGAACAGCGCGACCAGCACCGGCCAGAACAGCGCCGAGCGGGCCCCGGTCAGCAGCCGCGACAGCACGTCACGGCCCAGGTCGTCGGTGCCCAGCCAGTGGGCGGCGCTCGGCCCGGCCGCGCTCAGCGCCAGGTCCTGCGCGGCCGGGTCGTACGGCGCCAGCCAGGGCCCGGTCAGCGCGGCCACCGCCGCCAGGCCGAGAATCGTCACCAGCACGGCCCTCATGACGCAGCCCCCTGCCGCACGCGCGGGTCGACCACCAGGTAGGCCAGGTCGATCAGCAGGTTGACGACGACCACGATGACGCCGCCGAGCAGCACCAGCGCCTGCACCACCGGGATGTCCTTCTGGCCGACGGCGCCGATCAGCAGCGACCCCAGCCCGTGCAGGCCGAACGCCTGCTCCACGAAGACCGACCCGGTCAGGTTGGCCGCCAGCAGCAGCCCGCCCACGGTCAGCACCGGCAGGGCGGCGTTGCGCAGCGCGTAACTCGTCCACACGCGCCGCCTGGGCAGGCCGCGGGCGCGGGCGAAGGTGAGGAAGTCGGAGGCGGCCAGGTCCAGCGCCGCCGCCCGCATCTGCCGGACCACCAGCGCGGCCTGCGCCGCCGCCAGCGCGATCGCGGGCAGCGTGAGATGCGTGATCCGCTCGGCGAACGTGTCGCCCACGCCGAACACCGGGAACCAGCCGAGCTGGACGGCGAACCCGTACAGCAGCAGGATGCTCAGCGCGAACGACGGGATCGACAGCGCGGCCAGCGCGCCGAGCGTGATGCCCTGGTCGAGCCGCCCGCCGCGGCGCATCGCGGCCAGCAGCCCGGCCGGGACGCCGACGGCGACGGTGAGCGCCAGCGCGTAGGCGGCCAGGCTCGCGGTGACCGGCAGCCGGTCGGCGATGACGCTCACCACCGGCTCCCGGGAGTAGATCGACGTGCCGAAGTCGCCCTGGAGGGCGTCGCCGAGCCAGCGCGCGTACCGGACCGGGAACGGGTCGTCCAGGTGATACTGCTCGCGGATGGCCGCCCGGGTCTCCGGCGTGGACGGCCGCCCGCCGAGCAGCACCTGTTCCGGCCCGCCCGGCGAGGCCAGCAGCAGCCCGTACGTGAGCGTCGACAGCACGCCCAGCAGCAGGACGGCGGCGCCGAGCCGGCGGCCGAGGAGCTTGAGCAGCGCCATGTCAACGGCCCGCCGGGCGGATCGCCGCGAACAGGTTCATGGTCCACGTGTGGAGCGAGGCGGTGTACTTCTCGTTCAGCGCCGCCGCGTTGTCGGTGTGGAACAGCGGCACGTACGGCACCTGGTCGGCGATCTCCTTCAGCAGGTCGGTGACCTGGTCCGTGCGGGCCTCGCCGGTGGCCGAGACGAGCGCGTCGAGCTTCTCGTCGGTGGCGGCCGAGCCGTAGCCGGAGAAGTTGAAGCCCTGCGGCTCGGCGGAGGCGCGGCTGACCATGTCGGGCAGCACCTCGATCGGCTCAGGCGTGCCGTAGGCCAGGGCCACGTAGTGGACGCCGAGCCGGTCGTGCTCCATCATCCGGGCCGCGTACTGGTCGGACGGGGCGGGCTCCAGCTTGAGCGTGATGCCGATCTTGGCGAGGTCGGCGGCGACGGCCTGCATGACGGTGCCCGTGTCGCCGCCGCTGGCGTAGGGCGCGGCGAGCGTGAACCCGTCCGGATGGCCCGACCTGGCCAGCTCCTCCTTGGCCTTGGCCGGGTCGTAGGCGTGGACGGGCACCGGGGGAGGGGCGTCGCCGTAGACGGCGGTGAGGATCGGCTCGGGCAGCAGCGCGTCGGCGGGGCCGCCGTGCCCGGCCGTCATCAGGTCGGAGATCGCCTTGCGGTTGACCGCGTGCGCGATGGCCCGCCGGACGTGCACGTCGGCCAGCGGCCCGTTCTTGACCGCGAGCGACAGGTAGCTGATGTTGTTGCCGGGGTAGAAGATCGTCTTGACGCCGGGGAGCCCGGTCCACTTGCGCGCGTCGCGGGTGTTGAGGTCGGCGGTGCCGTCGATCTCGCCCGACCGCACGGCCAGCCGCAGCGTCTCGGGGTCGCCGATGCTCTTGACCTCGACCCGGCGCAGCGCGGGCTTCGGCCCCCAGTAGTCCTCGTTGCGCTCCAGCAGCACGCCGGAGGTGAGGGAGAACCGGCTCACCTTGTACGGGCCGGTGCCGAGCGTGCCGACCTCGGGGCTGCCCAGGTCCTGGGGATGCGGTTCGGCCAGCTTGCGGGGGACGATCTGCCAGGCGATGGCCGAGACGGCCAGGAACGCCGGGGCCGGGCGGCTCAGCGTCACCTTCACCTGGTCGTCGCCGACCGGCTCGACCTTCTTGACCATGGTGAAGTAGGAGGCCGCCTGGGAGGCCACCTTCGGGTCGAGGTGGCGGCGCAGCGAGAACGCGGCGTCGTCGGCGGTCAGCGGGCTGCCGTCGGTGAAGCGCACCCCCTTGCGCAGCGTGAAAAGGTAGCTGGCCGGGTCGGGCTGGGTCCACCCGGTCGCCAGGTGGGGCGCCGGCCGCCCTCGTTCGTCGAGGGTGACCATGGTGTCGAGGACGGCTGTCTGGACCAGGGTCGACGGGCTGTTGAAGCCGTGCGCGATGTCGAGGCTGCTGGGCGGCGAGGCCGTGGCCCAGACCAGCGTGTCGGCAGGCGGCGGGGTGGCGCCGCCTGCCGAGCAGGCGGTGAGGAGCAGCAGCACGGCTGTCGCGGCGGCGGTCTTCGCAGGAGTCATGTGACCACCTCGGAAGCTGAGTGGCGGGGACAGTCGGACGCTAGAAGCCGGACCGTCCCCGTTCACTGACCGGGCCGCCAAAACCCGCGACCCCCGCCTGGTTGCGCAGGCCAACGAGTGCGCTCAGGCGAACCGGAACCCGCGCAGGCCGCCGCCGCTGATCAGCAGGGCCCCGTCCGCCTCCCGGAGCGTGAACGGCCCGGCCTGCCACAGCCCCGCGGGGGCGGGCTCGACCGGCAGTTCGAGCGTGCGGCCGACGCGCAGCACGCCGTCGCGCACGCTCGCCCGCGCCTCCAGCTCGCCGCTCCACCACTCGCCCTCGGGCGCCGCCTCGCCGGTCGGCGCGGCGGCGGGCCGGAACGTGGTCGGCGGCCGGGCCGCCAGCATCGAGCCCAGGACGAGCGTGTCGCCGGAGCACTCCAGCCACTCCCGGTCCTCCTCGCCCTGCCCGTGCCAGCGGCCGTCGGCGCCCGGGACGAACGTGCCCACGCCGGACACCTCCACCCCGTCGTCGCCGTGCTTGAGCGTCAGCGTCAGGCCGGTGACCGGGTCGTGCCAGTGCTCGTGCGCGGGCGGCGGCAGCGTGCCCGGCTCCCGCCCCGGGTCCGCGAGAGGCTCGCCGAGCAGCAGCTTGGCCAGGCGCTCGGTCAGCGCGAGCGGGTCGATCGCGCGCTGGTTCGACAGCACCGCCACGCCCACGCCCTCGTCCGGCAGCACGAGCAGGTCCGACAGGTAGCCGTGCATGCCGCCCGCGTGCCCGAACGCCGGCCGCCCGGCGACCTCGTAGTGGTAGACGCCGAACGCGTACGGCAGCGTGGTGCCGTCGGCCAGCACGGCACGCTCCAGCAGCGCGTCGCGCAGGTCCGCGCCGAGCACCCGGCCGTCGGTCAGGAAGCCGAACCATGGGGCGAGGTCGCGCACGCTGGTGACCATGCCGCCGTCGCCGACCGCGCTCTCCTGCGTGTCGGCCCGGCGCGTCGGCCCGTCGACGTTGGCGTAGCCGTACGCCATCCGCTCCACGGGCAGCGTCGCGTCGTCGCGGAAGATCGAGTCGTCCATGCCGAGCGGCCCGAACAGCCGCTCCCGGGCGAACTCCGCCAGCGACCTGCCGCTGACCCGGCGCACGACGACCGAGGCCAGCACGTACCCGGTGTTGGAGTAGGTGAAGTCCGTGCCCGGCTCGAACGTCGTCCCGCGGAACCGGGCGATGACCTCCAGCAGGCGCTCCTCGGTCATCTCGGCGAGCGGGTGCCCGGTCAGCGCCATGACCGTGTACCACTCCGGCAGGCCGCCCGTGTGCTGGAGGCACTGCCGCAGCGTGACGGGAACCTCCAGGCTCAGCTCCGGCACGTGCCGCCGCACGTCGTCGTCCAGGCCGAGCGCGCCGTCACGGGCCAGCAGCAGCACGCACGCGGCGGTGAACTGCTTGCTCGCGCTCGCGATGTCGAAGCGGGTGTCGGCGTCGATCGGCACGCCGAACTCGACGCACGCCGTGCCCGCCGCGGCCGTGGCGACCGCCTCGCCGCCGGAGTAGACGGCGACGGCCAGCCCCGGGGTGCCGGGGGTGACGAGCGAGGACACCTCTTTCTTGACCAGTTCGAGATTCATGCCCGACAGTATGGCCAGCGGAGCACGGCCGCCCGTTGGCGTGCGCGACCACGCGCGCGGGCGGATGTTTGGCCAGAAGTCCGACGACCGCGCGGGGCTCGCCGCCTAGTTTCCACCGCATGATCCGAGCCCTGCTCATCACCCTGCTGGCGGCCACGCTGCAGGTCCCCACCGCGGCGTCCGCGTCCGTCCCCCAGCCCGGGTCCACGGCCGTCCCGGTGCTGCCCGCGCCGACCGGGACGCACCCCGTCGGCACCGTCTCCCGGGACCTGCTCGACGCCTCCCGCCCCGACCCCTGGGTGGCCGCCGAACGCCGCCGCCTCATGGTCACCGTGTGGTACCCGGCCACCCGCGCCTCCGGCGCCCGCGCCCGGTACGTCACCCCCGAGGAGTCCGCGCTGCTCCTGGCCGCCCAGGGGCTGCCGCCCGGCGACCTGCTGAGCCGGATCCGCGGCCACGCCCGCACCGGCGCCCCGCCCGTGCCCGGCAGGCGCCCGCTCGTCGTCCTCTCGCCCGGCTTCGGCCTGCCCCGCTCGTCGCTGACCGTCCTCGCCGAGGACCTGGCCAGCCACGGGTACGCCGTCGCCGCCGTCGACCACACCTACGAGTCGGCCGCCACCACCTTCCCCGGCGGGCGCACCACCACCTGCCTGGCCTGCGGGATCGAGGACGCGCCCGGGCTCGTCCCGGACATCCGCGCCGCCGACGTGTCGTTCGTCCTCGACCGCCTGATCCGGGACCGGCGCCTGCCCGTCGACCCGCGCCGGATCGGCATGGCCGGGCACTCCATCGGCGGCAACAGCGCCGCCCACGCCATGACCGCCGACCCCCGCATCGACGCGGGAGCCGTCCTCGACGGGGCGTTCGTCGTCCCGCCGCCGCCCGGCGGCCTCGCCCGGCCGCTCCTGCTGTTCGGCACCCCGGACGTGCCCACCTGGGCGGAGAACTGGCCGCTGCTGACCGGCTGGAAGCGGTGGGCCGAGGTGGCCGGGTCCGAGCACGACTCCTTCACCGACTTCCCGGTGCTCGCCGAGCAGCTCGGCCTGCCCGCCGGCAGCCTGGCCGGGGTGCGGGCCGCCGCGATCACCCGGGCGTACGTGCGCGACTTCTTCGACGTCCACCTGCGCGAGCGCCCCGCCACCCTGCTGAACGGCCCGTCCGCGGCCTACCCGGAAGTGACCTTCCGCACCGGCTGAAGCGGCTCGTCAACGCGGAGGATCAGCGCGCCGGTGCTGCCGTCCGATCTGGACCGCGGCCCCGTCGAGCAGGAGCTGGAGCCCGGCCTCGAAGAACGCGGTCAGGTCGAAGCCCAGCCGGTCGTCGATCGGCGCCGTGCCGGTCGGGAGCGCGGCGCGCAGGGACGGCAGGTGGGCGACGTACCACTGGTCGGGTGACAGCCCGGTGTGCCGCTCCGCGTCGCGTTGCGCCTCGAGGTTCGTGGCCGTCCCCCGGACGTGGTTGGCCACGGCCCACCACACCAGGCGGGCCGCCTCGGGGTCGAGCCCGAGCTCCAGCACGGCGCTCATGCCCCAGGCGCCGAACCTGAGCAGGTGGGGCAGTGGCTGCGGATGGGTGAGCGACATGAGCCGGGGCAGCCAGGGATGCCGCAGGTAGAGACGCCACTGCAGCCGCGCCGCGAGCTCCAGGTGGGCCCGCCAGCCCGGGGGCGGCTCCTCGGGCAGCTCCAGCTCGCCGAACGCGGTGTCGGCCATGAGCGCGGCCAGCTCCTCCTTGCCGCGCAGCAGTCCGTACAGCGACATGGTGGGCATGCCGAGCTTCGCCGCGATGGCGCGCATCGACACCGACTCGAAGCCCTCCGCGTCGGCGAGGGCGATCGCGGCGCGTACGACCCGGTCGCGCTCCCCGTCGGGGCCGGTCGCCGCAGGTCGCGACCGGCGCGTCCGGCCCTCCCCGGACCGGGGCGCGCCCGGCGCGGGGTCGGCCACGACGGTGCCGACGCGGGGGACGGCCACCACCCGGCCCTGCCGGCGCAGGGTGTCGAGCGCCTTGGTGGCGGTCGCGGTGGCCACGCCCCACTCCGCGGCGGCCTGCCTGATGGACGGGACGCGGTCGCCCGGCCGCAGTGCGCCCGTGTCGATGCGCCGCTGGATCTCCCGCACGATCCGCAGGTAGGGCGGCGCGGAGCCGCTCCCCGTTCGCCGCATGCCGATCGCCTCCTGTACTAGGGCAGTTGTGCGCCTGCCGCAGCAGCCGGATTCCGCCTGGTGAACCGCTCGCTCCCTGGCCTAGTGCATTACCGCGGCCTCGGTCGCCGCGTGACGCCCGGCTGTACCGTCTCGCTTCGTACACCGTACAGCCGATCGACCGAGGTGAGCATGGACCGCTACGACCGTTACCTTCACGGGCCCTTCGCCCCCGTCAAGGAGGAGGTCACCGCTTACGACCTGCCCGTGACCGGGCGGCTGCCCGCCGAGCTGAACGGCCGCTACCTGCGGCTGGGCCCGAACCCGCTCGGCGTGGAGGACCCCGTCACGCACTTCTGGGCCTTCGGCGCGGGCATGGTGCACGGCGTGCGGATCCGCGACGGCCGGGCCGAGTGGTACCGCAACCGCTGGGTGCGCTCGGCGGAGGTCGCCGACGCGCTCGACCGGATGGAACGCGGCCTGGAACCGCCCGCCTTCCTGCCGCCCTCCCCGAACATCCACGTGCTCCGCCACGCCGGACGCACCCTCGCCCTGTCGGAGGCGGGCGGGCCGCCCCACGAACTCGGCTACGACCTCGACACCGTCGGCGAGTGCCCCCTGGCCGCCACCCGCGAGGGCTCCAGCGCCAACGCGCACTCCAAGGTCGACCCGCGCACCGGCGACCTGCACTCGCTCGCGTACCTGCTGGGCCGCCCGTTCGCCCAGCACGTCGTCACCGACCCGGCCGGGACGGTCACCCACGTCGCCGACCTCCCGCTGCCCGGCGACCTGCCGTTCCTCCACGACTTCGCGCTGTCGGAGAACTTCGTGGTCGTCTTCGACATCCCGCTGACCTTCGACATGGACGCGATGCGCTTCCGCTGGAACCCCGCGCACCAGGCCCACGTCGGCGTCCTGCCCCGGACCGGCGGCCAGGTCCGCTGGCTGCCCGCCGAGCCCTTCTACGTCAGCCACGTCCTCAACGCCTACGACGACGGCTCGACGATCACCGTCGACCTGATCGCCGCCGACGGTCCCGTGGACGTCGCCGACCCCGGCGGCATCAGCCCCAGGCTCGACCGCTGGCGCATCGACCTGCGCACCGGACGGCTGGAACAGCGGTGCGTGGACGACCGGCCCCAGGACTTCCCGCGCGTGAACGACGCCTACGCCTCCCGGCAGCACCGCTACGGCTACTCCGCCGTCACCCCCGTGTACGGTATGCAGTTCACGCCCAGCGGCCCCCACCCCGACGACGCGTTCACCAACGCGCTGGTCAAACACGACCTGGTACGGGGCACGACGGAGGTGCACGGGTTCGCGCGGGACGCCGCCGTCGGCGAGGCCGCCTTCGCCCCGGACCCGGGCGACACCCAGGGCGCCGAGGACGCCGGCTACCTGATGGCCTACGTCGCCGACCCCGAGCGCGGCGCCTCCGACCTGGTGATCCTGTCCGCGCAGGACTTCACCGGACCGCCCGTGGCCCGCGTCCACCTGCCCGTACGCGTACCGCTCGGATTCCACGGCAACTGGATCCCGGACGCCTGACCACCCGGCCGGCGCCGTCAGGGGCGTAGCCGGCGGAACAGCTCCACCCGCGCGCGGGCGTACGCGATGTCCTCCTCGTCGTGCTTCACCCCCGAGCGCACGGCCTTGGCGAAGTAGGCGTGCTCCCTGCGGAGCTTGTGCCTGACGAGCTGGGCGAGCGACTCCTCGTCCAGGTGGCCCGCCGTGCCGCCCGCCTCGTGGTAGGCGGCCACGAACACCTTGCTCGGCCCGGTCAGGTCGTCACCCCATTCCAGCGCGGCGGCGGCCAGCTCCAGCTCGGGGGCGCCGACGAAGGACTCGTCCCAGTCGTAGACCGCCACGATCCGGCCGTCCCTGACGAGCGTGTTGCCGGTGTAGTAGTCGCCGTGCAGGGGGTGGCGCACGGGGTGCGCGGCATGGAAGGCGACCAGCCACCGGTCCAGCTCGGGATCCTGGAGGTCGGGGTCCCCTGACGG
Source organism: Nonomuraea sp. NPDC023979 (assembly GCF_040639085.1). Lineage (NCBI taxonomy): Bacteria > Bacillati > Actinomycetota > Actinomycetes > Streptosporangiales > Streptosporangiaceae > Nonomuraea > Nonomuraea sp. NPDC023979. Next base: position 410,670 of record NZ_JBEZZG010000005.1, read on the forward strand.
GGGCTCCAGGCCGGGGTTCTTCGGCTCGGGGTCCTTTGACTGGCGCTCCAGGCCGGGCTCTTTCGGCTCGGCTTCGGGCCGGGGCGGGGGGCCGTACAGGCCGGACTCCTGGAAGGCGGGCACCGGGCGGGGGCCGGGGCGGAAGCCGGCGAGTGACTGGTGAAGCCGGGCCAGCAGCCGCGCGCCCGCCTCGCGCTGGGCCGGGACGTCGGAATCCGCCCAGGAGCCCTCGACATACGGCCAGCAGGAGATCGGCCGGCCGGCCACGACGACGACCGTCGCCGTCCCGTCGGCGGTCGGCAGCGGGGCGACGGCCTCGGGGAGGCCGGCGGCGGCGTGCCGGGCGATCGCGTGGCACCATTCCGACTCGGCGGCGGAGCGCCCTGCGGGGCCGACGCGGATGACGTGGCCGTCGAGGCGGTACGCGGCGGACTCCTCACCGCCGTGCAACCGCTCACCCTCTCCCGTGACCCCCCAGGCCAGGGCCACGGCTTCGCGGATCTCGCGGGTCAGCGGCGTCTTGGCGTAGATCATCCCGCCAACCTATACGCTTGCATGTCGCAAGTGCGTCCATGTCGCGAGAGGGCGAGGAGCCCGTGGACAGCCGGTGACGGAAAGGACAGCCCGCGTTCTCATGCAACTCCCGCCGTCGCATCGCGCTCTGCTGAGCCGCCTGCTGCCGGGCGTCACGCCGGAGGACCTCACCGTCCGTCAAGGACAGTTCCACCAGGTGGTGATCGGCGCGGACCGTGTCGTGTGCCTGCCGCGCACCGACGCCGCGGCCACCCGGCTGCCGCACCGGGCCGCCATTCTGCGCCTGCTCGCCGCGCTCGATCTCGGCTTCGCCACGCCTCGGCCGCTGGAGGAAGGCAGCGCAGACGGGCTGCCCTACCTCGTGCTCAGCCGCGTTCCCGGGGCCCCGCTGGAGGCCGAGGCGCTCGAAGATCCCCAGGTGGCCGAGGCCGTGGCGACGCAGTACGTCACGCTGCTGACAGCACTGGCCAGGAACGGCGCCTCGGACCAGGTGCGAGCGGCTCTGCCGGCGCCACGAGACCGATGGCGGCGGTTCGCGGCGGACGTCCGCGCCGAGCTGTTCGGGCTCATGTCCGACGGCGGGCGTCAGCGGGCCGAGCGGGAGCTCGCCGCGCTCGACAGCCTTCCCCATCTCACTGACGCGGTCGTGCACGGCGATCTCGGCGCCGAGAACGTGCTGTGGGAGCGCAAGGACGGGCTGCCGGTGCTCAGCGGCGTGATCGACTGGGACGAGGTCGCGATCGGCGACCCCGCCGAGGACCTGGCGGCCGTCGCGGCCAGTTACGGCGCGAGCTTCCTGAACCGGGTTCTCACCCTGGACGCCCGGCCGGGCAGCACGATGACCGCCCGCATCGCCGTCATCCGTGCCACCTTCGCCCTGCAGCAGGCCCTGTCCGCCCACCGGGACGGCGACGAGGAGGAACTGGCGGACGGCCTGGCCGCCTACCGCTGATCAGCGGGCGGGCCGGTGTCGGCGGGGGTGTCGCCGTGAGACTCCAGCAGCCCGGCGAGCGTGGCCTCCAGGCGCCGGCGTTCGCCGGCGTCGAGGCTCTCCACGAGGCGGGCCTCGTTGGCCAGGTGGAGGGGGAGGACCCGGTCGATCAGCTCAAGACCGTGCGGCGTGAGGCGGATCCTGACCGAACGCCGGTCGTTGGCGTCGGGCGTCCGGGTGACCAGGCCCTTGGCGGCCATCCGGTCGACCCGCAACGTGATCGCCCCGGTGGTGACGAGGGACGCCTTGAGGAAGGCCTTCGCGGTCAGCTCGTACGGCTCTCCTGAGCGTCGCAGCGTGGACAGGACGTCGAATTCGCCGGGCTCCAGGCCGTGCTCGCCCAGGAAGTCCTTGATCTCCTTGTCCCAGAGCCGCGACAGCCGCATGAGCCGCCCCACGATGCCGATCGGCGAGACGTCGAGGTCCGGCCGTTCGCGCCTCCACTGCTCCAGCACCGACTCCACCGCGTCCGCCATGCATCCTCCACCCGCATATAGCCGAGCGCTCATTTAATTGACGCTCACGTAAGTGCTGGTTATCTTAGCACTCACCTAATCTGCCCTCGTGCAAGGAGTGCGCATGTCCTACCCCGATCCTCGCTACTTCGGCGAACACGGCGAGATCAACGCCACCTTCCGTCCCGCGACCAGCGCGCCCGACTTCATCTCCCCGCCGGTCGCCACCGACGGCCCCACCGTCGCGCAGGGCACCGCCTACCACTACCTGTCCACCACCGTCTCCACCAGCAGTGAGTACGGCCTGTACCGGGTGGACATGGGCCCCGAAGTCAGCGGGCCCAGCACCCACTTCCACAAGGCGATGTCGGAGTCGTTCTTCATCCTGTCCGGCACCATGCGGCTGTTCGACGGCCGGCAGTGGATCGACGCCACCTCCGGCGACTACCTGTACGTGCCGGTGGGCGGCCTGCATGCCTTCCGCAACGAATCCGGCGAACCCGCCTCCATGCTCATGCTCTTCGCCCCCGGCGCACCGCGAGAGGGATACTTCGAAGGCGTCACCGAGCTGGGCGGCCTCAGCGAAGAAGAGCGCGCGGAGTTCTTCGTCCGCCATGACAGCTTCTTCGTCTGAAGCCACCGCCTGCTTTCCTTCACCGGCGCCACCCCCGCCCCGGCGAAGGCCGCTCGGGGCCTTGAGAGGCCGCGAGCGCCACGGCCGCCTTGCTCAGCAACCCCTCCGTCGTGGACACCACGGCCGCCTTCCTCAGCAACCCTCCGTCGTGAGCACCACGGCCGCCTTCCTCAGCAACCTTCCACACCGCAGGAGGTCTTCCCGGAAGCCTCCACTGCCTTGATCGCTTCGAGTCTGTCCAGGACCTCGCGGAGCGCGTCAGGCCGGGGAACCCCCTCGATCCGGTACGTGCCGTCGACGATGATCGTCGGGACCGAGCGGATCTGCAGATCCTGCGCCTGCTGAAGCGCGGCCCGATGCGCCTCGCCGTACCGGCCGTCGAGGAGCGCGGCACGGAACTCCGCCGCGTCGAGGCCCAGCCCCGCGGCCAGGTCCGCCAGCACGTCCAGGTCGCCGATGTCGAGGCCGTCCTCGAAGAACGCCCGCAGCAGCCGGTCGTTGTACGCCTCGGCGTCGCCGTGCTCCCTGGCGTACTGGTAGCCCTCGAAGGCCAGTCGCGTGTACGGCTGAGGCGAGACGTCCGGCAGGTGGATGCCGACACCCATCCGTTCGGCCATCGGGTAGATCGTCTGCTTCCAGATGTTCTGGAGGTAGGCGCCCTCGGGCTCCAGCGTCGGAACGGGCTCGGGACGCAGCTCGAACGGCATCCACTCGATCTCGACGTCACGCCCGGCGACGGCCTCCTGAATCGGCCCCTTGGCCAGCAGGCAGAACGGGCAGACGTAGTCGGACCAGATCTGGATCTTCATGACCGTGCCACGGCGGTCGCGTCGACCTCGATCTGCCAGTCGGCCTGGGCGAGGCGGGAGATCTGGATCAGGGTGTCGGCGGGGTAGGGCTGGGTGAAGAACTCTTTGCGCAGTTTGATGATGGTGTCGAGGTTGGGTTCGAGGTCGGTGACGAGGATGGTGACCTTGACGGCGTCGGCGAGGCTGGATCCGGCTTCTTTGAGGACGCGGTCGAGGTTGGTGAAGGCCTGTCGGGCCTGGGTTTCGAAGTCGTGGCTGACGGTGACGCCGTTGTGGTCGAAGCCGGCCTGGCCGGAGGCGAAGACGAGGTCGCCGACTTTGATGGCTTGTGAGATGGCGTAGGGCTCGTACCAGTCGGGGGTGGTGCTGATGCGTTCGCGCTTCATGACATCTCCTTGCATGTACGTACATGTTTTGTCCGTGCAAGAAGATGTTGCATGTACATGTATGCACTTGTCAACCCAGATCGCCTGGGCGGTGGCCGGGAAGCCGGCGTTGCTGAACCCTCGCGCCTACGCCCCGCGCGGACCGGTCAACTGGGCGAAAGCGCCGGACACGGCCGACGTCCCCTGCACTGCTCCTCCGCGCACCCGGGAACCTTCTCCAGCTCATAACCCTGCTCCGGAGTGCCGATCGCGGTGAACACGATCTTGTAGCACCGCTCGTACCACTCGGTGCCGAGCATCATCCCCGCCTCAACCGGAACGGAGGTCGAGATGACCAGGGTCCGCCCATCGGGGCGCGCCGCCTTGGACGCCCACCCACCGGCCGCGGCCTGCCACGAACTCCCCGCCGGATCCCGCCGGAGCGCCTGGCTGACCAGCTCTGCCCGGCTGCTGAGAGCCCGTTCGGCGCGATCCTCGATCTGGGACTCGAGCATCGCGCTGAACACCATCAACGGGGCGACCACGATCAAGAGCGCCGCAACGATCACCCCCAGGCCGACCATACGGCGCCGTACGGGATCCTCGGAACTCATTCCGCCTCGCCATCGATAAGGAAGTGCACCTGTCGAAAACGCCGCCGAAGTCACCCTCTCCCGCCCTGGCAAAGTTTACGGGAGATGCATTCCATTCCGGAACGGCACGAAACCGAGGGCTTGAACTATCCGATGGTGTGCAACGGTTGAGCATGGCAGAGTGATCGTCAACATCTCCGCCGCCTCCAACCTCAATTGCGATCGCCCATAGAAGGCGGCGGATACGACACGAGGTCAAGGAGAACAGAACAGTGACCGATGCCGACCGGCGATTCCCGGCTACGCCATCGGCGCACACCCTGCGGGCTTCAGCGATATCAACCGCCACAGCTTCGCCTCCGACAGCACATAGGGCAACACGCTCACACCGCCGGAGCGTGCTGATAGTGGCCTGCGCAGTGGTCGTAACCCTTGCCGTGATGCTCTCCGTCAACGTCGGCCCCGGTCCTGCCAGCCACGGCGACGCAGTCATATCCATCGCAACCGGCCAGGTAGACGGACGGCCGATCGCCATATCCACCGGCAGGGACGCAGTACGGATATGGGACCTGATCACGAGAAAGCAGGTCGGCGGCTTGACCATAGAAGAAACGGCCGATGAGCCGTTGACCGGCTACGAACGTATCCTCTCGATCGCGGTCGGCCAGATGGATGGCCGGCCGATCGCCCTCTCCGGTGGATTGGACGCCACGATACGGATATGGGACCTGACGACGAGACGACAAATCGGAGACCCGCTGACTGGTCACGAGCGTAGCGTCGTCTCGGTCGCGTTCGGCCAGGTGAACGGTCGCCCGGTCGGCATCTCCGCCGGTAAGGACGCCACGATACGGATATGGGACCTGACCACCAGAAAACAAATGGGAGACCCGCTGACCGGCCACAGCGGCACCATCGCTTCGGTCATGGCGAGTGAGATGAACGGCCGGCCGGTTGTAGTCTCAGGCGGCCGCGACGGCACGGTGCGAATATGGGACCTGGCCACCGGAAAGCAAATCGGCGACTCGTTGACCGGCCACAAAAGCAACGTCACGTCGGTCGCGGTCGGTGACGTGAATGGCCGACAGGTCGTCGTGTCGGGCGGCTGGGAAGGCACAGTGCGGTTATGGGACCTGGCCACCGGAAAGCCGATCGGAGACCCGCTCCTCGCCCACGAACCCGCCGGAGGCCCAGTCGTGATCACACAGATGAGCGGTCGCCCGGTCATCGTCTCCGGAGGCGTGGACCACACGCTGCGAGTATGGGACCCGATCACCAGAGCGCAGATCGGCGAACCACTGACCGGCCACGACTGGGCTATCAACGCCATCGCGGTAACTCAGGTGAACAGCCGCTTGATCGCCGTCTCCGGCGGCGAGGACCGCACGGTGCGAACATGGGACTTGATCACCAGGGAGCAGACCGGAGAACCGCTCGTCGGCCACGAACCCGGCATCACCCCGGCCGGGCTCCAGTAAGCCGAAAGGGCGATCAGCCTTACGCTCCTATCCGCGCACGCGGAGAACGCGCCGTTGCCACCACTGCTCAGAATGAGAAGTGGTCACTGTGGTCGAAATCGCCGCAGTCGCCGTGTCGTTCCGTACGCAACGCAGGAGCCGTGGCTCCTCTCCCTGACCGCGGCCGGATGCCGCGATTAGGGAGAGTCGCCACGAACCAGATCAGAGCTGACGGACGGTCCTCTAGCGCAGGACCCTGTACAAGGCGGAGGTGAGGGAGGCCTTGGCGCCGTCGCCGTCGATGGACCACATCATGTAGCCGCCCAGCTTCTTGTGCCGGATGTAGGCGGCCTTCTGCAGCATCACCGTCGGGTCGTCGTACGTCCAGAACTCGTTGCCGTCGTACAGCCACACGGCGCCGGTCCTGAGGTCGCGGTAGCGCTTGCCGGGCTTGGCGAGGATGTCCTTGTAGTCCTCGGAGCCGGCCTCCCACTTGCCGGGGGCCGCGCCGGTGGCGGGCTGGTACACGCCGTCCCGGGCGGGTCCGGCGGGGACTCCGGTCCAGCCCTTGCCGTAGGCGGG